>NZ_BLZR01000001.1:1579210-1895052 GCF_014193895.1 Clostridium fungisolvens | reverse complement strand
AAATAATTTATATTGATTTTAAAGCTTCTAAATTCTAATATTTGTCCCCAAAAACATAATGAAGATCTCCGTTTATTGTTGCGGTTATAAATGATATTTTATATTTTTTTACTCTGAATACGCTTCATAACACCATTTTCCATAAGATCGTACATTAGCAAAACTAAGTTTTCTGCAGGCAGTATTTTGTCCTGACTAAACCAATAGCTCATTATACCTATCATAGCTGAAAGAACAAACTCTAAGATAAAGTCAAATTCTACAGAATCTACATTATAGTTTTCAAGGAATACTTGCCTAATTACAGGTTTTGTTGAATTTTTTAACTTACTTGCAAATGCAGGATCACCATTGTCACCAAGCAATACAGAATAGTATTTGCTATTCTGTTCATAAAGAGTCATAAACATATCAAGAGGCACTCCTATATTTTGATTTGGAATTGAAATTGGAGGCAATTCATGTATTGTAGGTATAAGGGATTCCTCAAGTTGCTCCAACACATCATAAACATCAGCAAAATATTCGTAGAAAGTCCCCCTATTATAGCCTGCTTTCTGTGTTATATCCTTTACTGTTATTTTCTCAATCCTCTTTTCGCAATATAAAGCCCAAAAAGCATCAACTAAGTTCCTTCTAGTCTGTGCAGTTATCTCAGATTGTTTTTTCATACTTTCCTCCTCCTCTGTTCCCACTATCACCATTAAAATCCGACATTCATCATCTGATTGTTGGTTGATGGACGATTAAAACGCAATTATACTGTGAATATACAACAAGTTGTCGGATAATACAAGGAGGAATAACATATGATTACAATACTTTGTTCAGGTTCAAGAGGAGATTTTCAACCATATATTGCTTTGGCTCAAGAGATTAGCAAATTAGGAAAGGCTGTGCGTATTACTGGTATGAGAGAATTTGAAGGTTTCATTAGAGGCTATGGAATTGATTTTTATCCTATCCATGCAGATTTCAAATCTCTTAATGTTGATGAGAATATGCTTAAAGAAGCTCAATCAGCAGACAACCCATTGAAGATGCTTCTAACCTTCAATAAAATGAAAAATTACGGTCTATCAATAGCTAATGAATTATACGCTGCCTGCGATGGAAGCGAATTAATTATTTACCATCCTGGCTGCACCATAGGTTATTTTGCTGCCGAAAGACTTGGCATCCCTTCTGTTTTAGCATCTCCGTTCCCCATTCACAAAACCAAAGAACAGACCTCTGTTATTCAGTACGGTAGAGTTAAGTCTACCCCTTTTAAAAATACGGTTAGCTATCATATGCTTCAAAGCATGCTATGGTTAGCATCAAACAATTCAGTGAAATACCTTTGGAAGAAAGAATTCGGTGGACTTCCAAAAAACTTTGGCAAGCCATATGAGCGTCATACAGACAGAAAACAACCTGCTGTTATATCCTGTAGCAATTTTGTTTTCAAAAGACCAAGAGACTGGAATGAGAATATACATCAATATGGATATTGGTTTGTAAAGGAGACAACAGAATATATTCCTTCAAAGGAATTAGCCAATTTCTTAAGTTCTGGTGAAAAACCTGTTTATATTGGGTTCGGAAGCGTATTCCATGAAGATCAGAAAGAAACACTATCCAAGCTTATTATGGAGGCTCTTTCAAAAGCTAACAAGCGCGGAATTATATGCGGAATGGGCAAGCTTGATAATGTACCTAGCAATATACTTGCTATAGACAGTATACCTCACTCTTGGCTTTTTGACAAAATGGCCGCAGTATGCCATCACGGAGGAGCAGGGACAACCGCCGCTGGCTTTGCTGCTGGTGTACCAAGCATTATTATACCTTTTGCTAATGATCAACATGCCTGGGCACATAGAGCTTATGACTTAGGCGTTGGTTCAAAACCTATTCCTATAAAGAAGTTAACTTCGAATAATCTTGCTGAAGCTATTAAATATTCTCTTAAGGATGAAATTATTCAAAACGCAAAAAATCTAGCAAAAGACATATCTACTGAAAATGGTGCCAGAGAATGCGCAAAAGTTATTATAGACAGTCTAGAAAGGTAATTCTATAAAAAAGCAGCTAAAGATATTTTCTTCAGCTGCCTTGTATCCAAAACTATAAATTGACTTTATTTACTATTCGGCACTTGGTTCCCAGCCCACTAATAACGTATGAGTCTGAATACATTTATAAGTTATACTTATCCACTAATGTCCAGAAATCAGTATTATCGATTAGGTATAACTTAAGTCTCAGCATAAGAATACATTAATAGAGTTCTCTTCAAAAATTATCAACACCGTTCTTACATACAGCTTTACATATATAAAAATCTTTAGCTTATTTGAAATCATTAATATTATCCTGATAATGAGTATTCCAAATAATAACCCAACATTTCTCAATGTCTTCTCTCTTCATAGCTTCCAGTCTATGATTTCCATCGTTTACTTTAAGTTCTTTTCCTTCATGTTGTACTATTAGAGGTGGCATCTTCCAGCCATTATGAATAAGCTTTCTAAATTTATCTATTTCAACTTCCCATTCCTCTGAAGCATTAAAATACTCCATATCAGCTTCTGGACCACAGCACCTTTTTAATTTGGCTAAGTCTATAAGTAATGGACCTGTCCAATACCTTTTCTCGAGCTTTAATCCTTCTGAAAAAGGAACATTATCTCCAACAGAATTTAAAAATAGATGTACCCATTCTTCAATTCTACCATGTTTTGAAAACTCTATAGCTTCATCTACTGTAAATGTCATATCACTCATATTGATCCCCCTTAAAACTATTCTGACTTAAAATCATATTTATTTAGAATCATTAAAATATTATCTAGAATAGACTTATATGCCTCCTGTCTTCCAAACTTTGCCCAGAACCTCATTCCATCAAGACTGTTACAAATTGCTGCACAGAGAAATCTCTCTGTAAAATTAGATGTATCAAAGTTACTTTCTTTATAGAAAGTATGAAATTTTTCTAAAAGATTATAATCTGGAAATTCTAAAATAAGAGTTGCAATATCAAAGATATAATCACAATAACTTACTTTTCCCCAGTCAATTACTCCTGCAATCTCCGAATTATTAATAATGATGTTACTATAATGAAAATCTGAGTGTGTTAAATATCTTCGTCCTTCACAGAATTTTGCTAATTCCATCATTCTTTCATATAATGCATTGAAAACATTATAATCTAGAAAACTTTCACTAAACAGTTCATACCACCCTTGCCAAAATCCCTCTTGATCTTTGGAAAAGAAGCTTTGCAAAAATTCGAAGAATATATTAAAAGTCCCCTTCATTTTATAATCCAACCATCCATATCCTTCATAAGCCGTTATGTCTATTGAGTGAAGTTTGATTAGAGTTTCTATAACGCTTGGCATGACAGCTTTCAATTCTTTTTCATCTAATGTATGAATTGAATTTCCCGCCACCTTTTCCGAAATAGCATAATATAAGTTATTATATATGCCACAAGACAGAAACTTAGGCAAAGGGAACTTTTTTCCTCGCAAAGTTTCCTGCAAATACTTTTCAAATTTAAATTCCATATCATCATCCGAAAAACGAATTACATACTCTTTATCTTTGTATTGAAAAAAATAAACCTTCTTTACCTTGCCTGTAGGTGCTTCCTCAATCTTCTCAATTGGTTCTTCTAAAAGCTCTTCTAGAAGTTTTATCACTTCATCATAGTTCATATGTGGCTTCACTAGCACATGTGCCATTCTTCCCACCCCCTATAAGCTCTCTATGTATATACCTTTAGTTTACTTGAGATTTAGATTAATTTATATGCATGCTTTACCTATAATTATTTAATACATAAAAGCTGTTCAAGAAATTTTACTTTTTCCTGAACAGCTTTCTTATGGATGTACCACTTCGTAATAAAATTTATTATTTTTAAATTCTCTCACCAGAAACCGTGAGAGTTTTAAAAATAGATTGCGGATCGAAGTGATACATCTTTATCACTTTTTATATACAATCTTTTTAATGGTTTCAATAGCAAGACAATACTCTTCTGCTAATTGATCAATTTTAAGCCCTTTTAAGAATTTCTCTTTAATTTCACAATTTCTAATACGTATTTCTTCCTTTACTCCAGATACTTCTCCCCATTCCTTACGCATATTTTCCGCCTGTGGAATGTAAATCAAACTACCGCTAATGTATTTTTGTATCTCAGCTATTAACTCCTGTGGAAGTACCTCTATACCATTTTTGTAATTCATTCTAATCCGCTCCTTAAAATTAAAATTTTAATCTAAGGATGCAACATCTGCCTATAACTTAATTTTATTCTTATTAGAATGAACATGGTGACTGTATTGTTCAATGAAAACATCACCATGCGTTATCTTACAGACATTGCATGGAATGATGGCTTTGCTGTGGTAATTAAGAATAAGTTTCTCATAAATTAGTATCCTCCCTTAACTCTTCATATATCTATTATTTTTACTTTCATATATCTTACAGCATTATCATACCATATTTAACCATAAAAGTAGATGTGCGGTATAACCCTGATATGTATATTTAAAAATTGCTATAGTTTAATTTCTAAGTTTTCAACAAGCTTAATTTGATATTCTAACAGAATACATAAATCAACCTATTTTTTATAGATAAAAAAGGAAACCCAATTGGTTGTAACGAGGTAAGCGTCTCTCCAATATATGATGAAAAAGGTAATTTTATTTTTGGTATTGTGCATTGCTATGAAATTTCATCAATATCAAAAAGTGGATTAGAAACTCAAGCAACTTAATAAGTTTTTTTCAGTAGGTTAAAGCAGTATTTCAAGATTTTATTAATCATACAGCATGCTCATTAATATTTTTTCTCCACATTAAAACAACTCCTACCGTTAAAGTAAGAGCCTTAGCTTTTGTAATATCTATAGAGTCTCGAAATTTATAAATTCTAATATTATATTAAATATGGAATTACTTGGTTTAAGGTTATCTAAATACTAAAGTAAAACTCATACCTTCTTTTTCGCATTCTGCAAAAATTTCTCCATCCATCTTTTCCATTATACTTTTACAGATATAAAGTCCAAGACCGTTTCCCTGTTTTCCTTCTGAATTGCTGGCCCTGTAAAAGCTATCGAAGATGTGATTAAATTCGTTTTGACTTACTACATCCCCTGTATTAAATATCTTAATAAGTTGACAGTAATCTTCTTCAAAAAAAGAGATTTTTATCTCCTTACCATCACCATATTTAAAGGCATTTTCTAGTATATTACTTATAACTTCAAAGGCTCTATCCAAATCACCCTTAACTAATTTATTATTGTAGCCTTCAACCATAAAATCTATCATTTTTAAATTACACTTTTCTTTATAAGTCAATATTACCTTATCTATTAAATCTTTCAAATAAAATTCACCATCTACAACTTCAATCTCAAGAATCTCTTCACTAGTTGTCTTTATTATATCTCTTACGAAGTTCTCTATTTCCAAAGATTTTTCTTGTATTTGCTTTGCTGCGAGTATCTTCTTTTCATCAGTATCGTAAACCTCTTCTGCTATTGCCTTAGCATAGAGCTTTATGGTGTTAAGAGGAGTTTGTATATCATGGGAAATGGAAATCAGCAAAAGTTTCTTTTCCTTTTGGAGTTTAAGTTCTTTTATCTTATGATAATCTAAGTTTTCTCTTAGAAGATTAATTCCCCAAATAAACTTACCAAAATATCTATCTTTACTTTCTTTCATATCCCCTTTAAAGTTTCCCTTTGATAATTCATAAGGCATTTCACTTAAAATATTAAAGGGTTTGATAATTGAATTTCTTATATATAAAAGGATTGAGATCATACTTACAACAAACATTAATAGTATGATTTCTACTTTTAATAAAAAGCTATTGTCAACTTTGCTATTAATATAATCAAACCTCAAAAAGCCTAATAATTTATCTCCATCATACCAAGGCTTTATTTCATATTCCATTCCATTATTGCTTTTATAAAATTTATCAAGATTTTCATTACTTTTACTTAGATACTCAGGTAAAAAAGATACAGATTTTATAAATTCATATGAACTTAAATCAGGCTCAGTAAAAGAGCTACCTTTTACTAAGCCAAAATATATCCTGTTTATCTCTACTTTATATTCACTATTTTCCCTCTTATCGATACCTTGAAATAATACAAGTAACCCAAGTGATATTATTAAATACACTGCAAGAAAAACAGCTACTAGCTTATCAAACTTCTTCATACCGGTATCCTACTCCCCAAATTGTCACTATCCTTTTTGGTTTCTTTGGGTCTTGTTCAATCTTATCTCTAAGCATCTTTATGTGAACCGTTAATGTTTGGTTTTCACTAAAGCTTTCTGCTCCCCATATTTTATTAAAAAGATATTCTTTATTTAAGGTCTTTCTTGGATTTTCAACCAGTAGAAGTAATAATTCAAACTCCTTTGAAGTCATATTTACTAGCTTTCCATCAAGATAAACTTCATTTGCATTTTTATTAATTGAAATAGCACCTGAATTTATAATGGTACGTTCTACTTTAAGCTCATAGTTTCTTTTCATCAACGCCGAAACCTTTGCACTTAAAATGTCCACATCCACTGGCTTTTCTATATAATCATCTGCCCCAAGGGTAAAACCATTTATCTTATCGGTTTTATCGATCTTTGCACTCATTATTATAATTGGCACATTATGATTTTTTCTAATGCCTGAACAAACTGTAAACCCATCAATGCCTGGCAACATTATATCTAAAAGCACAATTTTTGCTATATCTTTTTCTAAGAACTCCATTGCCTTTTCTCCGCTATCCACATTTATAATGCTGAAGCCATCTTTTTTTAAGAAAGTACAAATTAAATCTGCAAGTTCTAAATTATCTTCTACCAGCAGCAAATCTACCATATTACCATCCCATCTCCATTAGCCAATTATTGACCTTTCTTTCTCTATCTTTTAAATTATTATCTTCAATAAATTTTCCTAGATGAATTTCACCTTTTATTGTTCCATCTTCAATATACATTATCCTGCTACACTTAGCTGCAACCTTCATATCATGGGTAACAAGCATAATCGTGGTACCATCTTCATTAATTTTATTGAGCTCTCTCATAACTTCTCTTGAGTTTTGCTGATTTAAAGCGCCTGTAGGCTCATCTGCAAAAATCATCTTTGGTGAATTAATTAAGCTTCTGCAAATACATGCTCTTTGAAGTTGTCCACCAGAAACCTGATTTGTATCATTTTCTGCAATCTCACTTATTCCAAGCTTATTCATCAGCTCTCTCGCTCGGATATTGATTTCTTTTTTGCTCTTACCATTTTTTGACTGATATGCTGGTAATATAATATTATCATATATAGATAGATTTTTTAACATATACATTTGTTGAAAAATAAATCCCATTTCATTCAGTCGCAAATCACTGATTTCATTTGCACTAAAAGCACTGATTTCTTTACCAAAATAATCCACCTTTCCTGCAGTTAAATTATCCATCCCACTAACTACATATAGAAGAGTTGATTTACCAGAACCACTAGGTCCCATGATAGCAATCATTTCGCCTTCGTTTATCTCAAAATTTATATTTCTTAAAACATTATTTTGTATTTTATTTATAATATAAGTTTTACATAAATCTCTAACCTTTAATGAACTCATTTCAACCCCTACCTTATTCCATATTATTTATTTCTTTTAAATCTACTTTTTTAACAGCTCCAGCACTTAAATATGCTATAGCTGTAGTAACTACTAAAATCATAATCGGATATATGCCATATACTTCCAATGGATTTACCTTTAATATAATGTTATGAACACCAAGTACCGCAAATACTTGACCTATTGTTAAAGGCCCAAGGAAATTTGACATTATAATCCCTAAAGCAATTGCCACAATAAGAACTATACTGATTCTACCTGTCTGCCAAAATCTAATAGAGCTATTTCTAAAACCAACACTTTTAAGCATCGCTATCTCACCTTTTTCCTTAGTTATAAATGTTTTCACCATTAAAACTGTAATCAAACCATTTATACATACCACTATTAACGCTATTAGATTTTTCATTGTATCAAGCTGAGCTATAGAGCCTCCTATATATTTCGAAATATATTCTTGAGAATTTTGAAAGGTGTAACTTGGGTATTTAGTTTTTAATTTGTCCATTAAAAATTCAGGCTTTTCCTTTCCTATGAAATCTCCTTGAAAAGGCCCAACTCCCGCTAAATAACTAAAATCTATATCTATCTTAGGATTTAATCTTACTGACTCACCCATGTTATTCATACTTTCAAATAAACCTGTTACAATAAATTCTTTTTTCTCATTACCTATTTGTGTATAAATTGTATCTCCAACTGAAACCTTGAGTTTCTTAGCCACGGTTTCAGTTACTGCTACTTCATTTTTTAATTCTGGCATCTTACCCTTTAAAAGAGCAACATTATTTTCATCATTTTTTATAGTCTGAAAGGCCATTAATGAGGAAGTATCATCTTTATCTTCAACATAAAATTTAAGTCTATAAATTAAACTTCCATAAAGCTTTATATCTATACCATTATCTTTAAAGGAGCTTGTAAGACTGTCCATATCTCTTATATACTCTTCTTTGTTTGCTCCCATTGTATACTTATCCATCTTATCAGTTTGAATAAATACATCACTTCTATTCCACCCAAATAACCTAATAATATTATCATCCTTAAAAGTATTTATTGTGTTTAAAGGGATAATAATTAAAACTGTTCCTATACAGAAGGTTAAAATCAAAACCACAAATCTCTTAAGATTACATAAAATATCATTTAAGGCAATAAACATAGGTGCTTTAACCTTTGTGCAACTTTTAAGTTTTAATCTTGATTTCCCCTTAAAACTTTCACCATTACTTCCATTTCTGATTGCATCTATTGTTGAGAACTTGTTCAACCTTCTTGTGCATGAATAGCAGAATAAAATAACCATAAATACTATAAAGATAGAACATCCCATATTAACAGCCATATTTCCAAAGGAAGACTCCATTAAAATGTTTCCTTTAAATTGATTAAGAAAGATATTTCCAAAAGGGAAGCTTGCCGCAAAGCCAATTACTACACCGATTATTGTTATTGCAAAGTACTTTATTAAATAAATCTTCTTTATATCAAAGTTTCTAAGACCAATGGCCTTCATCACTCCTATTTCTTTCAAATCATCCTGCAAGGTAAAAACTATTGTAAACCTTAAAATCAAAAATGCTATTAAAATAAGGCAAAGACTTACTATAATTAAAACTCCATATGGTATCAGATCCAGAATAAAAGTAGTACTTAGAAATGCTTTGTCAAAACTGATTATTGTACTACACTCTATACTTTTAAATTCTTTTTCTAAAGCCTTTGTATCCTTTGAAATAATGTAATAGTTATTTATAGCACCTGCATCTTTATAAGTTTTGAAAACCTCATAATCCTCATCACTTATGAGGATTCTCTTCATATCAACCATGCTTGATCCAAAGAGAGCATCTTTTATAAACGTCTTTATTGTAAGTTCTTTTCTGATATCCCCAAGTGTAACAACGACTTTATCTCCAATTTCTAGATTATTTTTTCTTTTATCATCCAATGAAAAAGCAATTTCTCCAGCTTTCAAATTAATTTCATCTCCATTATCATTTAGCATTTTCCCATACTTATGTGGTTGAGCTTGAAATAAAATTTGTCCATAAGGATCAAACTCCCTAAGGGTGTCCCCTGTTTTTATTTTGATATTATCCTTAGAAAGTAAAGTACTTTTATCAATCTCATAAGACTGTATAAGCTTAGAAGAATTAAGCCATTTATATAACTCTTCATTTTCTCCCCTATCATAAGTAGAAATAATATAATCAGGAGTTTTAGCTTTATCCATGAAATAGCCAACTGATCTTGATACCGCTATTAGATTATTTACGCTACTAGCCAAAAAGGTTGTTGCCATTATGATAAATAATAAAAGAATAATGTTCATTGATCTCTTTCGTTTGAAATCCTTTTTTAATATTCTAAAAAACATTTTTTCCCTCCACAAATCTTTTACACTGACTTACACTTTATCCTAAGCCTACTTTCAGAACTCAGAGAAGCTTTTATTGCTCTAAGATTAAAGTGCACATCAATCACTATGAATTCATTATAATTTACCAATTATTAAATAATCCTTAAATGAAAAAAATCCTCTTACAATTAATAGTTGTAAAAGGATTTTCATAATATATTCAGCTTAAGCATGAGATAAATCTGGAAACATTAGTTTTTTATTTTCTATGCTTTCTAAATCTTTTCCGAGAATAAACAACGTACAATCATCTTCGTGATATTCATTAATGGTATACCCAGTTGCATTATAGGGTGTAAATCCAAGCGTAACCTTTTTAATACCATCACCAAAAGAACTGATTACCGTTTCTAGGTTCACTCTATGGCATGCAATTATTTGATTAACATAAAGGTTATCTCCGTTTATGTCAGCGATAATGTAAGCCTCTTGTTCAGCGGAATAATAGACTGAGTCGCTCCATCTTGTCCAAAATGCAATCAATCCTGGATTATTCATAGTGAACCTATCATTACTTACACTATTGCTCACAGTTTTGAAAAAGTCATTCCATGCGCCTTCGTCAGACATATTAACCTGTTGTATTTTATTTATATTATTTGAATAAATATCTTTGCTATACTGATATTGTTTACTTGTCGTAAATCCAAACTTAGGATAAAAATTTACAACACTATCATTTCCAAATAAATATATTCCATCTGAATTTTCTTTATATTCATCTATAATACTCTGTATCAGGTAACGACTCAAACCTTGGCCGCGATAATCCTTATCTGTCATAACTGTACCGATTTGAATATAATGTTTCTGTGTACCATCTAAATCGAAATCCATTATATTAGCAGAAGCATTAGCTATAACCTTATCACCATCTACCAAAGAATGTGGAATGTACTTATTTCCCCAGAAACCATTTGAATACCAGTTTTCAAAGTTAAAGCCAAAAGTCCTTTCAGTTAACTCATTAAGGCTTTTACGCATTTTATCATTATCTTTATAGGATTTAATATAAGTATATTTCATCGTCACCCTCCTCTCAAAATCATTCTTAATATATACTTTAGATTATTATGCCTTCAAAATGATCCATTTCATGTTGTATTATTTGTGCTGTAAACCCAGTAAAAACTTGCTTTTGCTTCTTAAAATTTCTATCAAGATATTCCACCTCTATCATTTCATATCTCTTTGTCTTTCTAAAGCCAATTAAAGATAAACAACTCTCTTCTGTTTCATAAAGCTTTTCTTTCTTTAATATTACTGGATTTATCATAGGAACAATAAGGTTGCCAACAGTAAATACCAATATGCGCTTTTTTGCTCCAATCATATTACCAGCCAATCCAACACAATTTTCTAAGTTTGCTCTCAATGTATCTATTAAATCATCAACTATCACTATATCATTTTTAGTTGCCTCTTCTGATTTTTGTCCTAAAAATAATATATCTTTTACAATTGGTTTTATCACAATATATACCTCTTTTTTCAATTATATTCTTTATAAAAATAAGATAGGATTCTAAAATACATAATATATCCTAACCCTATTCAATAATTTAGTTCAAAAAAATTATAACATAAACCAATGATGCTTTTAATATCATTGGTTTACTTTTTAATATTTTTCTCAATGAACTCAATACATAGTGCCATTGCATCATTATAATTCAAAATCTCATCGACCCTTTCCCCACGTGGTAATTATAGTATAACATCGCAGATATAATAAAACTGTTCCTAATTTGCTAAAGTTAGGCTATAAAAAATCACTGAAGAAAGTCTCTTGAGTGATTTAATTGAATAATAATTACCTCTAAAACAAATAAAAAGTGCCGTAAAACCTAAGTTTTACGGCACTTTGTGAACTATAATTAAAGATTTCTAATTGCTAATAATACAAAGTTTAATATAAACAAGCCAGTGAATAGATATATAACTGGATGTATTCCCTTTGTTTCCTTCTTAACAATAGCAATTATAACATAGCTTATAAATCCAAATGCGATACCAGTTGTGATGCTATAAGCAAACGGCATAAGTGCAATTGTAAGGAATGCAACTGATGCTACACTTAAGTCTTTCCAGTCGATTTCTCCGATAGAAGACATCATTAGGATACCAACAACTACAAGTGCAGGAGCTGTAGCAACTGAAGGTATAATTCCGATTACTGGAGCGAAGATTAAGCATACTAAGAACATTATTGAAGTTACAACTGATGATAAACCTGTTCTACCACCAGCAGCAATACCAGCTGAACTTTCAACGTATGTAGTAGTATTTGATGTTCCGAAGAATGCACCTACTATTGTAGCACTTAAATCAGCGAATAAAGCCTTATCTAAACGTGACTTAACTCCCTTACCTTCAAGCATAAGTTTTTCGTCTTCTGCATCAAATATACCTGCACGACGACCAGTACCGATGAATGTTCCAAGTGCATCAAAAATATCTGTAAGGATAAATGCTATCATAGCAGTGATCGCAAGTAATAACTTACCACCATCAGCAAAAAGTCCAGCGAAGTCCATCTTGAAAGCTGTGTATTTAACTGCACCAATAGAAGTTCCTATACCGCTAAGTGATATATTTGCTGAAGAGAAAAACTCTTGTGCATTTTTTGCATGGAATCCAAAAACGCCAGGATTAACGCCACAAGCAATTTCTATAAATGTTAGAGCAGTTATTGAAGTAATACCTATTAAAATAGCTGCTTTAACTCTTAAAATCATAAGAACAAGTATTAAAATAATTCCTAGTAGTGCTAACTGCACAGAAGGACTTGAGAAGTTAACAAGTGCTGGAACAGCAGATGAATTTGTTATAACTGTTGCATCAGCAGGAGTTTTTCCCAAGAATAAGTATGTCCCAGGATCAGCAGTGAATTTTAAAAGACCACTGTCTTTTATCCCTATATATGCTATAAATAGACCAATACCACCACCTATTGCTTTTTGTAAAACTGATGGTAAAGAACGTATAATTATCTTACGAAGTCCTGTAACTGTTATAATTATGTTTACAACGCCACAGATAAATACCATTGCTAAAGCTTGTTGCCATGTGAATCCCATAGTTCCACATACTGTGAATGTGAAGAATGCATTTAATCCCATACCAGGAGCTAATGCATAAGGCACGTTAGCAAAAAGACCCATAACAAGTGTACCAACCACTGCAGATATAATTGTTGCAACAAATATACCTTGTGGGTTAAAAGGGTTGTCCGCAGTTCCTGCTAATTGCAGAATACTTGGATTTACAAAAATGATGTACGCCATAGTAAAGAATGTTGTAAGACCAGCGATAACTTCAGTTCGTACATTTGTACCATATTGTTTAAGCTTGAAAAATTTTTCCATCTCTATAACTCCTTAAAAATATTTTTTTAAGAAAATCTAATGTTTAAATAATTCGATATAATCACTTTCATTAGTATTGTTTCCACCTACGCTTTTTCTAAACCTATCATAAAAAATTCTCATAAGTGTTACACTTTTCTTCTTTTCTATTCTTTTTAGAAAAACTTATTAAATCTAATATAATACCTAAGCTTGTTCAAAAATTAATTTATAATTGATATAGTTTCTTAAAGAATAAAAAAATAGATTGAAACAAAGTCTCAACCTATCGAAAATACTTAATTACGAGTTATGTACTAAAAATTCAAACTCTTAATCAACTTCTCGATAGTCGGGTAATTAACGGTCACCCGGTAGAAACTGCCAACCCATATTTGTCGGCGATATATCGAACCTATTTAATTTTGCAAAATGATTTCCTATTAAATTATAGTGTAATTTGTCGAATTTTACAAGAGGTAATAATATTTTTTTAAATAAATGCTTTAATTGATGTGATATTAGCCTCTCAGCTTCTTACCTTCTGAAAGTAAGGCCACAGACTTATTAATACGATCAAGTCTAGTTTCTTCACGCTTAGCTGAAGTAATCCAAGTTACGTATTCCTTCTTTCCTGTGTATGAAAGAGAATTGAAGGTAGCTACAGCTGTTTCACTGCCATTCATTGCTGTTAGGAAATCTTCAGGAACCTCTACAGTACGTTCTTCTTCATCTTTTTCTATCGTAACAAATATTTCGTCACCAAAGCCTTTGCCAATTTTATTTCTAATCTCTTTTGTTAACCCAAGCATATAGCAGCCGCCCATATTTACAACAGATCCTCTATATTCTATACCATCGAAGGTAGCTTTAACTTTCACACGCTTTGAACCAAACACTTCTTGAACATCAAATGGTGGTTCAACAAAACCTGCATCTTTATTTTCAACCTGCTTTATAATTGCTTTAAATTCCTGCTTCAATGAATTCACTCCCTTTTCACTTGTTTAAGTTTAGATGAAACACTTCAATATTGAAAATAGTTTTCGGTTTGAAGTGTTTCATCTTTATCATCTATTATTAATTAATTATATCAAAAATCAAGCAAAGGTGTAAGCTTATCTGAATAATATACATTTAAAACATGAAGCGCTCTTGTGCATGCTGTGTAAAGTAGAAGTCTTTCTTCTTCACTTTTGTAATTTTCATTTCCTACATTATATATAAGTGCCACATCAAATTCTAATCCCTTGGCTAGATATGCTGGAATTACCAAAATACCACTTACATATTCGTCATCATCCTTCATTATGCATTTCACATCAATCTTATCTTTTAAGAAGTTAAATACCTCTTGAGCTTCTTTTTTAGTTCTCGTTATTATTCCAATGGATTGGTACTCTTTTTCTTTATATATTTTTATATCACTAAGAAGTCTTTCCTTTATTGCATCATCGTTAGAAAAACCAAGAAGTAAAGGCTCTTCTCCACTTCTTTCTACACATCCATCTGTAATTTCTTGATTTAAAAGTTTTCTTGAGAATCTTGTAATTTCAATGGTGGATCTATAACTTTTGCTTAAATTTATTATGCAAGTATTATTCTCAGGGAATATCTTTGCAATATTTTTATAATCCCCTACGTTCATAAATGGGTTTATCGATTGATTTAGATCTCCTAATATGGTCATATCTGCATGACTAAACAGTTGATTTAATATTTCATATTGCAAAGGCGTATAGTCTTGTGCCTCGTCTATAATTACATATTTAATTGATGAGGTCTTAGGAAGATCTCCTAAAGCTCCTTTAAGATATAAAAGAGGTGATTGATCTTCATAATTTAATACTTTACCTCTTAGATTTTCTAAAGTATAGCGCTTAATCTCGTAAAGCTTTTGTTCGTTGTATTCAGAGTCTGAACTTTTAGCAAATGCCTCTAATTTCTCGAAAAGCTTTTTATAAATATCTAATAAATTAAACTCTGTACTCCTATTGATTGAATAGTATAGATCTTTCATTTCTGCTTTTACAAGAGCTTTACTTTTCTCGTTGATTTCATTTTTATCTATATATGATCCAGTCTCCTTTAGTTCATGAGCCACTTCTTCTATCCAAAGTTTTTCATAAGGTTCTACAAGGAAAAGAATTCTCTCTCTTATCTTTTGAAGCCTTCTTTTTAGTGGAAGGTCAGAATAATCCTTAAAAAATAATTTATTTATTTCATCAGAGGATATTATTAATTTCCCTCTTAAACTTATGTCTCTAAAATCTCTTTCAAGATTTTCAACATAAACAACATATTTCTTTAGTACATCTATAAATTCCATGGAGGCCTTATATTTAATATTATTTATTCTTTCTTCATAACTAGCTTCATCCTTTGAAGCCAAAATATATTCCATCATCTCGCAGTAGTTTTCCTTTTTAAAGCCAATACCTAAGGCATTATGCATATATTCCTTAAAGGTTGTTTGGTTCATATTGTCTTCCCCAAGCTCTGGTAAAACATTAGAAATATAATCATTAAAAATCTCATTCGGGGAAAATATCACTATGTTTTGAGGGGTTATCTTATCCCTATGTTTATATAAGAGATAAGCAATTCTATGGAGAGCAACAGATGTTTTTCCACTTCCTGCAGGACCTTGAACAATCAAGTTTTTATATTGTTCGTTACGGATTACTTTATTCTGCTCTCTTTGAATTGTTGTTATTATGGTCTTCATTTTATTATCAGTGTTCTTACTTAAGATATCTTGAAGTATTTCATCATCTATCTTAAGATTACTATCAAACATATAGTCAATTTTTCCGTTACTAATTTTATACTGTCTTTTTAAGGTAAGGTTACCTTCCACTATACCTTCAGGGCATTCAAACATAGCCTCTCCAATCTCATAGTCATAAAACATGCTTGAAACTGGTGCTCTCCAGTCATAAACAAGAAAATCGTAATTATCATCAGTAAGGTTTGAGATTCCAATATAAAACTTTTCCTCTTTCTCCTCTCCTTTTTCTAAAAAATCGATTCTTCCGAAATAAGGAGATTCAACTATTCTTTCATACTTCTCTTGGAATTTTCTACTTAGCTCATGTTTTCTCTTTTGGATTTTCATGACATCTATAAATTCCATAAACTCTACAATCTGATCCATTCCATTTGCTATAGAAACTGAACCTAAATCTTGCCATAGTTGTCTTTGAGTTTCAATAGCATCTTTTTTGAATTTTTCCTTAAAATCCACCTTTTCATTGAACTGTTTTTGAGCTTCTTTAAGCACTGCTTCTAACCACTGATTTTCAAGTTTCCATTCTAAGTCATTCTTATTCATGAATACCCCTCCAATGCCTTAAATATAGATGCTCCTAGCCTTAATCTAATCATAACTTAAAGACTATCGCTATAACATCTTAGCAAAACGGGGTAAAAAGAAACAGTCTGTATTTAGCTTTTTAAATATGGTATAATTAAAGTAAGGGGAGAAGTATTTTATATTTCTCCCCTCACTTTAATATTATTTAATCTCTTCAATCATCCATTTATACTGTAAATCTCCAAGCCCATACTGAGGAAATAATATAAGCAGATCTTTTATAAGATTGTCCTTAGTTAAATTATTTTTGATATACTTTTTAATATCACTATTTTCTTCTCTATAGGTAAGATACAAATTCATCGCCTGATAAGTTACAGGCAGTAATTTTATATCACATTTTTTTCTATAACATAATATGGTTTCATAAATCTCTGAATAATTCTCTATATTGATTTCAAAGGCATTGGGTAACATTGTGTCAGTTTGCTCTTCCGCCATGCAGAAAAGCACATCACCTTTAAAATGAATTTGTTCCAAAAAGGCAAGTATCGTTATTAAATTCATCTGACAGAACATATCATCGCCAAACCACAAAACAATAATGTCAAACTTTTCGTCTAATAAAGGTCTTAGCGGCTCTATAACGATCTTTTTATATTCTTCAGCTGTAGATTTTAAAGAGATAGTCCTTTTTTCTATAAATTCCGGTGAGAAGACCTTTTCTGAGGTTTCTCCCCAGCACATAGCTTCATTAAATGGAACATATACTTCATTTTCACTGATCAAGCGATTTTTTTGAAAAAAACTAAGCATACTGAGTCCATTTAAGATATGTAAGGTTTTAAATGGATAATCTCTTTTAATTTGACTTTGTACATTTTTAATAGTTTCATTTTTCATAGCTGTGTTCTCCTTGTTTTTGATTGGAGGATGACTATTTTTTTCATAATCAGCAAGGGGCTTAGGATTTTCACGAAATCTTTTAGGTGATACTCCAAACATCAAAGAAAAAGCTCTTGAAAACGCCTCTTGTGATGAATATCCGTATTTTACAGCAATATCAACAATTCTGCTATCTGTACTTTTAAGCTCATTTGCTGCACAAACAAGTCGGCGTTTTTTCACATAACTTTTCATAGTTTCACCAAAAAACTTATGAAAAATAACAGAACAATAATACGGTGAAAAATTGCAGTTATTTGCCAAGTCGTTTAAAGAAAAATCTTCATCTAAATTTTGTTCTACATAGTCTAGTATTTTTTTCACATTACTAGTTATCATTTGTCATTCCTCCTTTTACAAAACATTAACACATCTGCAATATTTTCTTTTGATAATAGTTGTGGTCTTATGGGATTGCGCTACAAAAACCTAATTTCAACACAATTCTATATCAACTCTTATTTATAATACAAGAAAATATCTATATGATAAAACTCTTACCTATCAATTTAGGTAAGAGTTTTATAGTTTAGCTATATTCTAAGATTATTGTTGAAATTCTATTCTTAGTAATCTTCTTGCAAAATGCATAAATAATCTTTTGTAGTATGCTTTTCTATGCTATATTCATAATTAGCTTTGTCCTAATAAGCACTGGTTAATATATATTACCCCTTGTTTAATATTTCTATGATTTAGTGATTTTACATCAAATTTAAATACTTTATAAACTATTTGAACACAATATCCTACTGCAAAAGCTGTTATAAAAGTTCCCACTCCAGCAAAACCACCTAATGTCCAACCAATTATTAAAGCACCCATTTCAATAAAAAACCTTATAAGGCTTATGGGTTTGCCAGTAAGCTTCACTAATGCAATCATAAGTCCATCCCTTGGTCCACACCCCATTCCGCATCCTATGTATAAATAACTACCTATGGCACTTACAAGCAGACTACCGAGCATCATCAATGTTCCTGCAACTAAATTATTGCAAACTGGTATGATCTTAGTATATATTATTAAATCAATGAAGCATCCAATCACTATCATATTAGCAATAGTTCCCAGTCCAACTTTAATTCCTAATATACTTGCTATTATTACTACAACTATTCCAACTAAAATACTAGCCTGTCCAATAGTTATGCCAATTACATTTGTTAAGCCTTGATGGAATACATCCCACGGACTTAAACCTAGCTTTGAATTTAAAGCCATTACAGTTCCCGCTGCACAGAAAAAAAATCCTAGCGTCAATCTTAATATCATACCTAATAAATTTTTCATGCTCTCCTCACTATTCTTCGTTCTTTATTTTATCCAATATTCTTCTATATTTTCGCTCATTCTTTTTATCAATTCCGTAGCTAACTTCTTTTCTTCCTCGCTAAAACCTTTGAAGGATATCTCAAGTTGTCTTCTTTCTTCTTCAAGTATAAATTCATATACTTCTAAACCTTTCTTAGTCGGATTCAATTTATATTCTCTCTTATCTCTTTCATCTTGTTCTTTATTTAAGTAACCAATATCAATAAGCTTATGCACTGCTTTTGTAGTTGTAGTTTTGTCTACCTTTAACATATTTGATAAATCCACAAAATTAATTCCTGGATTTTCACAAATCCTAGTCAAGAACATATATTGTCCTTTTTGTAGTTCAAATTGCTTATATTTATAATCGGATTTGGAATTTGTAGCCCTATATATGGTTCCCAAAAATCGTAATACCCTACAATCTAATTCTTTCATTATACTTCCTCACAACAGTTAATTTTAGAGTTTCTAGCTCAACTATTGATTTATACGTGCTAAAAGTAATGGGTGTGTGATTTTCGAACAAGCATAAATTAAGTTTCCACATAGGAACTCCTATTAGTTGAAATTTCAACTAATAATATATCCTAATTTAGTTGAAAGTTCAACTTACTTTTTACTTCATAGCCATAAGAAGCTTCTAAAACTATTGAAACATCTAGGTTTAGCCACCATAGAAATTTTATATTTTACTAGATAGCAAAAGAGAACCTTGTCTATTATGACTTGGTTCCCCTATTTTTTACTGCTTTATTTATATATTTATCTATAGATATATCACTCAATTACATATAAATTTCATTACATTAAAAAAATTCTTTTAAATACTTATTGCTAAAATCTGATAACTTATTTACATCCACTGCAATATTTTTCATGATTTCTTTAGCTTCCGTATATGCCATATTAAACTCTTGTTCTGTAATCTCACCTTTATCAAGTGCATCTTTAAGTTCCATTTCATCAAGTAGAAGGACATTAGAATCAGGTAATACTACAACATCTAGAAATAGATCTTCGAAAAATGGGATTCCTTCTTCAGTAAGACCCTTTTTTCTAGTAATATCAAAATACCACTGTACTATTTCTTTATTCTGATCATACATGGTTGTCATACAATAATTACCTTTAAAAGGCATTATCTCAAGCCATATATACCCATCATCCGCTAAACAATAATCTTTCCCTAATATGTTTTTTATTAATGGTTTACTTACTTTTTGTATAGAAGTTACTGATGCATAGCCTTCAAAATCAGCATTTTTAAAATATCTTGTGGTAAATTTTCTTTTTAAGACTCTTGTCCAATCTGGTTTATTGGCATACTTTCTCTTAATCAAAACCACACACTTCCTTAATATTAATTTGTATATAAAAATTTTAATATTATTAAGAGTTCCTGTATCGAAGCTTAATTAATACTTGTTCTAAAATCTCGGCTTTTGGGGATTTTCGGGCATGTATAAATTAACAGTTGAGTTAGGAACTTTATATATAGATGAACCACTTCATACTCTAACTTGTATTTTCAAACTCTCCTCTCAGAACACAGAGGAGTTTTGAAAATTGATTTCGGATTGAAATTTTTCAATTTTAGATAGACCTGTCCCAAATAAGATTTATATATGAAGTAGTTTATATATAATAAAACCATACGCTATATTATATAACATACGGTTTTGTTTATGATTACTTACTACATATTTTCCCATATAAATATGCTACGCCTATTACGCATACTACCAATAGTTTATTTTAGCATACTCTATTAAATCACATTTCATATATCCAGACTCAGTCATTCATTTATAATAAGTTTATGCAATATCAGTATCTCTCATCTCTATTTCTGTTCCCTCTGGAGCCTTTATTTTAAACAAATTTTCTCCAAGTACCTTATATACTACTTTACCATTCTTCAGTTTAAAATCGTTATATCCTAAAGATTTAATTCTTTCATATTCTTCTTCTACATTATCAACTATAAATGCCATATGTACTGGTCCAGCATTTAAAGAAGACCATTTATTGAATTCTTCACCTTCCTTTGGCGTTTGAAGTTCTATCATAAAACTGCCAAGTTTCATCCATGTATTAAAAGCTCTTCCATGAAAATTGGAAGTTTCATTAACTATATGAAAACCTAATATTCTCGTATAGAAGTCCAATGACTCTTGATATTTTTCTGTTTGAATACATATATGGTGAATCATTTTTATACTCATATATTTTCCTCCTAAAACACTTTATTGGATAACCATTATATTCTTATCAAAATGTCTTTTCAATATATCTTTCTGCATTTGCATTGTATTTTACATAAGATCATATAAAGATGTATCACAAAATAATAGTAAAACTTCTAAAACTTTTGAAAAATTTAGGGTTAACTATCTCTAAAATTTTGTAACTTTCTACGAAAAAAACAAGCTTTTTTCATTACACTTTGTGAGGTGAGCTGCCTTCGTGAATGACTCCAATAAATAAAAAAGCATCCTCCTAACTAGGAAAATGCTTTTCTACTATCTAATAAATTATAAAATTTTCAACTAGTATAAACCTAGATATGTGGATGGCACCTAAAATTAAGTGCCACCAAATATATTATAAATTTACTTTTTCTATATAGTGGCAATTAGTGTCTATATGGTTTAAAAACAACAATAATCTTTCATAAAGTGGATGAACCTTATCACCATACTTCGTTTCTAAACTTTCCCCAATAGCTTTCACATTTTTCTTGCCATCTATCTGTAAAAATATCCAACTTCCATATTCATCTAGAGAAAGCTTTCTATACTCTGGAATTCGGAATTTAAGTTTTCTAAAGAAATTTTGCACTTTATGATCTTGTCTTATCATTATAGTTACAATTCCTTCTTCATCAACCTCATATTTTATATTGTCAGATATTTTATATATTATGTTTAATACATCTTCATTATTATTTAGCATTATCTACCTTGCTCTTCATTATAGGTATTATAGTAGCTATTACTAAAGCAGCTAGTACTATAAATGCCATTCCATTTGTACCAGCAAATCCTGTTGGTTCAGTACCTTTTACAAGACCTGATACTTGGAATATTATACCTACAAGTCCTAATATAGAACCTCCAGCAACAAGTCCTGAAGATAAGCTTATACCATTAGAAACCTTAGCTTCCTTATCTTTTTCAGACTTAGAAGTCTTTTCTACAAATAATCTAACTAATGCACCAATTAATATTATTGTAGTTGTAGATATTGGTAAATAGAATCCTATAGCTATTGCCATTATAGGAAGGTTTAACAAGAATAAGAACAATCCCATAACAACACCAACAAATATCATAACCCAAGGTAATTGTCCTGACATTATACCAGCTGTTAATGTTGACATTAAGTTAGCTTGTGGTAATGCAAATGGAACGTTGTCTCCAGTCATTGAAAGTTGGCCTGAAAGTAGTAATATTGTACCAACAACTACTGCAACACCAAGAACTCCAGCTATAGCAAAGTACTTGTCCATTTCTTTTTTGTCTCCACCTATTATATAAGTAACCTTTTGTGATTGTGAGTAACCACCAGCTACTGATATAGCAGTAACTATAAATGTACCAAATAAAAGTAAAGCTTTATTGCTAGCAACATCTTTCCATCCCATTGCAACGAATAAAGATGTTACAACAACTATAGAAGCTATAGTCATACCTGATACAGGAAGATTTGAAGTTCCTATAGTACCAGTTAAACGACCAGAAACTATTACAAATAGTAATGATAAGAATAAAGATAAAACAGCTCCAAGTAATGCCATTGCTACATTACCACCAGATGCTATGAATCCAGCTACAAAACCTAATACTATGCCACCAAGTAATAGTATGTTTGCAATAGATGACCCATTACCACCCTTTGAACCTTTAGCATTAAGAGTTTCTTTTATAGAAGAAACTATAGTAGGAATAAGCTTAATAGCACCTATTATACCACCAGAAAGCATCATACCAGCTCCGATGTATTTTACATAGCTACCAGCAATATTCTTAACTTGCATAGCGTTTATAGCAACATGAGGATTATTCCACACATTTACGCCATCTTTTCCAAGTCCAGCAAAATAACCTATTAATGGCATGATACCAAAGTTAGATAATAATGCTCCTGCAAACATTGTTACAGAAACTTCCATACCAACTATGAATCCAATACCTAATAATAGAGGGTTTACTTCAATTTCAAATCTCCACTTGTAAAAAGTTTCATTTACATAACTTACAACATTATTAACTAAGTTTAAGAATGAGCTAGTTATAACAGTTATAACTCCACCTATTCCAAAACCAATCCCCATAAACTTCATTGAATCCCCAGCACCTTCTGAAGCAACAAGTGTTTCAGATATAGCCATTGATTCTGGATACATTAATTTACCGTGTTCTTCAACGATTAAGTAGTTGTAAACAAGTGAAGCTATTCCAAGACCGAATAAAACTCCAGCTGCTCCCACTGCAAAACCTTCAATGAAACTAACTTTAGCTCCTATTAAAAGAATTGCAGGTAACACGAAAATTACACCACTAGCAACTGATTCTCCACCACTTGCCATACCTTGTACTAAGTTTTTACCTAGTATACCTTTTTTCTTAGCGAATGCAGCTATAAAACCAGATCCTATTATAGATCCAGGTATACCTGCAGCAACTGTAAGACCTGATTTCATGCCTGAATAGGCAGTTGATGCTGCGAATAAAACTGCTAATATAATACCGATTGTTAATACTACAACGTTTCCACCAGACTTAGATCCAGTAGAAATATAAGGAACATAGTCTTTACCAGCTACGCCACCATATGCATCTTTTGATAACTTTTTATCCATAAGATGTGCCTCCTTTAATTTTGCCCCCAGATGATTATAACACGGTTTCAAAATAGTTGTATCTTTATGAATTTTTAAGGAGGAATTAATTCACTAATTAATTTAAGATAATTGCAAAAACAATACACTTACTTTTTCAATTATCAAATTTTTAACACAAAATATTATGTAAATTTCAAATCAGCATGTACATAATAGACTATTCTAATAAAATTTTGTAGCAATTATTTAGAATAAATCCTACAAAAAAAACAAGCAATTGATACTAAAATAGTATTAATTGCTTAAAAATTGAAATATTCCATTCATCATCCATGCATTTTGCAGGATATGGTTAAATCGTTGGCAGCCTTCATTCCACTTTGCAAAGCTCCTTGCATCCATCTGTGAACTGCAGATATATGTTCTCCGGCGAAAAATACTCTGTTGTTATACTCAGGAAGAGTCATTGCATATGAAAACAGTCTCTTTTGTTCAGGTTGAAAAAAGGTTAGCGCCCCTCTAAATGATGGTTCTTTATCCCAAGAAACTGTCTTATGTTCCTCAATTATATTATCAAGATACCCCACAGACAGTCCATGTACCATTTCAATTTCTCTTTTCAGCTCGCTAAAAAGTTTTTCTTCGGGAAGATTGCTAAACCGAATAGCATCCAGACCGAAATTATATGAACTTAAGAGTACTCCTGGCTCGTTTGATGGAAGATTATTAAGTTGGTTTCCATTATTATTAGAACTATTAATGTATTTAGCATGATCTGAAGGATACCAAATTGATGCAATTGGCATATCAGTAAAGGATCCCCCTCCAACAATACCTTGCTTTTCCCAGAATCTCTCCTTACATAAAAGCAGAGTTCTCTGTGATGGAGTATAATGAACTTCTCGAATTGCTCTCATTTTCAGATTGCTAAACAATGGATTAATGTTAACATTTCTTAGGGATGAGAATGGAATGGCACATACTACATAATCAAATTTTTCTTTCAAATTGTCTTTAAGCTTTGTGTCTTCATACTCTATGACTACATTTTGACTTAAATTATCGAAGCCTATCTCTTTAACCCAGCAGCCGGCTTTATATTCTACCTTGCCAAGCGCTGCTTTATCTATATCAGGATACTCTTTTGTTGGATTTTGGTCATTAAAAGATTTTATAAATGCCTTCGGAAAATTTACCATCCCACCAGGAATCTCATACAAGTAAGCGAGATCTGCTGGATAACTTTCTTCAATAAAATCTATATAACTATTATATAGATTTCCATAAAGTAAAGAAGAAAAGTTTGAAACTAATGATATTGCTTCTTGACTTAATCCGGTGGACTCCATCATCTTCATACCAGAGTTATCACTCCACATAAGAGTTCTTTCATTATAATAAGGCTTCACTTCTATGGTTTCAGCTCTTACTTCAGGTGACGCATAAAGCAAATGACTATCTAAAGCAATTTCCTGCAATCTCTGCCAGTTTGTATTCCGTTCATTCGGCTTCAGGTCAAATTTAGGATAAATATTTTTCATAACACTAGCGCCGTTCCGATCATTTCTAGCTCGTGCATTTCTATAATATATAAAGCTATTTTCGCTATATTGTATAAAAGGTCTAGTTGGTAGCTTGAATAAATTTAGATAATGCCATACTGTTTCATGAGTAACAGGTATTCTCATTGGCCCAAATTCATGATACAAATTCTCCTGTTCATTAAAGTAGTATGTATATACTCTTCCACCAACTCTGTTTTCTAAAGCTTCGTAAATTGTAATATCAAAGCCTATTTTCCTTAACTCAAAAGCTGTGGCAAGTCCAGCTAGTCCACCACCTAATATAGCAACTTTTACATTCTTAAATTCGCCTGGTTTAGCATAGTTTGTTATCTGTGCAGGTGGAGACATAATTCTCTTAACAAAACTAAAATCCACAGCCCTTCCTCTTTCTCCCAACGCATATTGGGACAAAAAATTTCTATCATTATCATTAGGGTTGTCCGGCTGTGGTGGATAAAATAAAGATTGACTGTTTAGATTCATTTAATTATCTACTCCTATAAAAAATTGATAATTTGACTTTCATTAATGATTTTTTGCCCATCTATCTTTTCTAGTGTATATAAAGGAAACTTCTAATCAATTTATTGTTTTTTCCATCGTATAACTTAAAAGATATTAATTATCTTCAAAAATCTTCTAATGATACAGATGAGCTTCTTAATAGTTTTCAGATTAAATGATACATCTCTGGATGTAGCTATTTGCAAACCAGTTCAGTATCACTTCTATGAAGAGTAAAACATCTTCTTAATTCCATAATATGTAATACAATTACAACTGATGCCAATTAAATTTATACAAATATTTTGTAAATAAAAAATGATTATCCTTATTGAATAATCATTCTTATGGATGCAACTTGATATTGATTTTTGAAAAAGCATTATCAGATTAATGGCTGAAAACTATTAACATCTCGACAAATATAGGTTGAAATGTTTTATCTTTAATACTTCTGTGGCCTTACGGTATATTTTTCAATCAAAATAAAAATTGCTATAAATATTTCATAGAGAATTAAGGTATAAACCAAATTCCACCCACTTTCTATAATCAATATACCCATTTTTACAAATATGCTTTGAGCCACAATCGAAATTATAAATGGTAGTACACTCCAATACCATTTTTTAAGTATACAAGTGAACAACACCAAAAGGAAAGCTTCGATCATATGATAGAAAAATATAATTATAATGCTTGATAAATATATGTCACCAAAAAATTTATTTACAAACCCTAATTTATAATATTGTTTGCTCATAAGCAGTAGAATTGGAGCTGGAATATGTACTATTATCATAGCCACAAAATAGAATACAAATGCTCTATTTAATCCATAGCATTTTTTATTTATTTTAGGAAACCACATGTTATCAAATAATAAAATACCTACCACTGCAATTGCAGTCATATAGTATCTCCACCAATGCTGCTCATATAATCTTAGATTCACGAAGACATACTCTATAGCTGTAAAAAGAGCTGCAACAAAGGAAATCCAGCCGAACTTAAATGAAAAAGCCACCATAACTACTGCAGCTGAAGGATAAAGTGTAGTGTTAAGAATTAAATGACCTAAAAGGTTTTGAGCCCATACATCTTGCAACACACCAGTTTTATATGCGTAAGAATTAAATAGACCAAGTACTAGAAATTCACCACACCACGCAATACTAGCTGCAAATAAATAAAACACAAAAAATGTTGATATCTTATAAATATGTTTTTTCTTATATATAGCATATATGGCACTAAGTATGCCAATGATAGCTAGACCAATAAACCATAATATATTCTGCATAATATACCTCTAAAAGTTTATTTCATAAAATTTTTATTCCAAATGTGCTTAATAAATCTTATTATTTACTTCTATAAAGTCAAATATCCAGTGCTTAACCCAATTTGATAGATATTACTATGATTCTATATATTTTTTTCAATTATTTAGTCACTTGCAGACTTGTCCATTGAACAATATACTATTATTAGATAAAATAATATTTACCATATATTTTCCATTCAAATACTAACCTATGCTTATTTAATTTAAAAACATCTCAGTAAAATAGACTTCATCAAAAGAAAGGGATACTTATGAATAAAAAAGATATATTAGAATTAAAAAGACGTTTAAAAAAGGACGATTGTACCTTTACCAAAATGTGTGGTTGCTATGTCAATGGTGAAAAAAATGTAGTATTAAAATTTAGGGAAACTTTTTTGAATCTAAGAGAGGAAGAGTTCTTTAAATATCTAGAAATTGCGAAAAAAACCTTATCTGGAACTGTAGGTAATAATATTCTTGAACTTAACTTTCCAGTTGAAGAAGGAAATAATATAAGCAATAGACAGCTTTCCCTAATGGAACTAAAAAGAAGCGCCTTAAAAAACGACGTGCTGCTTGATGATTTCTATGACTTAGTTATTGACAGTTATGACTATACAGGTAACTTTCTAATACTTATATTCCATGATGCTTACGATGTTATTATTAAAACTACTGACAACGGAAAATTAGATGAATCTGAAGAAGTATATGAATATATATTATGTGCAATATGCCCAGTTGAGCTTACAGAACCTGGGCTTGGATACTTTGAAGATGACAATAGAATCGGAGCTCGTATTAGAGACTGGGTAGTTGGTACTCCAGATCTTGGATTTGTGTTTCCAGCATTCACAGACCGTAGCGCAGATATTCACTCTATTATGTACTACACAAAAAATGCAAAGAATCCACATCCAGAATTTATGGAACAGGCTTTAGGCTGTGGTTCAAAGCAAACTGCTACTGAACAGAAAGAAACCTTCAATACTATCATTCAGAGAGCACTTGGCAGCGATGATAAAAAATCAGAGCGTATCTTCATGGAAATTCAAGATACTCTTAATACTATGGTAGAGGATAACAATGCCATTAACGGTAAGGATGCTGAGCCTATAACTTTAACTATAGATAATATCCAAGATGTTCTTATTGAAAACGGAATTCCTGAAGAAATTACTAAAAAAATCGAAAAATCCTACACAGAAGAATTCGGTGATACCCCTCCTGTAGTAGAACATTTAATAGATAAGAAAGTACTTGCTGCAAATGAACAAAGAAAAAAGGAAGAACGACTTGAAAAGAAAGTCCGTATCCTAGAAGAAAGACTTGAGCAAACGAAGCAAGTGGCTGAATTAGTATCAGAAAAAGAAATAGCTTTAGACACAGACACTGAAACCCTTTCAGAAACAGATTCAAGCTCTAATCTAGAAGCAGATTCAGACACTAATTTAGACGTAGATTCTGAGGTTATTTTAGAAGAAATTTCTGACTCTGAAGTAGAATCAGCTAAAAATCCAGTGGAGAACTATGATATTGTACTTCAGGTAAAGCCTGAAAAAGTAACTCAAATAAAGTCACAAATAATTGATGGAAAGAAATGTATAGTTATTCCTATTGAAGAAGATGAACAAGCTAATGTAAATGGTGTTAGTACTGTACTTTAATTTTGATCTACTCTAATCCAAACCATTCAAATCAAATTCAAAACCCATGGCAAAAATGCCATGGGTTAAATAAGTTTTACCTATCCCAATCCTCTACTTCATAAAGCAAGCTAGTATTAGCCATAAGCTTTCTATTATAAGAGGTAGATTGAATAAATACCTTATACTTATCCATTAATACAGGTTTCAATGTTTCAAGTACCCCTTTTACGTTTTCCTGAGGACTAAGTCTCAGCATATCCCTAACCTGTGCACCATTAAATATCTTTCCTGTTTCTTTTTCATACAACAATATTTCTTTATTAATGCCCACCTTTTCTGTTTTCGTTAGTTCATAAAAGCCTCTACCTACCTTAAAAGATATTCCTTGCTCTAAAATAAATTCTTTTATACTTTGATTGTTGTCCACATTTAATACTTGAAAACGTCCGTCTGGTACAGGGTTTAACCCATCTTCACTTACATAATCGTCTATTTCCTTATGACTTAGTTTTTGTATAGAGCTTTTAATATTGTAATTCATTCTACCTTTTGATTTTAGCTCTTCAGCAAAAGACATAAGACTGTCTTCCCCATCTTGTTTGTAACATATAGCCATTATTAAATCCGGTATGTTTGCAAACTGATCTAAGGTTAAATAAAAACCACCGGTTTTATTTGCTATTTCCTCATAAAAAGGTTTAGAATGTTTTCTCACTCCTGGCATAGCATGAATTCCATAAACATTTATTCCACTCTCTAAGAGAAGTCCTAATTCATTTCTCCAATCGATTTTATTTATATTTGCAGGATAATTAGGACCATGTGGTACATCATCACCGATTATAACCAACACCTTTGAGGTTCCTGATTTCCAGGAAAGGCTCGTCCTTGCTTTATTCAACACTAACTCATAACACTCAGGCGCATCTCCCCCATATGTCGGTTCCACTTTTGTGATAAAGTCAATTAACTCCTTTTCATCACTTGAAAAATCCTTAATTTTTATCACATAAGGTTTTTCAGCATCACAATAATCTCCGTGAGCTATTATAGATATTCTTAAACTAGGAATATCATCAAATAATTTAGTAACTATTTGTTTTATAGTTCTTCTAACCTGTGTTAAACATGGATACATTGAACCTGTAGTATCAAAGCTGATACATACATCTATGCTATTTTCCATAAACTCCATCCCAATTAAATTATTACTTAATAAATATATTATTTAAGTAACATATTTATACTTTGGGATTTGTTAAAATACTTTATTAAAATCAGCAAATAAAATTCGCCCATATTCACAAGAAACATGGACGAATGGATATAGAGATGTACCACTTCTATAGGAAATCTATTTTCAAAACTCCGCTGGTTTAAGAGAGGAGAATTTGAGGATATAAATTTTATTACGAAGTGATACATCAATAAAATATAGTAGTGAAATTTAAATTTCATTAATTCTAATCATTTAAGCCCTTACCACTTAGGATTTGCTGCATATATTTTTCAACCCTTGCTGCTCGAGTTTTTGATTGTTTAGCATCAGAAAAATAAAAAATATATGCTCTTTGTCGTCCTGGAGTCAATGCTTCAAAAGCAGTCTTCAACTCTGGAATTTCATTGAATTTATCTTGCAATTCTTCAGGTATTAGGTAATCTTCATTCTTTTTTAATTCCACTTCCAAACCAGCTTTTTCAACTTCAATAGCCTCATAAATATAAGATTTCAGTATGTTTTCCATCTCAACTATTTCTTGAACATTTGTAAATCTAATCTGGCGCCCCGCCTGCACATTCTCCGTTTGTTGGATTAGAATTCCATTGGTATCCTTTAATAAGGCTCCTTTGATAAATAGAATAGCACAGTATTCTTTAAATCCATGTATCAAAACTATATTCTTTCCATCAAAGGTATAACAAGGTTTACCCCACTTTAATTCTTCATTCAGTTCACAGTCAAGGATGATCATTCTCAATTTTTCAAATTCTCCCTGCCACTTTTGAGCCTTACTTAAAAAATCATCAACCTTAGGATTCATATTAATATTTGTCATGAAGAAACACCTCTCTTAAGTTTTTCTATCAAATGAAATTTAAACTTCCCTATTCTTCAATAAATCTCTAATTTCTTGAAGCAATAAAACCTCTTCTGAAGGTTTAACTTCAACTTTAACTACTTCAACTTTCTTTTCTCTCTTAAGTTTATTTATTAATTTTATAAATAAGAAAATAGAAAATGAAACAATTAAGAAATCAATAATATTTTGAATAAAGTTTCCATAATTAAGAGTTAGTGCTTCTTTACCTCCACCAGCTTCCTTAATTACAAATTTTAAATATGTAAAATTAATTCCACCAGTTAAAGCACCTATTATTGGCATAATAATATCATTTACCAAAGAAGTAACTATTTTACCAAAGGCACCACCTATAACAACACCCACAGCCAAATCCAGTACATTTCCCTTCATTGCAAACTCTTTGAACTCTTTGAACATGTTATCATCTCTCTTTCAATAAATTTTAAATACTTTAAATTAATACTAAGCTGTACCAGAACTTGCATCTTTAGATTAATTTGGTACATCTTTTTCTTTATTATATCATAATATTTAATTGTAATTTAAATATTCGACAATATCGCTGCTTCAAATAAATGCTGATATAAAGTATTTTTGTTTATTTTTTAGTATTTTCAGCATAAAACTTAAGGGCTTTTCCGATAAACTTAGCTGCACCACTTCCATACTTCTTATCCATGACTTTTTCATATATAGGACTTGAAATATATTGCTCTGCCGTATATCCCCAATAATTTTCTCCCATCTCAACTTTCAAAAAATCACTGCTCTTTTTAGTCTCAGCTACTATTTCTTCAACGATTTGTTGAATTTCTTTTGAAGAAGGATCTTTGCTTAAATCGGCTGTAAGGCATTTATATAAAATCACTGATTTTGGAAGCTTATCTTCCAAATAAAACTTTAGAGCTTCCCCGATAAATTTAGCTGCACCATTTCCATACTTTTTATCTACTAGTTCTATCCATTGTGGGTATACTAAATAAAGTTGTACATTCGAATACCACAAATCATCTCCTATTTCTGTACTAAACACTTCATAATCTTTTTTAGCAGTTGTTGTTATTTCTCCAGCTATTTCTTGAATCTCCATAGAAGTAGGATCTTTGCTTAAGTCTGAAACAAGTTTATTAAATAGTTCTTTTAATTTAGGATGGTTATCCTCTAAGCAATCATTTTTAAACTTCTCGATTTGCTCTGAAAGGGCAAACATGTCGCTATCAAAATTTTTCTTAATAATTTCAGCAAACTTTTTGATACTTCCGTGTTCTTTTATAGCCATTTTAGCTATTTTCTCTTCCTTAGTTTTAATCTTTTCAATCCTTTCGTTATATTTTTCTATACTTCCATACATTTTAATTACTTTATCTTCATTTTCTGTTTTAAAATCTTCCAACACCTTATAATATTCACTCATATCAAATTCTTTAAAACTCATTGTACTTTCTCCTTTTAAAGTTTTATTTATAAGCTCTATTAAATCATCCAATCTCTTACGCTTTACCAAAAGTAGCTTTTTTTGATTCTCTAAAGCCTCCATTTTATTAAAGTACGGACTATCCATTATCTCTTTAACGTCCTTTAATGGGATATCAAGCTCTTTAAAAAATAAGATTTGCTGCAAGGTTTTAAGAGCTTCATCATCATAAAGCCTATACCCAGCTTCTGTAACTTCACTTGGTTTTAATAATCCTATTTCGTCGTAATAATGTAGGGACCTTACACTTATTCCTGTCATATCTGAAACTTGTTTTACTGTTTTCATTGCTACACCTCAAGTTTTAATTTTACATCTATCAATAAATAACAACTATTTTACCGGCTATTTTCTGTTATAGATTGAAGCATGTTTTATTAATAAACTAATTCTTTATCATAAGCTCCGCATAGTATTGCTTTGAAGTTGAGCCTATAATTATACAATTCACCAAATTCAATATATTGTTAAATCATACATCATATTGAACCGATTTGTTTATATATTACACTATGACGTTGTGTTAGAGTCAATACTTTAGAAAGGATTTATATCAAAAATCATTCAAGAATTTGGCACTACTTTAGTATATAAATAATATTTACATCAATTCAAATTAGCATTATCGTATGGAATACAATTACAATTAGTGAAATTTATAATTTCATGTAAATACATACTAGAGGTGAAATATTTTGAGATTTATTGATGTAAGAAGATTTGAATGTGCAGAATTAGAATCTAAAGGAAAGTTAGTAATGAACTTTGAGCATGTACAATTTTATAAAAATTTGCTTTTTTAATAATTTTAGTATATATCACTCCATTTTTGTAACATAGTGTAACTGTATACAATATACTACTAATAATATATGATATCAGTCATCTATAACTTAAATACATACTAAGCATAATTATAAACAAGCTGTTTGTTCGTTTATTAATGGTCACTTCTCATCCGAGTTTCATTTTAGATGAAAAATCTATATTTATATAAGGAGGGTAAAATTTTGAAAAAACTGTATGAAAGAAAAGCTGTTTTACATTCACTTGTCTGGTTGGCAATATATCTTGTACTTAATACCATTACAGACAATATCGCCGGGGCCTTAAACATTGACTTTAATGTAGTAACTGCTATTCCTAATTTGGTGCTGGCAACAATCTGTTTTTATTATTTAAAATCCACTGGAATAGCTAAAGACATCGGACTCTTGACAAAACCTACAGAAAAAAATTCCGTAATGTTATATTATATCCCTTTACTCTTACTTCCATTCTTAAGTTTAATTTACGGTGTCAACACATCCTTATCTGCTATAAATATTGTCTTAATGCTAGCTATGTATATCAGCGTAGGATTCATGGAGGAAATTATTTTTCGTGGCCTTATGTTCAAAGCATTAGTCAAAAAGTGGAATCGTTATGTAGTTGTAGCTTTTATAAGTTGCACCTTCGCGATTGGACATATTGTTAGCATGGTAGCTATCTCACAATCCACCACTGATACAATACTTCAAATAATTAATGCTTTTGTAGTAGGTTTTATGTTTATGGTAGTCATTCTGGCTAGTGGAAATCTAACTATCTGCATCATTACCCATATTCTATATAACTTTATCGCAAACATCTCTATGGTTAATAGTACCCATGTAGAAATAATTGTGGTTACTACCGTAATTACTATCCTTTATTTTGTGTATCTGCTCTTATGCGGAAAAAATTCGAAAGCCTATTTTAGAAACAACACTTCTATGAAAAACTTTTAAAAGCATTGAAATATATAAGTTTAGCTGCCTTAAAAACTTTATATTTTACCATACAGTAAAAAAACGTAGCACTCCATCAGAAAATCCACGCCATTTCTGCCGTGGATTTTCTAATTGAGTTTAATCTCATATTTAAAAATATTTCCTTCAAATTCAAAGTGAACCAATACAGAACTTTTGTCTCTGTAAATCCACTCCTACATAATCAACTATACCCTGTAATCAAATGTGTTATTGATTATAGTATTTTTTATATATTTCTAGTTGAATCTCTTTTCTCATAGCCCAAACATTGCATTCTTGATTAGATAAAAGCACAAGACTTATTTCATTTTCTGGATAGTAAGAAAACATAGCTGATACACCATAATTGCAACCATCTTTATATATGCAAAATGGTTCTCTTTCATCATTTATCTTAAAAAATTCAAATGCATATCCATTTTTTTTATATAGTCCTGGTATTTCATAGCCTTCCTTTGCTTCGTAAAAATTGCAGCATGGGTGCATTAGTATATCTGAGTATTCTTTGTTAAGAAGTGTACCATCCTGAATTGCAACTAAAAATTTATTTAAATCTTCTGCAGTAGTGTATGCACCACCGTCAGCTGTTCCTATTGGAGGATATGAGTAAATATTCTTTTTATAGCCAATGAGGTTACCATCTTTTCCTGTAATATTTATATATCCTTCCGCTGTATTCTCATTAACCTCATCCATAGAGAAAAACCCTGTTCCAGTCATACTTGCCTTTTCAAATATACTTTTATCAATATAATCTTGGTATTTCATTCCTGTCATTTTTTCAATTGCAAGACCAAGGAGTATAAAAGAGCAATTGCAATATCTAACATTACTTCCTGCTTTAAAATTTGGCTCCTTATAAGCGAAGTTTTTTAAGAAATCTTTGCATTCACGTATTACGTAATTAGGACTATGGATAAATAATGCAGCATAGTCTTCTCCAGCTTCCTCATCTGCATCATCTGCAATACCTGATGTATGATTTAATAATTGTTCAATTGTAACATCCTCAGGAATCTTTGTTCCCTTCAAATCAATTATATTTACGATTTTATCATCTAATCTTAATTGTCCTTGTTCAACAAGTTGCAAGATAGCTACTGCGGTAAAAACTTTCGTCACTGATGCTGTATCAAAGCTTGTATCAATTTCATTCTTTATTTTAAATGCTCTGTTTGCATAACCATATGCCTTCTCAAACACTGTTTCTCCCTTAATTTTAAGCATACATACTCCACTAAAATTTCGTTCTGTGGCATAGTGATTACATATTTCTTCTATAAATTCTCTCATTTCATATCTCCCTATTTTCAACTACTAAACTTAATAATTTGCATTAGTCTATCTTTACCACATAGCTTAAAACCAACTATCTTATTGTTTATTATACCTTTTATGGTTAATACTGTATATAAGATTTATTATACCTCTCATTTCGGTCAGTGAATATTTGCTTAAAAAAACTCATTTATTTTTACGCCTTTTTCTAAATATAAAAATCCATGATATAAATCATGGATTTTATGGTGTAGATGAAGTATCACTTTAAAGTTCACACTCTACTAATATAGATGCTCTTAAAACTTATATTATAAATTAAACCACCTCTGCTTGTTCCTTTGCATCCTCTCTCTTTTTTGAATATAAAAGAGTGAAGCTTAAAATTAGTGCAATTACAAAGAAAACGGCGAAAAATCTGAAGCTAGAATCTATTGAATTAACTAAATTGCCATTCATATTTATACTACTTAAACTCCCTATTCCTACTATCGCTTTAGAAACAACATCTGCAGGTATAACTACTTCAATGATTAATATGACTAAAGTTTGGCTTAAAGCCTTACCTATATTAAGAATTGTATAATATATTCCTGAAGCTGCTCCGGTATCCTCATTAGGTACTGCTGACAATACAGTCTTCGCTAATGATGGCCAGGCTAAGCTATTTGCTATTGATAATAGTATTAGAGGAAATACCACAGATGAAATAGATAATTCCGCTCCAAGCTTTCCCAGCATGAATATTCCTATAATAAGAAATATAATTCCAAAGGTAAGGGTCTTTAAAGCTCCAATATGATCTACAAACCTTCCTGCAAAAGGCCCAAGTATAAGTTGTGGAACAGATAGCGAAACCATTAGTAGTCCTGCTAAAGTTGGATCTAGATGAAGCGCACTTTGCAAATATATACTTAATAGCAAAGGTAATGAAAAATAAGCAATGCAGTAACAAAATGTAATTACAAGTCCAATTGAATACTCTCTGTATGAAAGTAAACTAAAATTAAATAATGGATTTTCAACACGTAATTCCGTAATTATAAATATACCCCATAATAAAATTGACGTTATACTTAACCCTATGGTTTTATATGACAACCATCCAAAGGACTGTCCATCAGAAAGTACTATCATTGTTAATATTAAACCTATGCTAAAGGTTAATATACCAATCCAGTCATTTTTTAGTTTAATATTAGGCTTAACATCCTCAAGCACTAAAGCGGCCCCTATTATGCAAATCAGTACAAAAGGTACTGTAATAAAAAAAATTGAACGCCATCCATAGTGAGTAATTAAAGCTCCGCCAACTACTGGCCCAACTATCGCTCCAATTACCCAAGAAGTAGCATTAATACTTAAGGCTAACCCAAGTTGACTACTAGGAAAAGTCTTTACTATGGTTGGAGTGGCAGTTGCCATTGCCAAAGCAGCTCCTGCTCCTTGAACTAATCTATATATATTCAAGGTTAATCCTGAACCTGCAATTCCACAGAGTATTGTACCAATAGCAAAAATTATAAGTCCAATCATGAAAATTCTTTTTGCTCCTACTATATCAGCCCACTTTCCAGCAGGTAATATTAGCACTGTACTCGCAATAATGTAGCCTGTAATTATCCATAAACCTGCTGTTACCGAAATATTTAGTCCTTTCATCATCTTTGGAAGTCCTATTATCACAATAGTTGAATCCAAATTTGTAATAAATGATACTAAGGTAACAACAAGTAGAATACTCCATTTGTGTGTTTTAAAATTCTTCATATAATCTCCTTATCTATAAATGGAATAAAATTTCGATTTAAATAAAACATTATGCAGTTTATTTCATCGAACCATTTAATTTTAATTTCTAAATATAGTTTACTTGAGATTATATATCATGTAAAATGATTATATCAGATATTAAGATTCACATTTTGTGATATATAGAGGTATGTAAATGGAAAGTAACGAATTAAGAATTTTTAGAGCTGTAGCACAAACTGGCAGTATAACAAAGGCTGCCCATGCCTTAGGCTATGTTCAATCCAATGTGTCCGCTAGAATTCAACAATTGGAATATGACTTAAAAACACAATTATTTTATAGGCAGCGCGGTATGATTTTGACCCCTGCTGGTGAAAAATTATTATCATATGCTGAGAAAATCATTTATTTACTAGATGAGGCTGATAAAGCATTAAATGATTCTTGTGATCCTTCTGGTAGCTTGTCAATTGGCGCAGTTCATACAGTATCAGCTATGCGACTACCTGAAATCTTGTCCCAATACCATAAAGCTTATCCTAAAGTTGATTTATCTCTTATTACGAGTCAATCTGACGAACTTATATATAAAGTAAAACACTTTCAATTAGATGGCGCTTTTATTAAAGCTCCTTCTCTTACTGATGACAATATCGTTAGTGAACTTGCATTCGAAGAAAATTTAGTACTTATCTCTAATTCTAAATATACTAAAGTGGAGGATTTATATAGAAAGTCCTTCTTAATGAGTTCAACAGGTTGTCCTAACAGAACACAACTTGAAAACTGGCTTAAATCAAAGGAAGTTTATAATATACGGTATATGGAATTTAATAATTTGAATTCAATTATAGAAGGTGTGATTGCTGATCTAGGTGCATCTTTTGTGCCTAAATCTACTATTAAGGAATATGAAGAAAAAGGTCTTCTAAAATCCTTCTCTGTACCTGAACAATATAACACTACGAGAACTTTTTTTGTAAGAAGAAAGGATTCCTTAATGACCACATCCCTTTCTAAATTTATAGAAATGATCGAAAAAAATACAGCATATAAAAGAATTTAGGTGAATAAAACAACCCACGAAGATCTATTCCTTAGAACTTCGTGGGTTTTGATATTTATGGTCTTGAGTATCTGATTACCGTCCAGTCACTATAAATCTTGGCTGTTCCCACTATTCTATAAGCTCTCATCTTATAGTAGTATGTATAACCAGTTTTTAAGCCAGTATTAGTAAAATTTAACGAAGGTGTTGATTTTACTAAAGTGTATGCTCCTGTACTTGATGTGGAACTATAAACTTCATATCCTGAAGCTCCTGCTACATCGTTCCAAGAAAGCTTTATGCTTTTTGAATTCACTCTTATTGCTGCAAAATTTCCAGCAACGCTTAGAACTGGTTTTGCACTTAATACTGAAGTAAAATCACCATAAACTTTTGCTCCTCCAACTAAACAATATGCCCTTACTTTATAGTAGTAGGTAGTTCCTGTTGCAAGCCCTGTATTGTTATATGAGGTTGCTGCGGTTGTAGTCACTAAACTATAGGTTCCTGTACTTGATGTGGATCTGTAAAGTTCATATCCAGCTGCTCCAGTTACTGCTCCCCAGCTTGATAAAACACTATTAAAACTTATAGGAGCTGATTTGAAGGAACTTGGCATTGCTAGAATTGGCTTTGCATTTACTACTGAAGTAAAATCACTATATACTTTTGCTGACTCAACTAGACAATATGCTCTTACTTTATAGTAGTAGGTAGTTCCTGTTGCAAGTCCTGTATTGTTATATGAGGTTGCTGTTGTTGTAGTCACTAAACTATATGTTCCTGTACTTGATGCGGATCTGTAAAGTTCATATCCAGCTGCTCCAGTTACTGCTCCCCAGCTTGATAAAACACTATTATAACTTATAGGAGCTGATTTGAAGGAACTTGGCATTGCTAGAATTGGCTTTGCATTTACTATTGAAGTAAAATCACTATACACTTTTGCTGACCCAACTAGACAATATGCTCTTGCTTTATAGTAGTAGGTAGTTCCTGTTGCAAGTCCTGTATTGTTATATGAGGTTGCTGTTGTTGTAGTCACTAAACTATATGTTCCTGTACTTGATGTGGATCTGTAAAGTTCATATCCAGCTGCTCCAGTTACTGCTCCCCAACTTGATAGTACACTATTATATCCTGTTATTATTGATTTTATATTTAGAGGTATATCTGGATTCTTAAACCATTTTGCATATAAGGTTGTATCATTTATAACTTTATCAGTGGCAAAATCCCATGGTGTTATACATGTTAATTCCTTATACCATCCTCCAAAAGTATAACCTGCCCTTGTAGGTTCTATTGGTGCTGTTATTAAAGTATTACTATCTGCTTGCACATTTCCAATAGTACTGCCACCTTCACTATCAAAGGCTATAGTATAGTATGTTCTAGGCAGTTCCTGGAAGGCTAAAGAATTATTACTTGCATAAATCTGTGCGTAAGACCCCCCAACACCTTTAATTTTGAAATCTGAATTACAACTATTAAAGGTTAAAAAACCAATATCAGTAACACTTTTTGGAATTGTTATCTCTGTTAAAGATTTGCAATAATAAAATGCATAATCTCCGATACTTGTAACACTGTCTGGAATTACAATACTCGTAAACGCATAGCAATGGGCAAATGCATTAAAATCAATAATTTTAACAGTGTTAGGGATTGTAATGTTTTGAAGAACATTACACATAATGAAAGCACGATACCCTATTTTTATCACGCCATTTGGTATTGTTATATTGGTAAGAGCTGTACAATCCTCAAATGCACTATTTCCAATAACCTTAAGATTACTTGGAAGTGTAACCCCAGTAAGAGAGAAACAATGATAAAACATAAAATCTCCAGTACTAGTAAGATTATTTGACAATCTTACACTTGATAAAGCTTGACAGTTATAAAACAAATAATTTCCCACATTTGTTACGCTATCAGGCATTACCACAGATTTTAGAATCTTACAGTCTTTAAATGCACCTTCACCAATATATGTGACACTACTAGGAATTATAATATTGGTAAGAGAAAAACATTCCAAAAACGCATAAGTTCCAATACTCGTAACACTACTAGGAATTGTTATTTCTTTAAGAGCTTTGCAGTCTTGAAAGGTAGAATTTCCTATTTTATTAAGACTAGCTGGAAGACTTATATTGGTAAGCGATATACAATATGCAAATGCGCTATCTCCAATGCTCGTTACGCTATTTGGTATTGTAATGCTTGTAAGTGACGAGCAGTAATAGAATGCAAAACCACCTATACTAGTAACAGTATCTGGAATTACCACACTAGTTAATGGTTTTTCTCTAAAAGCATTACTTCCTATACTGGTAACAGTATGTCCATCTATGGAGCTTGGTATTACGATGTTTTTATCACTACCATTATATCCTGTTATCGAATATGTTACTCCATCATCAGACTGCCAAGTAAAACCATTTGCATCGGTACCTGTTGTAGCAGCAAAAACTGGCGTAGCGCTAAAGCTTACAAATAAGCTTATCAAAACAAGTATAAAAGAAATCCCCCTCTTTTTTCTTTTTTTCATCAATATCCTCCTCTCAAATATAATTTTTTGATTTTTATTAACAGATATAACAACCACCATTACTATTATCGTACTTTCGACTTTTTTCCTTAATTTATTTTACTTCCCATACATAAAAGTTTATTAAACCTTTTTCCTGTGATGCCATACACTACCGCTGACATATACTATCATAAATTTAGTTTATATTTAAGAATACTGTTGAATTTAATTGGCTGTACAGGAAGATTCTATATGTTCAAGCTATTAGAATTAAATATAAACAAATCCACGACAACACAAGTATGTATTATCGTGGATTCCCTTTTAATTGCCCAGTATAAATCTTTCAATTTCCAAAGCTACTCCGTCATTTTGCACAGTATCCGTAACTTTTTTAGCATAACTCTTAACCACGTCATTAGCATTTCCCATAGCTATTCCGCAGCCTACTGTAGACAGCATTTCTATATCATTTAGCCCATCACCAAAGGCATAACTATTTTCTATAGGTATATCTAAAAACTCCAACACCTTTATAATTCCTGAAGCTTTGGAATTTGTTTTAGAATATAATTCGAAAGAACCATCTGGATTGTTAATATTTGAAAACCTATCCTTTCCTAAGGATTCACAAAAGTCCATTCCTTTTTGGTCCTTACACAACATTTCAAGCTTATAAGCTTCCACCTCTTCAAGCTCAAATTTACCTTTCAGATACTTTTTAGATATATTATAGGTATCATAATATGAATGGAGATTTTTATGTTCATCCTTAATGTAGGAGTATTCTTCCCCTTGCAATATATATTCAACATTAAGTTCTTCAAACTTATCAACTAATTCTTTAATAACTTCTTTTTCAATAGCTTCCTTATGAATACACTTATCTCCAACCTTTACATATGAGCCATTGGTAAATATGAAACCATCAAATCCAAAATTGAGTAATGCTTCATTTAAGAAAGCATAAGGTCTTCCTGTTGCGATAAAAACATAATTTCCTTTTGCCTGCAATTCACGTATTGCTTTTTTAACTCTAGGAGTAATATCTGTTAATCCATTTAAACAATCAATTAAGGTGCCATCAATATCAAAAAATATTGCCTTCTTCATATTACTTCTTATCCTCCTAAACTCACTGTTATTTCATATTATTCTTTTCAATCACTATCATTAATTCTCATTTTATTTCGTTAGTTCCTATTTGTCAATATTTCAATTGCATTGTTCTAATCAAATTGATAAAATAGAAACAAATGAGAACAACTTGGAGGAAACTATGTTTATCGAAGAAAGGCATAAACAAATCTTAGATCTATTAGAAAACGAAGGAAAAGTGTTAGTAAAAGATTTAAGTGTGCAGTTTGGAGTAAGTGAAAGCATGATTCGAAAGGATCTTCAGGTTCTAGAAAAAAACAACCTGCTGCAGCGTACCTATGGTGGTGCTATTAATATAAAGAGGACAATTGTTAACGGTGAAAGTTTCTCTAAGCGAGTTGAAACGGATACAACGTTAAAAGAAGTTATTGCAGAGAAAGCTTATGACCTAATACAGGATGGTGATACCATCTTTTTAGATGCCTCAAGCATATCCTATCTACTTGCTAGGCTAATCACAGAAAATAATAGAAATATTACTTTAATCACAAATATGGTTGAAATCTCATCAATGATTAGAACGGATTCTAAGGTTCATACCATCTTTATAGGAGGAGACTATAATCCTGTGATTGGTGGAAATGTAGGTTCTCACTCAAATGAGCAAATTAAACTCTATCGTTGTAATAAAGCCTTTATTGGCTGTGGAGGAATCGACCTTGGCGACGGAAGTGTAAGTTCTTGTGAATCAGAGGATGCTGGTACCAAAAAAGCGATTATGGAGATATCAAAAAAATTATTTTTACTTGCTCCCAATGAGCGCTTTAACCTAGATGGGATTTATAACTTTGCAAACATATCAGATTTTCATGGAATTATTACTGAAGCAGAACCAAGTGATGCTATTCTGAATTTGCTTCATCAATATGATATTAATTTAATATAGAATTTTCATAAAGAACACACTGAAGCAATATTCTTCAGTGTGTTCTTGCATTAAGTAGCATGATTGCCTCAATTACAATTTCCTCTGTCAATCCTATATCTGCATCAGTCTTTATTTGATGTGCTTCGATTTCTTGATTATTCAAATATAAATCATCAAGAACTAAATATTCTTCAATACTATCATATTTATTTAACCACAATAAAATTTCTCTTGCTTTTACCAAACTGAATTTTTTAGATTTTCTAATTTCTTCAGTTGTAAGATCAGGTGTTTTATCATATATGAATAAGTTATGACCCTTCAATATTTCAGCAAAATATACAGCCTCGTCTCTTAGAGGATTCAGATTATCGTCAAACCAAAATCTCCATCCAGAGTGTAAAACAATTTTAGCATCTGTTTCATCTATAATTCTAGATAATAGCATAACTTTTTCACTATCAATAAACTTACCTTCACTAATTTCTCTTTCATTAGCATCACTCCAAAATCTTGAATTTAAGACGCCATCGATATCTAAAAATAATATTTTCATTCTTTTCTCCGTAACTACTTTAAATTAGGTTTTTCAAGTTTTATACAGAAATCCACAAAGTAGAATCTTTATTGCAATTACAAAATTATATTAACCATTGATATTAATTTATTAAGAATAAAAATTCAACAAAAAACACCGATTCTATTATATATGGAATCAGCGTTTTTATTTTTAATTATTATTTCCTTAAGATTTTATCCATTGCTTTTCCTTTTGCTAACTCGTCGATCAGCTTATCCAAATAGCGAATTTCCTTCATGATTGGCTCTTCGATGTCTTCCACTCGAACACCGCAGACCACACCTTTAATCAAAGTCCTTAACGGATTTAATTGAGGAGCTTCTGCAAAGAAGGTCTCAAAGTCTGTCTGCTTTTCCATTTCTACTTCTAACTCTTCCCGACTATATCCAGTCAGCCAACGGATGATTTCATCTACTTCTGCTTTCGTACGTCCTTTTCTCTCTGCCTTAGCAATGTAAAGAGGATAGACACTTGCTACACTCATTTTATATATATTATGTTTTGTCATCATATATCCTCGCTTATATGGTTTTCCTTATTGTATCATTAAAAATAATCGTGTTCAAACGAAAAAATATCCCCCTATAAATTATAATTACTCTTTGATAGGATTTCCTCAGAATTTATTTCTATCAATGCCTTTGTAGTAATATCAGGATAGAGTTTTCTAAAACTATCAATAATTCTATATCCAAAGAAATAACCTGCGCACCAAGGTATACTTAGTTTTTCATTACCAAACATATAAGTTCCGTAATCAAAATTAGTCTCGTCTAACAATTTTGAATAATGCTTATCCCACAACTCTTTTTCTTGCTCCTTAGAGATTTGAGAAATCCACTTTGGATTCAATGTTGGATTTAAGCTTTTTGCGAAGGAATCCGCTTGTCCATCTATCAGTAGAGCTTCAATAAGACTTCCTGTACTTCCTCCATGAACTACATACCAATAATTTCCCCATACTGAATGGTGATATTCATGAGCAAATACATATGGGATCCACTTAAAATAATCTTCAGCAAATGGATTAACCTGTATTAACATATTTCCGAATATACTAACCCCTTGAACCCCATTCTGTTGTTCCTTAATATTAGTTTCATTATCATCAAGCGGGTAAATTGCAATTACTATTGTATCATCATCATAATTAGGTAGCGCTTCTACTGCACGTAAAAACTCATTCCTAATCACATCAAGATTCATTTCTTTCAATAGTTTTATCTGCTGTTTCAATTTACTTACATCTTTTATTGGCTTTGGCTTTCTGTCAGACATGTCAAAAGGTGCCCATTGACTAAGCTTTTCCCAGTAAGGCTTTATAGCATATTCATCCCATAATTCCTTATAATCTGCATTGTCTTTTTCCATCTCCAAAAGATAACCATCCAAATTCTCATAAACCGCAATTATTTCTAAATTCATTCATTCTCCTTCCGATATAAAAAAGCTTTCTAAATGTGAATTAATGCAACTTAATCTATATAGAAATTATAGCATATGCTTACATATAACGTATTCACTGTAAAAAGTTTGTAATTCATTACTTTTAACCACTATATTTTCAATACCTCTTTTGTAAGAAACTCTAAATTTAAATAAAAGTGTTTTCAAAACATCATTTTAAAATTAAAAATACAAATAAAAACCTTCGCCAATACAAAACTGTATAGGCGTTGGTTATACGTATTAAATAAATTTCTGAAAATGGTAAAGAGCTGCTGATATTTCTAAGTATGTCAGCAGCTTTTCTTATAAATTCAACTTCACTATTTAATAAATATCAATTATAATTTTTATAGCTTATATAGATAAACAATTAATTTATATACAGAAACCATCAGAAAAAAGTATTGTTTTAAAATTTAAGTGACATATCTCTTCAGGAAAGGAAGATAAAACTTTGAGAGTCTACATTGCCATAGATTTTGAGGATAACATTAAAAATTATTTTGGTAAAATGACATCATATATAAAGAATCACTGTAGTGAAGGCAGTTTTACAGAAAAGAACAACTTTCATATGACAATTCGATTCATAGGAGAAGCTGATGATCTTCAGATTTCTAAAATAAAAGAAGTTATGGATATAGCAGTTTTAAAGATAAGTTCTTTTGAGTTATTATTAAATAACTTAGGTATTTTTAAAAGAAAAAAGACAAACATTCTGTGGGCTGGAGTAGAAGAAAGTCCTGTTCTTACAGAACTTCATAAAGAACTTTCTACCCTGTTAAAAGAATATAGGCTACCATTTTATGATAAGCTTTTTATGCCCCATATAACCTTAGGGCGAAGAATTGAACTTAAGGAAGAATCTACTGCCTTGGATAGCTTAATTCAATTTGAAAGAATAACTATCCCAGTAAAAGCAATAAGTTTAATGGCAAGTAAAGAAATAGACGGAAAGTTAAATGGTGTGCCACTTTATAAAGTTAACTTAGAATAATTAACTATACATCCTTCTATCTAACATTTTCCTTCTTGTGATAGTATAGAAAATTAAAACCATTATCTTTTGATGTACCAATTAAATCTTCATGAAGGTGAACGTTAAAATTATATTGTTCATCATCATTGTCTACCGTCATATACTCAGTATCAAAAGCAAATTTTATAAACACATCACGATTTGTATATATAATAAGAGTATTCTTAAATCGCCTAGCATTTAGCCTTCTATCCGTAAGCCAATCTTCAGGATATTTGGTGCTACTATTTTTAATGTTAATATCTTTCAAATGTTCTGAAATACTATTCTTTGTGTTAATTGCGTTGAATATATCTTTTGCTTTAAGTTGGGTAGAATGATAATTAACAAGCACTATATCCATATCAAATATGCCATAACTCCAGATATCTCTATATTCATTAGAATCATTAGGATATGTAGGAATATATATTATTTCTTGAGATTTTAAATTTGATGCTGCGATAAATAATTTTTTTAGGTATTTATATGCAACTGAATCACCTAATATAGCTATATCCCATACTACCGGATCTATAGCCGTAAGCTGCCTTGGTACTTCTAAAGGAATATAAATATCTAACTCTCTTTTCTTACTCAGTTTAACCTTTTTAACATTAAATTTCATATATAATCCCCTCTAAATATAATTCAATATATTTGCCCATTATATAATTATCCAATATAACATAATGTTAATTGCAATAATAAAATACCTATATTAGTATTTTATAGCAACTTCAAGTCTCCTGTTACCTCATCTATATCCTTATCCCATGCTGGACCTATAGCTAGGCATGTCTTAGTAGGTACTCCTTTAAACATAGTAACACCTGCATCTTCTATCATTAAAACCGGAAGCCCTTTTTCTTCTGCTTTATTATATATCTCGATCAATTCGTCTTCAGAATTAACATATAAACATACCTTTTTAAAGCCTTCCTTAAACCAATTATCAATAGCTGAATTGTCTTCAACTTTTAAGTTTAAAGAATATGTCCCCGCTTTTGAGATATCATCTTCTTCATTGATTATATTGGAAACCTCCATCATTTCAAGTATCATTCCCAAAGATGCATGACTTCCTTGAGCTATCATTTTTCCTTTAGTCATCTGCAAATCTTTTCTCATTACTATAACCTGCTTTGTTCTTCTATCCATAATATTTCACCTAACCTCATAATGTTTTTTCTTTTGGCTATGTTTAAGAATTATCTGTTTCTCCATTTTTGTTAATTACAGCATTGTATATTCAAGATTTTGTAGTTTTTCATTCTTTAATAAGCTCTGTGCATAAGTCGTTTAACTTTTCTTTAACATTTTTATTACAGGCGCCACTATGATAGGCAACTAGTGTTTCAATGCCAAATCCATTAAGTTTTCCTATACTCTCATTTGCCTCCTTAGCATCCGATGCTTGTTGTGGGTTTGGGCCTACGAATTTGTCATTTGCTATATTTAAAGCATCGCCACAAACTGCAATCTTGCTTTTCCTTAAATATATACAAATATGACCTGGTGTGTGACCCGGTGTAAAAACAATCTCAATACCACCACATACGTCAATAACTTCTCCGTCTTTAAGCTCATGTGTTATAGGAATTTTTCGAGCGGCGAATCCAGTTGTTAACATTTTTAAAAACCCTTTGCGTTGTTCGTCAAGATTTTCAGAATTTGCTTCCAAAGCAGCTAACTTGACCGGTGTTTTTCTTCCGTCAATGTATGGTGCTTCCACTTCGTGTGCCAATATTTTTACATTTGGATTTAGTTCCATGATCTCTTTAACAAATCCAATATGGTCAATGTCTTGATGCGTTAAAATAATATGACTAATATTTTCGATTTTTAAACCGAGTTTTTGCATTTCTTCTTTGAAAAGATCAAAGGTTTGTGGAAATCCAGCATCAATAAGAACCATGCTGTCTTTATCCCACAAAATAACAGGATGGATGGTTTGGTTAAATGCTTTAATTTCTAGCATTTCTACATTTTCACTGAGTTTCATAATCGTTTCTTGCCTCCTATTGATTTATTTTCAAATGTATTTTATCACAGCAATCGGCTTTACGCCATGAATAATATTAATGATCATCTTATCTCTCTGTACGGGTCAAAATCCACCTCTTTGACTTGTTCCCATGAAGCGATAAATCATGATTTTCATGCTCCGGTTTTCGAGTTAAAAGCCTCATAATCTACTTATTTCAGGCCTTTCCAACCCCTTTACTTTTCCGCTCTTGTTATCAATACTACGCACTCAACGTGTGTGTATACAAGCCCTAAATACAATTTCGCAAATATTTTTCAACGACCCCCTGGGTCTTTTTTTAGTAAGGGGTTCTAAGGCTGAAATCTTACATTCCATACAGCCGTATTTTCTCTTTCTCCTGTAGCATTTTGCTTGATTTCTTTGCTACGTTGGAGACAAAGTACATATATGAATTCTTCCCGCGCTAACATCTTATGCTGCATTGCTATCTCTTTGCTAAAACCATATAAACCATGTCTCCTGAAATATCCTCTTACAGAATCTCTTGATAATCCAGTTACATTTGATATCTGCTTATATCCTATACCTTGCTGGCGCATCTGTTTAATTTTTTCGCTTTGTTCATCTGTCATTATTTCATCACCCCTTTTTGAGTATTAATCACTCAAATGGCGTGAAGAGTCAACACTATAGGTTACTCATCTTCTATATCTCTGGAAATTTTTACTCTTCATTTATAAATGCCTTTACCTCGTCATTAAAATCACTGTAAAAGGCTTTTGATATATTTTCAGCACCACTGTTTTTAGAAAGTCGATTAATCTGCATTGCAGCAGTAACACTATTCGTTAACGTAACAGTCTTCTTTGGTTTTTCACCTTTAACCTCAACATATACCTTTTCCCAAACTTTATTAACTTCTTGTGTCCAAACTCCTTGCGCTTCATGATTATCAATAACAACTGTCCTTGTATCTTTATCCCTAAATGCTACTTTTAACAATTCTCCAATTGCATATGCCTCCTCCATTGTTACACGAAAACTTGTATGTTTAATATAAAAAATTCCTCTTTCTTTCCAAGAAGTTGTTGTTTTTGGTAGTTGATTATCAAATTTATACATAACCCTCATCCTTCCTCCGTAAGTTTTAATATCACTATTCCCGTAATAATAATCTTAAAATATTATTAAAACTGTTAAAATATAATTTTTGTTTTGAAAAATTAATTCTTTTTTTTCTTTTTATACTCACTTATTGTCATATCAGTCCATATATGAAATGCTCTTACAAAAGAATTTAAATCTTGATACCCTAAGAGATAAGCTATATCATCACTTATCATATCTGAGTTTTTTAAATAATGCCTTGCAAGTAGTTCTCTAGTATGGTTTAGTTGTTTTTGAAAGGTAGTATCTTCTTCCTTTAATTTTCTTTGAAGAGTTCTTGTGCTGCATCCTAATTTTGATGACACATCATCTATACTTCCTTCTCCTGCAGGTAAAAGTTCTATAAGTGCACTTCTTACTCTAGCTGCATATGTATCGTCTATATCTAATTCACCAAGTCGTCTTCTCAATTCAGGTTCAAAGTACTCCCACATAACATCATTTTGGCTTATAAAAGGACGTAGTGCATCTTCCTTTGATATGGTCAATATGTTTCTTAGTCCTATTTTAGGTTTTACTCCAAAAAACTTTTCATAATTATCATTATCTATTTTGTGCTTTGTCATTACTTCTTTAGGTACAATATGATTTTTAGTAGCATTTCTCATAAGTTGTAGTAAAAATACCATTTCTATTGCAACCAAAAACTCTGGTAATTCATTTTCTTCATTTTCAAAAGTAATCTCCAATGTTATGTCATCTTTATTTTCATTAACGAGAAATACTAATGGCCCTATTAGTTTTTTATATGTTGCTAATCTTTTCATACAAGTTAATACATTTTTACTGCAATAAGCCGCAAATACAGGTGGAGAAAATGTTTCTAAATTTTCTATTGTACCAATCTTTATTGGCGTGCACTCATCAATTGATAAATCTTTTAGTGCTTCCATAAGTCTTATATATTCAATAGCTGTTAAGGAAGGTATTTGATGACTAAATAAATCTTCAGGTAAGTCGGACTTTTTTAGCGCTTCTGTAATTGATATTCCAACACTTTCTATTAAATCTGCAAATTTTCTATCTATGATAAATCTATTATTAGGCATTTAATCTCCCCTTATGGATACTGGTATCTATTTATTTGAAATACGGATTAGTGTATCTTCCCTTTTTAACTGTTGATTTGCCATACTGTATTGCCTTTTTAGGACAATAATTAATACATGCTAAACATTGACAACACTCACCATTCCATTGAGGTTTTCCTTTTACTAATGTTATTATATTTGAATTACATACTTTTTCACACTTTCCACATGATATACAATCATCCGTTTCATAAAATTTTAATACATCAGTTTTAAAAAAAATTTGAAAAATAGGATTCATTGCATTAGTCAAGAACTTTGATATTAATCCTTTTTCAAGCTCAGATATATTTTGTCTTCTTGCTTTTATCAAAGTGTTTATATTTTTTATTTCATTTTTGACATTTTGAAGCTTTCTTATCTCTACTTCTTTTGAATCTACATTTCCATGAATTATTTCATTATTGGGCATGATAATTGAAAATCCACTATTTAGAGTCATACCTTTATTATTAAGCTCTTTTTTTATTAATTCCATGGCATTTCCTGCATCACCACCACAAGTAGCTAATGAAAAAACATAATTATTCTTATAATTATTAAATTTAATATTTTTAATAAATTCCATTACCATCTTCGGAGGTGCATAAGCATAAATAGGATATATAATCCCAATCACTTCTCCATCCTTTAAAGTAAATTCTAATTCTTTTTCTTCATTAATTAGTTTAGAAATAGAAGTGATAGTATCATTATTTGCCTTTGCTATTTCGCTTGCTACATATCCCGAATTTCCGGTTCCTGTGAAATAAAAAATCATTTACTTTACTCCCTTAGCATTTTTATTTTTCTTGCTGTAATTGATATACTTGCTTTAGCATTAATTTTTTAGGCATAAATTTCAACATACCCATCATAACTTTTTGGGAAGCTGTAACCCCTGCGATAACATCTAATTCACCTTTTAACATTGCATCATATCCTTCTTTAGCTACATCTTGTGGACTTACTGTCTTTGCAAAAACAGCAGTATTGCCCATATCAGAAGTTTTTGCAAATTCTGTTTCTGTTGCACCAGGTAATAGTGCTGTAACTGTTACATTTGTAGCATGTAATTCTTGTGCTATTGCATTGCTAAAAGATAAAACATAAGCTTTTGAAGCATAGTAAACTGCTTGCAATGGACCAGCCATAAGTGCTGCTGTTGATGATACATTTAGTATTTTTCCACTATTTCTTTTTACAAAGTCAGGCAAAAATAATCTTGTTAAAGTAGTTAATGTAACTATATTAACTTGAATCATTTGTAAATCTAATTCCATTGGGCGTTCATGGAAATAACCACGTCCGCCAAATCCAGCATTATTTATAAGGTAATCTACTTTGATGCCTGCTTCGTTTACTTCATTATATATCTCAATAGATGCCTGAGGTAATGTTAAGTCCTTTGCAACAACTTTTACCTTAACATTATGTTTCTTTTCTAATTCTTGTTTCAGTTCATTTAATTTATCTTCTCTTCTTGCAATTATAACAAGGTCTCCACCATTTGCTGCATGAATGCGAGCAAACTCTCTTCCTATTCCACTTGATGCTCCTGTAATTAGTGCTACTTTTTTATTCATATATAACCCTCCTGTATTTTATAGATCTAATAGTCATCTATTACATCAACAAATTTATTTTTATCTTATGTTAAGATTATATTCTTTATCTTATTACATTTTAACATCATTATACGCCATGTTTTTGTCAATTTGCGCCACTGTACTTCTTATTAATTATAAAAAGTTATTTATCTTTAGCTAACATTGGTTCTCCTAATACATATTTATTTTCTCAAATTACGCCACCTCACTATTCTATTTTAAGTTTTATTTTTTATGTGAAAAAGAGCCTGTTAAAGTGAAAACACCTACACTCTAACCAGCTCCTTAAAATGTATTATCCAATTACAACTTCTATCTCAGTTCCATCAAGCAATCTTACAATAATCTTTTCCACTTCAAACACAGTCGTCTTCTCAATTAGCTTTAAAAATAAATTTACATCAAATTCTTTTATTGGTTCTGCTTTTTCAATAATTTTTATAAACTGCTTTAACCTATACCTTACTAGAACATTCTCACTCTTAAGTGCACCCTTCCACTTCTACATAAAGTAATCTTTATTCTCAATAATAGCATTGACGGTATTTATAAAAGTTTGGTATAAAACCTTATCATCAATGTGCTTATTCTGGCAGCCTTTCTCACCTTTTACTTTATACCTATTGCTGCACATCCAAACCTTTCTTTTAAGATTTTCATTTGTAGAATTCCATGTCTTTCTTCCAAATATACTGCTACAGCGTCCACACATAACTCTTCCTGCAAAAGGATTATCAAGTGTGGCATAGTCTAATTTAAATACACCATAAGTTTCAGCAAATACCAGCCCTCTTTCCATTTCTAGTTGCACAGCTTCCCACATTTCTTTATCTATAATTGCAGGATGGCTTTCTTCAACATAATACTTCTGAACTTCACCATTACTATCCACTCTTTTCTTAGTAAGAAAATCCACCGTACACGTTTTTTGAAGCAATGCATCTCCTTATATTTTTCATTAGTTAATATTCCCCTTATAGTACTTTCATACCATTTAGCTTTCCCATTCCAACCTTTAACCCCCTCTTCTTCAAGTTCTCTTGCAATCCTATTTGAACCTTTTCCATCAAGGTAATCCTTATAAATTCTTCTTACAATCTTGGCTTGTTTTTCATTAATTATAAGGTTACCTTCTTCATCTTTATCATAACCTAAAAATTTATTATGATTTACCACCACTTTTCCTTGTTCAAATTTTCTTCTAATCCCCTAGGTAGAGTTCTCACTTATTGAAGGACTCTCGTCTTGTAATGTATGCGGAAACAAATCTAGAATAATGTTCATTCTTCGCTTAGGATTCAGCTTATTATTTTAAAAGTAGTCCGTCACTTATGTTACGGATCTACATACATTAATGTAAAAAAACCTCCGTTATTTAAGATACGGTTCCCCGTATCACACCCAAGTGAGATTTTTTCTCTATATTACACATTCTAATTTTAGAATACTTACTACAACATTTGTTAATATATAACAAAAGTGAGTGCATGTTATATATCCTCCTACATCATTACTTATTATACAGCATTCCCACTTGATGAAAGCAGCCTTAAGCAAATAATATCAATGGTTATCTAGTTTTCTAACTTTTAAATTACCCCCGACTCACTTTCGTTAGTTAGGTAAGTTCCCCTTTCCAAATCAAAGATTTGGAGGCTTACTTAAAGAATTCTGACTGCATTATATTATTTAAATGATCAACTTTAGAAGTTGTAACTAAAGCAACACTGCCACCGAATTGATTATTTATATAATTAAGAACATATGAGTTAGGGTCACTTTGTTCATCTAATAATTCTTTTAATTTATTTTCATTAAAGTATGTTTTATATTCATCTTTTTTTATTTTGGACGTATTATATTGTCCGCCTAATAAAGGTGAATATGCTATGAGCGTTAAATCTTTATGATAATTTATATAACTTTCTAATTCTCTGCTAGCTGGTACCTGTGGAAAGAAATCTGAGTCCATTGTAGGTGATAAATAACTAAACCTCTGCTGTACAGCACAAAAAAATTTATAGTTATTTTTCAAGCATATATTTCGTGCACTTTCTATACGCCATGTTCTAAAATTACTGCAACCAATTTCTTTTATTAGTCCTCTATTTACAAGTTCATTTAATGTACCAAGAGTTTCTTCCTGCGGTGTATTAAAATCATCAACATGTAAATATAATATATCAATACAGTCTACATTCAAATTATCTAAAGATTTATTAACACTGTCGATAATAACAGAACGACTTAAACCCTGCATATCTGAAAAATCTCTTTTCCCATTTTCTTTTGGTAAAGCTCCAAGTTTTGTTGCAATAAAAAGATCTTTGTTTTTACCATTTTTCTTTATCCACTTACCTATCGTTTTTTCACTTTCCCCTCCGTCTCCGCCATTCCATACTGCATAATTGTTTGATGTATCGATTAAATTCCCCCCATTTAGCACATAGTCATCCATTAGTTTAAATGTAGTATCCTCTCTAATAGTAGTACCAAAATTTATAGCACCTAACCCTATAACAGATGCATTAATAGCTGATTTTCCAAGTTGAATTTTTTTCATTTTATAACACCTCCAGTATGTTAAAAATTTATTTACCAGTAAATATTTTTTAATAGCTACTTGATTTACACTTATTATAAATGAATAGTAAAAATATTGAAATTAGGTACTTTTTTGTGGTATAGTTACTAATAAGTAACTTAGAAGGTGATTTATATGAAAGTTAATGATTGGGAAGAAGGATGTCCTTTACTATTAACTCAACGAATAATATTAGGAAAATGGAAACTTTCAATAATATGGTTTCTAGCTCACAATAAAGTAATGAGATTTTCAGAGTTAAAAAGAGCATTCAATGATTCTGCCCTTACTCAAAAAATGCTTACTCAACATTTAAGAGAACTTGAAGATGATAATCTTGTATTTAGAAAATCATATAATGAGGTTCCTCCAAGAGTTGAATATAGCCTTACTGAAATGGGAGAAAAGTTTATACCTGTCATACAAATGATGGAGAATTGGGGAAAAGATTATATGAAGGAAGCAGGAATGGAAATATTATAAATAGGTATTAAATGTTTTAAAACAAATGAAAAAGCACTCCATCCGCCCTACGATGAGTACCTCTTTCAAATTATTAGCTTAAATAATAGCAAAATGTTTTGTTATACCCCATACTATAAGCATAAGATATTTGCGGATGGTTCTTAAATATTTCTTTTGCTTCCTTTCCCTTTCCCCACTATATGCTAAATCTAATTCTGTTAAGATTTTTCAAAAATTTTCTCTTAGTAATTCAACATATAATCTTTCATTACTATTTTAATAAATCATATTAAAATTCCTCCTAATACAACAATTGTCAATCACCTAAACTTAGTAAAAACCTTATTTACTTATGATATGATTCACCATACCATTGACAAGTGAAGTTTTTCTGTATTTATCGTTTGGATAACCACAAAAGGCTCTTTTAGCCTTTACACCCTTGTATCGCTTGTGAAGAAAACACAAGGTTTCTTCCTTCAAAAGTCATGTTATACTTCTTCAAATCACTTCGGCTGACTGCATCTACACCTTTTCGATGCAGTTCGTTCAATTAAAGATCTTTGTGCATTTGCATATCCAATATTCTCTTTACGTATTTACTATCCATTTCCTTATTAGCAGCTTCAATTCCTATCCCTGAATTTAATTTAATATACTCGTCAATAATAGACTTTTCGATCAAAATGAAACTTTCTAATACTTCCAAATAGCTTAATCCTTTAGCATAATCTAAACGCCACTTATTTTCCTTAATTTCATCAAATTTGTAATGTTGTTTTTCTTCCAAAATCCTAACAACATCTCTCAAATATTTTGCTTTATTTTCATCATCCCTTGAACTTATTTCAATATAGCACTCTTCGGATTCAGTTATACCAAAATTAATGTTATGAATTTTTTCAACGCCGTCTCCCCCATACCAGAAAGTAATCATCAGATAATGCTCATTTCCGATAAAGTAATATCCTTCTTCTAGTCTATTTTGATTATTCACTTTTCTTGGAATAAAATAAAAATCTTTATGTTCCTTTTGATAATTAATCAAATAATTAAAACAATTTTTATGAATGCTTATCATCTCTTTGCTTTGTTTATGTTCTTTTTTATAACTTCCTGTTTTTTTGGTATCAGACATTTTAGTATTTTGATTATTCTTCACTGTTTCCTCAGCCACTTTTTTGATTTCATCTTTTATAAACGCAATCTCTTTTAATAATTCTTGATTAAGGTCATCATCCAATAATACTAAAAAACCTTCAAAAGCTAAAGGATACTGAAACCTTTTTTCCTCATTAACAAACTTCACATTAAAATGTTCATGGGCCTGAGCTACTATTTTCCCAATACCAAATATTTTGTGCGCCACTTCTTTTCCAATTAAATTCATTATTAATTACCCCTTTTAAAATAAATATATTTTTAAATCAATTAAACACCTAAGTGGTCTCAGGTAGATTACATGCATATGTCCTTACTCTAGTCTTCTTTCTTTCCCACACAAGCCTTCTTTGAGCCTTAGTTTCATAAATATTCAAGTGATATTCTCCCATGAATCGATACATTACCTCCCCTAGTGAATCTTTCACTCTTGCAAATACGATACGCTTCTTATCTCTATAAGTTATTATTTCATCAATATGACTATCTACTTTGCTGTCTTCCATTGACTTTTCATATATAATTTCTTCATCATCGGTTATGCTATTATCCCACAGACCATTCTTATAGAGTTTTGGAAACCAAATATGGACACCTTCTTCTCTAGGATGCTTGGCACCACCTCTTTGCCACCCTTTGTAGTTGACTCCAAAGCAATTTATAGCATCAGATTCTCGTTTAAAAGCAACATTGTCTTTTCTGTCTATATACCCCTTCTCTATATATGTTGCCGTTGATACTTCCAAATTGGGTTCCCATGCTACAAATTCATCCTTCATATGGACACGCTTTTCACGTATCATTTCAATTATTTTCTCGATTTGTAGGTTTATATCTTCAACCCCTTTAGTAACATCAACTCTTATGATCTCATGTCCAGTTATGTTTACTATGTCATTTTCGCGAATTTTATCATTTGTGACATTGAACTGATGATGAGACTCGTCTACCTCTATATGTATTTTACATTGCGGAAAATACATATCTGTGAGTGCATATTTACCGTTTGCTCTTAAGACATACTGCTGTGTCACAAACTTATAGTCTAAAGAATCAAGCCTATGCCATATTCTTGTAACCACATAGTTCTCATAGTTTTTTTTATTTGTCTTTGAAAATTGTCTCAATATATATTCATACTTAGTCATTTGTAGCCTCCATTTTTAAGTTGGTACTTATAATTGCCACTCCCAGAAAAAACCTCATTCACTTATGGTACGGTTCACCATTAATGAACCTAAAAAATTCTACACTTCTTGTTAAAACACTCCATTTTTATTAGGAGAATCCTTAGACACCTCTTGAGATATATCCCACATCTCAGCTATCTTTTCACCTTTAAAACGATATATATGTACAACCGCTGCTTCTTTACCTTCTGTTATCTGAACATGTGAAAACACAGTAACATATGGAGACTCAGCCACTGCAAGTTTTATTGTTAACTTCTTATTCGGAAACATTTCATTACTTTGTATCATACCTTGTAAAAGTGATTCCCTATCACCACTAAAGAATCCATTGTGATGTTTAAAGTCAGGTAATGTATATAAATCATAGACTTCACGAACTTTATCAGTTACAACTCCTTGAAGAAAAGCTTTTGCTATTTCTTTTTGCATACTTTCCATAGTTTTTTCCTCTTTTCTAATTTATTTTTAAATATAAACTTCTTCAATCCGAAATCTGTTTTCAAAACTTCTCTGGGTTCTGAGAGGAGAATTTGAAAATATAAGTTTAATTATGAAGTGGTTCATCTATATATTATAATTGAAATCCAATAGTTTTAAGCCAATTACTAATGTCTTCTGATTGTGCCGCGCCATTTACAGCAAGCCCAGGTAACATAGATGCTCCTGAACATTCCTTAGCAATATCTTTTTCAATTTGCCCAAAACCTCCGCCTCCATGAGTGCAAAATGGAATTACAGTTTTCCCTGCAAAATTATGTTGTCTAAGAAAGCTCATCACTGGTGGGGCTACTGTTTTAAACCAGTTAGGTGTGCCTATAAATATTGTTTCATACTCCTCAATTGGCTTATTACCAGACGTTAGCTTAGGGCAATATCCTCTGGAAATTTCACTTCTTACCTCTTTTGCAGCAGTATTATAATCAAAGGAATACTTCTTTTCAGGGATTAATTCTATTACAGTTCCACCAGTTTGTTCTGATATTTCTAGTGCTACATTCTTTGTATTTTGAAAGAGCGAATAATAAACAATTAACGTTTTACTCATATATTTATTTCCTTACCTTTTATCTATATTGTCTTTATTACATTAAACCTATATCCACCAATATATTATACCATTAGAATACAACTTCTCCATATTATACGAATAGTCATATATAATATAATTCTTCAATTATTAAAAGAAGACCATGCCTTGGCACAGTCTTCTAACTCATACTTCTTTATAATTTTAGTAATTCTATTTTCATAAACTAAAAATATAGTAACGATCACTATACTTATGCATTTATCTTTGATAACTCTGCTAGATATGCCTCTAAGGTTATATGTCCTCCGGCAAATTGCCCCTCTAATATTGTAAGCTTTTCGGTCTTTGTTAAGGGTCTTTCACTATCTATATGTATAGCAGCTTCTTCATTTTCTAGAGGCTCTAATATATGTTTAAGTTTATCATAGGCCTCAAAGTATCTAAGTCCAAATATTCTCTGCGAAGCTGCGTTAATATGAATACCATCTGGATTTGGTGTTAGTCCTGATGCTGTAACGAAATAACAATTGTTATTTGCCTTTGCAAATTCCATTATTACCTGAGTTACTTCAGGATGTTCAGGAAAATAATTGCCTAGAAATCCACTATCTAAATACTCTCCTATTCCACCCATAATAATTGGTATACTTGGCTCATCAAGTTCTCTACGAAATGCTTCAATGACTTTTAAAAACTTATCATGATAAAGTTTGTAACGCCCTGGAGAACATTCATTTTCACCTTGGTGCCATAGTATTCCATCAAGCTTGCTGCTTTCTTTTGCTAGCTTTGCTTGAAATATAGCGTGTTTAAATAATGGACCATCTTCTGACCAATCATCTATACTTGTTGAACCTTCGGCACAAGGTATTAGTCCTATTTCTTCGTTTTGGTTTTTCTTACACCATGCAGCGGCAAAAGAAGCTGCAGGTCCAACTCCGGAATAAGGTCTATCGAAATTTATAGGCTCAGTCATGATCTGCCATCGTCCATTTCGTAGCATTTTTATACGTTCATTGCAAATCATAGGAACCTCTTTTAAGAATCCACGCCCAGCCATATTTGATTGACCAACCATTAAAAAAGAATGTATCATAATTATTTTTTCCTCCTTAGTTTTTATGTTCAGTACTACCAACATGTACTTTTATTTTATAATCAAATACACAAATATCCTAGCTCAAAAATAATATAGAGTTGTTTTTGAGCTAGGATTTAGTTCTCCATAGTTTTTTTCTTAATTATAAGTTATATACATCAAAAAATTTTAAGCTTGAACCTTTATATTAGAAAATGTCTTAAATTCAAATAATCCTGCATCAGTCAATTTAATTTCTGGAATAACCGGAAGAGTTAAAAAGGATAAAGTTAAAAAAGGATTAAAGTCTTTATCAGCTCCTATTACACTAAGAGCTTGATTTAAAGTACGAAGCTGCTCTTTAACTTCTAGATAGCTATTTTCAGACATTAATCCGCCTATAGCAAGTGGCAGGGATGCTACAACTTCTTTTCCAGAAGCAACTGCAATTCCTCCCCCCATCTCTATAAGACGATTAACCGCTAAAAACATTTCTTCATCAGAGGTTCCTACAACAACGATGTTATGAGAATCATGAGCAACCGTTGTTGCAATGGCTCCATTTTTTATGCCAAAGCCTTTAACAATTCCAAGTCCAATATTTCCTGTTGAGTGGTGTCTTTCTATTACAGCCATCTTTAATTGATCCTTTGAAATAGAAGGGCTAAACATACCTTTATTTATATCAACTTCTTCAATTCTATGATGTGTGATTAAACTATTAGGAACTATCTCTATTATATTGCATAAATCAGAGGATAAAGGTATTTCAAAAGCATTTTCTTTTAGTTCTTTCATATTTATTTTAGGCAATTTCAAGGCTAAAGCTTTACTTATGTCTTCATCATTAAAGGCTTCTTTATTTATCTTCCCACTATCTACAACAGATTTTCCTTTTTTAATAACCTTATCAATTGAAATACTTTGTAAGTCATCTAATATTAATAAATCGGCCTGATACCCCGGTGCAATTGCTCCAAAACTACGAAGTCCAAAAAATTCGGCTGTATTAATTGTTACCATTTGAATGGCTGTCACAGGATCTAAGCCTTCTTTTATTGCAAGCCTTACATTATAATCTACACTGCCTTCCGCAATCAAATCATCTGGTAATTTATCATCTGTAACTAATATGCATCTTCTTGAATTTATAGGAGTAATTACTGGCAAGAGCTTTTTTAGTTCTTTGGCGGCAGTTCCTTCTCTAATCATTAAATACATTCCTAATTCTAGACGATCCTTTGCTTCCTCTACATCCACACATTCATGATCAGCATAAATTCCTGCAGCTACATATACGTTTAGTTCTTCTCTACTAAGTCCTGCTGCATGACCATCTATAATACTTCTATTTGAATGTGCATCAGCAATTTTCTCTAACATCCCTTCATTTAAATTCACAATAGATGGGAAGTCCATAACTTCTGCAAGTCCTAAAACCCTTGGATGTGAATAAAAAGGCTTTAAATCTTCTGAATTTAGTATTGCTCCGCTGCTTCCAAAGGAGGTTGCTGGAACACAGGAAGGAAGCATAATAAATACATCTAAAGGTAATTCTTCTGATGAGTTTAACATAAAGTCAATACCGTCTGTACCTGCAACATTTGCAATCTCATGAGGATCTGCCATTACTGTAGTAACTCCATGCTGAATAAGAACTTTTGATAATTCCTGTGGTGTAAGCATTGTGCTTTCTATATGCATGTGACCATCAATAAATCCTGGAACTATAAACTTACCCTCAGCATCAATAATTTCATTTCCTTCATATTGACCAATGCCAGCTATATATCCATCAACAATTGCTATATCACCTTTCTTAATATCTCCAGTAAAAACATTTACTATCTTCCCGTTTTTCACAACACAGTCCGCTTTTATTTCTTTACTTGCTACCTTAATTCTCTTCTTTAAAATATTCATATCACTCTTCATAAAATACACTCCTTACTAAAATCATTAACTTTATATAAACCACTAAATTAATATGTACTTTTATTTGTGATTCTTTTTGCATATATTACTTCTCTTAAGCGTATGTAATGTAATCTTTATAGTTGGTCACTTCTTATTTTTACTCTTTATGAATGTAGCAAATTTATATTTTAAAATTCTTTCACCAGAACCTGTGAGAGTTTTAAAAATAGATCTCGGATAGAAGTGTTTCATCTTTATTTCCCACTTCTACACCTAATACTATAACTATTTACTTATATATCTAATGTATAATCCTGAAAAATAGTACTATTAAAGCATGGTATAAATAACCACTCAATCTCAAAAATAGCCTTTAATATGGCTGAAAAGTATAAAAAAATCCTGATTACGAAGAAAATGAGTCAACAATTTTCTTCGTAATCAGGATTTTACGGTTCCTGGTAGAGACCCTCAACCCGTATTGTTGAGGTTATACGAATTTCATTTCTATTAATTTTTACTAATTATAGCTTAGTATATAAACATTGTCAATTTTTATTTATAGTCCTCTATGAAAAAACTCATATAATCCAATAAACCTATTTTAAATTCAACAATTAAGCTATAAGTTCTTAAAATTTTACCTATATAAATTTATATAATTAGGTAACTTCATAAAATTATAAAATAAAAAAAGAAAACGCTATAACTTTTTAAAAACTTGCGCATAAAAAGCGAGTTTAAATATAATTTAATTACCACACAAAAGGTATTAATCTATACGGAGTTTTTAAACAATACTCCTTATACCCCTTAAGACTTCTTGATAGAACCTCTTCTTCACCCTCTATTCTAAATATCATCAAAGGTATAATTAACAGCATTGGGATTAAGGCTAAATATGATCCAAGTGCTAGAGGTATAAACAATGACATTAGTACCATTCCAAAGTACATTGGATGTCTAACTATTGAGTAAGGGCCAGTTGTAATAACTTCTTGCTTCTTCTCTACCTGAATAACCGTTGAAGCATAAGTATTAACCTTAAATACATAAAATATAAAAATATATGCTACAAAAACAATTAAGTTGGACAAAAGGATAAACCATGCAACTTCATGAGACCAATTAAAACGAAAATCAATGCCAGGCAAAATGAAACCTAGATAATATAATTTTAAAAATGCAGGAGCTTTTTTTGTTGTTCCTTCTTCTTTCACCTTTGCTCTTCTCTCTAAAAATTCAGGACTCTTTTTTGAAAAATACACTGCAATGAAAAAAGTTATTAATGAAAATCCGCTCCATAAAATCCAGGCTTCCCAGAACCTTATGGTTCCTGCTGGAATAAATAGAATAAGCCCCATGATTGCAATTAATACCACTGGAACTATATATGCCTTCGCTTTAAATTGTTTTTTCTTATTTTCCACAACAATAACCTCCTTCTTTAATGTATGTACCTATAAACTTATAAATTATATTTTTACACTTGATTCTTCTTAACATTATTTTTCAAATTAAAATGTAAAACTTGAGATAATATTTGAGCAGGCAGCTAAAATTAAATGATTTTTATAAATGGAAGTTAGCTTATGGTCTATAATTAAGATATTTTTGTATAAGTTCCTTATGCTTCATCTGAGCTGGCGAAAGCACTTTCTTAGTCATTTCATTTAATAAATTTTCATTAGTTTCGCCGAAACCAGATTTGTTATAAAGCATTTCTTTTAAAAACGGTGCATTGTTTATAAATTCTGCGCCTTCCCTTGCTAAAGCCTCCACTTCAGGGTCATCTTCAGACATATCTTTCAGTTTTGAAAGACGTTTTCCAAACTCAATAGCCTTTTTATATTCCTCAGGATGTAGTTTAAAATATTCAGCTATAGTCCTAAGATTATTCTTTTGTTCTTCCCCCCATTGAAAATCTTCTAAGATACCAAATACTTTATTTCTTTGTTCAAATAATTCTGGGTTTGCTTCCATATTACTCTTCTCTTGATCAGGTTCTAATATATCTATAACAATTTGAAATATTTCCGACCGAGAAGTGATTTCTCCATTAAGAACTTCCTCTTTCTTTAACAATGTCTCTATTTCAAATAATTGAACATCTATCTTTCTTCTTTCATTCAAAAGCTCTAACTGTAGCGATTTCAGAACTTCACTTAACGTATTATGATTATTTTTATCTCCTAGGATTTCTTTTATTTGCTTTAAATCTAACCCTAAAGCTTTTAAATGTTTAATTTTTCTCATCTTCTCAAGGTCTTCGGCGCCGTACACCCGATATCCATTTGAGGAGTTTTTCTTTTCTGGTAGTAATCCAATTTTGTGATAGTACAAAACCGTTTTTAATGTACTTCTAGTCAATTTAACAAACTCACTAATTTTAATTTGATTATCCATCTTGCACCTCCTTGATTGCATTATAAACCTCACCCCAAGGGTGGAGTCAAATTTAATTTGTCATATATTTAATAAAAAAATCCTGATTACGAAAAAAATACGTCAACAATTTTCTTCGTAATCAGGATTATATATATTATTATGGTTTAAGCCAGTTAAACATACTTATCGCTGTCATAATAAAAATATTATCTGTCATAGTCTTCCTTAAGGTAACCGTATATCTCTAGGTCTACCACGCCCTTGCCAGACCATAAACTTGCTTGTCTAAGTAACCCTTCCTTCATGAATCCATTCTTTATAAGTACATGCTTTGAGGCAATATTTTTAGGCATAACCTCAGCTTGAATACGATTAACATTTGCAGTTTCGAATAAAAATTTACTCAATAAGCTTGTAGCCTCAGATGCAATTCCATTTCCCCAGTATCTTTCTGCTAGGAAATATCCTATAGTGACCATATTAACTTTTTGATTAAAATCCATTGCTTCAATAATTCCAACCAACTTATTTTCATGATTTTTAGAGAATATACCCCACTTAACCCTACTTTTCTTTTTATAATCTCTTTCAAAATGACCAATCATATTTCTCACGGTATCAATATTGTTCTTTGGAATAATGCCACAAAACTCAAACACCTTTTCATTATTGTAGATTTCAAACACTTCATTGATATCTGTTTCTTCAATTCTTTTTAATATTATATTTACGGATTCTAAGACAGGAAAATCTCCAAAAATCATCTCTATGTTCATATTTACCCTTTTCTCCTTTTATATAGATTATTCTTGATGAAAGTTTCATTTAACTGGTATATATATTTTCATTTTCATCTTTTCAGGATACATTGAATTACATACATCCGTTACTTCAAAATCCGGTCCCTCTCTTCTTTCATAATTGGAAAATTGCTTGAAATACCCTTTGAAAATGAAATGCTGAAAAGTAAGCTTTTGATGCTATATCTACAACATCAATATTCTGATCAAGATTCAATTCAATAAATTCAATTGAATTTTGTATTCTATGATAGTAGTTCATTTCTTTCTCATACCTCCTATGAAAAAATCACTGAAGAAAGTCGCTCCAGCGATTTTTTTGCACATCTGCCTTTTCAAATGCATATGAGGAAACTTATAAGCTACAAATTTGTATTTTTTATTCTTTAAGTCACATTATATCTTAAGTAGTTATTCATATTTACCCATACCTATAATTGAGTTATAAATTGATAAAGAATAAAGAATAAAAAATCCTTTGAATTTATTGTACAACATCTGTAAATAGTTTTCTTGATAATCTGTGCTTTTTATTCCAAATTATATTTTTTTATGCAATAAAAAAGACTTCACAAATGTGAAGTCTTTTATGTATCGTCAGATACTAATTACCTAGCAACCACCTACTCTCCCACACAGTCGCCCATGCAGTACCATCAGCCGTCTAAGTCTTAACCTTCGTGTTCGGTATGGGTACGGGTGTAACCCTTAGACGCATCATTACTAGATCTTTGAAAGATTATTCTTTCAAAATTGCACTTAAGTTTACTTTGTAATAACTTGTATTGGTCAAGCCCTCGACCTATTAGTATCGGTCAGCTGAACATGTTACCATGCTTACACCTCCGACCTATCAACCTCGTGTTCTTCGAGGGGTCTTACTAGCTTACGCTATGGGAAATCTAATCTTGAGGTGGGCTTCACGCTTAGATGCTTTCAGCGTTTATCCCTTCCCGACGTAGCTACCCAGCTATGCTCCTGGCGGAACAACTGGTGCACCAGAGGTCAGTCCATCCCGGTCCTCTCGTACTAAGGACAGCTCCTCTCAAATTTCCTACGCCCGCGACGGATAGGGACCGAACTGTCTCACGACGTTCTGAACCCAGCTCGCGTGCCGCTTTAATGGGCGAACAGCCCAACCCTTGGGACCTACTTCAGCCCCAGGATGCGACGAGCCGACATCGAGGTGCCAAACCTCCCCGTCGATGTGGACTCTTGGGGGAGATCAGCCTGTTATCCCCGAGGTAGCTTTTATCCGTTGAGCGATGGCCCTCCCACGAGGTACCACCGGATCACTAAGCCCGACTTTCGTCCCTGCTCCACTTGTGGGTGTCGCAGTCAGGCTCCCTTCTGCCTTTGCACTCTACGAACGATTTCCGACCGTTCTGAGGGAACCTTTGGGCGCCTCCGTTACTTTTTTGGAGGCGACCGCCCCAGTCAAACTGCCCACCTAACAATGTCCCGTCACCAGCTTCATGGTGCCCGGTTAGAATCCCAGTACTGTCAGGGTGGTATCCCAAGGACGACTCCACATCCCCTAACGAGGATGCTTCCAAGTCTCCCACCTATCCTGTACAGACAATACCGAAACTCAATGCTAAGCTACAGTAAAGCTCTACGGGGTCTTTCCGTCCAATCGCGGGTAGCAAGCATCTTCACTTGCACTACAACTTCGCCGGATTTACAGTTGAGACAGTGCCCAAGTCATTACGCCATTCGTGCGGGTCAGAACTTACCTGACAAGGAATTTCGCTACCTTAGGACCGTTATAGTTACGGCCGCCGTTTACTGGGGCTTAAGTTCACCGCTTCGCGTTACCGCTAACGATTCCCCTTAACCTTCCAGCACCGGGCAGGCGTCAGCCCCTATACATCAGCTTTCGCTTTAGCAGAGACCTGTGTTTTTGCTAAACAGTTGCTTGGGCCTATTCTCTGCGACCTACTCTCGTAGGCACCCCTTCTCCCGAAGTTACGGGGTCAATTTGCCGAGTTCCTTAACTGTAATTCTTCCGCCGGCCTTAGGATTCTCTCCTCACCTACCTGTGTCGGTTTGCGGTACGGGTACTACATTTCTCCCTAGAAGCTTTTCTTGGCAGCGTAGAATCAAGTACTTCAGCCTAAAAGGCCTTCCCCATCACACCTCAGCTAATACAGGCGGATTTGCCTACCTGTATACCTAAGTGCTTAGACTAGCATCCAATAGCTAGCACACTCTATCTTCCTGCGTCACTCCATCGGTAATAACGATTTGCAGTAGTATCGGAATATCAACCGATTGTCCATCACCTACGCCTTTCGGCCTCGGCTTAGGTCCCGACTAACCCTCAGCGGACGAGCCTTCCTGAGGAAACCTTAGGTTTTCGGCCACTAGGATTCTCACCTAGTTCTCGCTACTGATGCCAACATACTCACTCGTAATCAGTCCACCGCTCCTTACGGTACGACTTCAGCCCGATTACGACGCTCCCCTACCCCAGCAGATAAATCTGCTAGCCGTAGCTTCGGTGATAAGTTTGAGCCCCGAACATCTTCGGCGCAGGATCTCTCGACTAGTGAGCTATTACGCACTCTTTTAATGAGTGGCTGCTTCTAAGCCAACATCCTAGTTGTCTTAGAAATCCCACATCCTTTTCCACTTAACTTATACTTTGGGACCTTAGCTGACGATCTGGGCTGTTTCCCTTTTGACTACGGATCTTATCATTCGCAGTCTGACTGCCGGACTAATACTATATGGCATTCGGAGTTTGATAAGGTTCGGTAAGCGATATGCCCCCTAGCCCATTCAGTGCTCTACCTCCATTAGTCATATCCGACGCTAGCCCTAAAGCTATTTCGGGGAGAACCAGCTATCTCCGAGTTCGATTGGAATTTCTCCGCTATCCACAGCTCATCCCATGGTTTTTCAACACCAACGTGGTTCGGTCCTCCACGAAGTTTTACCTTCGCTTCAACCTGGCCATGGATAGGTCACCCGGTTTCGGGTCTACGGCATGCAACTAGTCGCCCTATTCAGACTCGGTTTCCCTTCGGCTCCGTACCTTAAGTACTTAACCTCGCTACATACCGTAACTCGTTGGCTCGTTCTACAAAAAGCACATCATCACACACATATGGTGCTATGATCGGTTGTAGGCACACGGTTTCAGGTTCTATTTCACTCCCCTCCCGGGGTTCTTTTCACCTTTCCCTCACGGTACTTCTTCACTATCGGTCATCAAGTAGTATTTAGCCTTGGGAGGTGGTCCTCCCTGCTTCCCACAAGGTTTCACGTGTCTCGTGGTACTCTGGAGCAGAACTATGGTCTTCTTGTTTCACTTACAGGACTATTACCTTCTACGGTGTATCTTTCCAGATATCTTCAATTACAATAGCCACCAATGTTATGTTCTGTCCGCAACCCCAAAGATAAATCTTTGGTTTGGGCTCTTCCGATTTCGCTCGCCGCTACTGACGGAATCGATTTTTCTTTCTCTTCCTCTAGGTACTTAGATGTTTCAGTTCCCTAGGTTTACCCTCCTATAGCTATGTATTCACTATAGGATACGTAGGGTTACCTACGTGAGTTTCCTCATTCGGAGATCTTTGGATCACAGGCTATTTGCGCCTACCCAAAGCTTATCGCAGCTTGTCACGTCCTTCTTCGGCTCTTGATGCCAAGGCATTCACCATGCGCCCTTTGTAGCTTGACCTAATGTCGTGTCATTATAACCGGCGTATTACTTCGTCAGCTTCGTCACTGCGCTGCTCACTTGTTTGAAACAAGCTCTGCTGCTCGTTCGGTCGCTTCCTCGTACTACTTGGTTCTAATGCCACTCCTAATTTGCTCCGCAAATTACGGTTCTGCACTTAGAAAAGTACATTTCATAATTTGTTTTTGAACAAACCAGTCTACTGACTTGAATACTAGCGTGCATTCTTATCAGTCAATTTATTACAAAGAATAGTAAATATCTTTACTTTAACTTATGTGCAATTTTCAAAGAACAATCTGAGATACTTGGTATCTCAAAATTAAACAGAGAGAGATTCTAACCAGAATTCGTATATATTAAGCCTGAAATGCATCAGTACTTAATAATTTCTCCATAGAAAGGAGGTGATCCAGCCGCAGGTTCTCCTACGGCTACCTTGTTACGACTTCACCCCAATCGCTGACCCTACCTTCGGCTGCTGCCTCCCTTACGGGTTAGCTCACAGACTTCGGGTATTGCCAACTCTCATGGTGTGACGGGCGGTGTGTACAAGGCCCGGGAACGTATTCACCGCGACATGCTGATTCGCGATTACTAGCAACTCCGGCTTCATGTAGGCGAGTTTCAGCCTACAATCCGAACTGGGACAAGTTTTTGAGATTTGCTCCACCTCACGGTCTTGCGTCTCTTTGTACTTGCCATTGTAGCACGTGTGTAGCCCTAGACATAAGGGGCATGATGATTTGACGTCATCCCCACCTTCCTCCCGGTTAACCCGGGCAGTCTCGCTAGAGTGCTCAACTAAATGGTAGCAACTAACAATAAGGGTTGCGCTCGTTGCGGGACTTAACCCAACATCTCACGACACGAGCTGACGACAACCATGCACCACCTGTCTTCCTGTCGGTACCAAAGGTACCGACTTCCCCGGTTAAGGGTAATTCAGGAGATGTCAAGTCTAGGTAAGGTTCTTCGCGTTGCTTCGAATTAAACCACATGCTCCGCTGCTTGTGCGGGCCCCCGTCAATTCCTTTGAGTTTTAATCTTGCGACCGTACTCCCCAGGCGGGATACTTATTGTGTTAACGGCGGCACGGAGGTGTTGAAACCCCCACACCTAGTATCCATCGTTTACGGCGTGGACTACCAGGGTATCTAATCCTGTTTGCTCCCCACGCTTTCGAGCCTCAGTGTCAGTTACAGTCCAGAAAGTCGCCTTCGCCACTGGTGTTCTTCCTAATCTCTACGCATTTCACCGCTACACTAGGAATTCCACTTTCCTCTCCTGCACTCTAGATATCCAGTTTGGAATGCAGCACCCAAGTTAAGCTCAGGTATTTCACATCCCACTTAAATATCCACCTACGCTCCCTTTACGCCCAGTAAATCCGGACAACGCTTGCCACCTACGTATTACCGCGGCTGCTGGCACGTAGTTAGCCGTGGCTTCCTCCTTGGGTACCGTCATTATCGTCCCCAAAGACAGAGCTTTACAACCCGAAGGCCTTCATCACTCACGCGGCGTTGCTGCATCAGGGTTTCCCCCATTGTGCAATATTCCCCACTGCTGCCTCCCGTAGGAGTCTGGACCGTATCTCAGTTCCAATGTGGCCGATCACCCTCTCAGGTCGGCTACGCATCGTCGCCTTGGTGAGCCATTACCTCACCAACTAGCTAATGCGCCGCGGGTCCATCTTATAGCGGATTGCTCCTTTGATTTTCATTTCATGCGAAACGAAAATGTTATGCGGTATTAATCTTCCTTTCGGAAGGCTATCCCCCTCTATAAGGCAGGTTACCCACGTGTTACTCACCCGTCCGCCGCTGAGAAAGTTCCGAAGAACTTTCTCCGCTCGACTTGCATGTGTTAGGCACGCCGCCAGCGTTCGTCCTGAGCCAGGATCAAACTCTCAATTTAAAGTTTAATCATAGCTTACTTACTTAGTAAGTCTTTTTTCAAAAGAATTGCTGGTTTAGTTTAAGTCTAATTTTAGACTTTGTTTATCTTCTCTGTTTAATTTTCAAAGACCAAGTTTGTTTCGCCGTCTTTCTGACAGCTTACTCATCTTATCATCGTAAGATTTTTTTGTCAACACTGTTTTTAAAATTTATTTTTTTAGATATAAACTTTAAATTTTCGTGTTCTTATCGCCCTGTGTTGCAGCGACATAACTTATAATAACATATAGCTAAAAGCTCTTAATTGGATAAAATACCGTGACACTAATATACATGCCCATTTTTAAGTATTTCTTTATAATTCGACACATTTCACCAATTGATACACTCGGCACAGTTTTTTTAATAACATCTTAATATCCCCATAAATTGGTTCTATTTAATGTATTATTAAGTAAAATTACTGCTTATATACATTTATATAATTTCATTAACCCTATTTAATATCAGTAATTACTTCACCATCTGTCATATGTGTGGGACTAAAGATACAGTTCACCTTTATAATTCTGCTAAATGTATTTAGAAGCACTTCCAATTATCCACATCAGAACTTATCTGTTATTAATCTACAAATCTCAACAAATATCCATCTGGATCTTGTATAAGGAATTCTTTCTGATTTTTTTGTTTTCCATCACATATATATACTGTTTCTTTTAATTCTCTATAAATTTTAATTTTACTAATCTTAACAATGTCGTACAAATGCTCGACATCCCTGCAAGCTATAGAAAAATTTATTCCTCTTCCTAGTGGATATTCTAAAACATCTACATTCCATCCATCTGCATGAATTTCTTCAAACATAAACTGACTTTTACCATAAGATAAAAATATGAATTTTTCGTTAGCTCTTTCATACTCCAATTTAAAACCTAAAGTAGATATATAAAATTGTTTTGTAATTTCAATATTAGTTACTGATAATTCGGGTATTAATGAATTAAACTCCATAAATTTTCTCCTAAAATACAATATAATTCTAATCTCTTTTAATTAATGACACCGGAATACCTAAATTCCTAATCATCACTCTATCTATCCTTAATCTTTCTTTGCAAAAAGAAAATACACCTTCTCTTCCTGCTAGTCCATGTTTTTTACCATAATTCGTATTGCTCACCCAATTAGCAATTTCATCAATCCAATCTTTTCTTGATTCATTTGGTGCTTTTCTTTCATCTGCTGCTTTCATTATTACCTTTTCAACATCAGCAGGTTCAATATATACAATATGTGGATTTAGACATTTTACCTTACTCACCAAATTAGTAAGATACATCAAAATCTCTTCGTCGCTTTTTTCATATACACCTAATAATTCAAATATATGATTTTGGAGAAAAGCACATTCAAATATATAAATAGTATCATCTAATAGTGCTTTCTCAGCAAAGCTCTCCCATCGCCTTAAATGTATTTCTGTAAACTCCTTTAAGCTACGTCTGCCATCACATATTTCTTTTGCTGCAACTTCACCTACTAGCCCCCAATAAATTTCCTCTGGGAAGTCTATCCTTGTATAAGCTAATATAAAATGATCTTCTTCCCTTCGAGTTTGTATTTCAATTCTATGCTTAAGCTCCTCTTTGCTAATAGTCTTTTCTGAAGTTTCCCACATTTCTAAACACTTTGATATGAAGCTATTGAATTCTTCTTCTGTTAGATACGCATTCCATGACATATCTGCTGGATGAGACATTCCTTCTTCATAAAGTACTACCTTTTTACCTTCTGCTATTAGCTTTTCTTTTATTTTTCTTGCTGTGGTGGTCTTACCTGCGCCTGGTATACCTTCTACCAATATAAGTTTATTTTCCATAACTCTCTCCAATTCAAATTTACAATTTACCACTTTCTTATAACCATTCTATTGCATGTTCTTTAATAAAATTGATTTCTGCTAAATACAAATCTCTATGTCCCTCTTCCAACATTTTCTGAAAAGCACTATTTCCACTTTTAGCTTCACTATAAATTAAATCAGCAAGTTCCTGTAGCCTAGCACTCATTTGCTCAAATAAATCATTAGGGCATTTCATTCCATATGCATCAAAAAACACACCAATACTATTCTTTCTAAACTCCTTGTCTACATCAACATCATAGCTCCTATATTTCTGCTTTTCAGAGTCGTAAATTTTCTCACTAAATGGAACAAACCTGTAAAGTGCATATACAATATCCCATATTCTAGGGGCTGGACAACATGTATCAAAATCAATCATTCCATATGGGATATCGTCAACAAAGGTTATATTATACGGTGCAATATCATTGTGACATATAACTTCTTTTTCCAAAGACCCATTATAAGAAAACATCCACTTATCTTTTTCTGTTCTCTTAAATGATAGCATTGCATCATGGTATTTGCGTATCATAACAGCTACTTTTTTTATAATCAAAAGCTGATCGTTTTTATCATTAGTAAAAGGATAGTTATCCTTGCATTCTCCAGGGACGAAGGATAATATCTCCATTCCACTTTCATCGATTCCTATAAATCGTGGGCTATTAGTATCTCCGACTTTTTCTAGATGCAACAATACTCTGTGTATTGTTGAACTCCAAGTCTTCTGTCCCCTAAGAACTGTTTCATTCCGCTTATATACACTTGTTGTATTACCGCCTAATAGTCTTTCGAACTCATTTACCACAAGTATTCCTCCAGCTACTACTTCTTACTTAAATTTATATTTTTAAATTCTCTCACTAGAAGCCATGAATATTTTAATAATAGATTTGGAATTAAACTGGCACATCTTTAATCAAGAAAATTAGTATCCATATTTGTTCTTAAAGAGTTTTGGTGAAATAATAACGTTTTCCTGTCACAGGATATTCTTCTAATGCAAACACTTCCTTGTATCCATGCTTTTTATAAAACATAGGTGCTTGGAAACTGAAGGTGTCCAAAAATACATATTTACAACCTCGTTCTTTTGCTGTTTTTTCTGCTTGCTTTAAAATTTGGCTACCAATATTCTGTCCTCGTAGTTCTTCACTTACCCACAAAAGTTTCACAAAAAGCCAATTACCATGCGTATCTCCAATTAGTCCTGCAAGTTTCTTTCCTGCCTCATCTTGTAGATAAATACCTAAATCCTTTGGATTTTTATCTTCAATTCTTGCTAAATTATATTCCAGTAATCCCTGAAAAATTTCTTCTTTATCTTGCTCCTTAACTTTATCAGTTATTTCAAAATTCATTTTAAGTTTACTCTCCTTATCTATTTTTAGGCATCTTACATTGTAAGTTGTTGTGTTTACTTTATTGCCTTTAAATGCTGAATATGTATTCCTAAATGCCCTATACCAAGTATAATAGCAGATACAATCAGCCAAATGACCTTTCCATAAATGCCTAATAGCATAAAAGCTGTAACAGGTAAACTTGCAAGAGGTATGGGAATCCCATAAAAACTGCGATAAAAATTTTCTTCTGTATGTTCATTAACAAAATATCTAATCCAACAAATCTCATATAATAACATCAGTAAAAATGATACGATAAGCCACAAACTCCATATTGAAAATGGAGCAATATTAAAATCACTAAAAATCAGTATACTGCATGTACAACATACTTGACCTATACGTTCAAACAACAATAATATTTTGTTTTCTTTGGTATTATCATAATCTATCGGCTGATTCTTACTCCAAATTATATTGGGGATAAATAACATTAATAAATATATCAGTCCTACATATGAAAATCCTAAGTGCCCTAACATATAAAATCTCCTTTACAAATTACTATTTGCAGTTCAATTAATAGTTACTTATCTTTTTAATTATACCGTATTATGTAAACTTTGTATTTCTTAAGATATAACTTTTATACTTATAAAAACAACTTTATTCAAGACATTTCAATAGTAAAGGCTAAAATCACATTTAATTATGGTACAGTTCACCGTAAATGGTATAACATAGGTTTTTCGAATTTATTCTAACAAGTAATAATGGCTTATACCTATTGATACAAGCCATTTTCAGCTTTATTTACATTTGTGATAAATTAATATTATTTATTCTCTACAATTCTCTCAGTTTACATTAAAAGAATTTTCTTTAACCTAGTTTTTCTCACTATTGTGATAATTAAAGCAGAAATGCATAAAGTAAGTATAAATCTAATTACTGTATTTGCAAAAAGTATAGGCACAAACATTCCGATCCAAAGCATTATTATTTGATGAGAACAATATAGTCCAACACTGTACTCTCTACAGGTTTTAGAAATTCTTGTTGAAATATTTTTATTATAGTTAATTGCCCAAATAAATATTAGTGGAACTGCAATAATTGATGATAAATACATATTAGCATCTTTAGCAATACCATTTTTATTTAATATAAATGTTTCAACTAGTAGTATTATTATAAAGATTATACTGAGAAGACCTGAATTTTTTATCATTTCATCTAACTTATATTTATTTATTAATGCACCTAATGCTACAAAAAGTATTGATTCAGTAATTCCTACTTGTGGAAACATAAATATTGCAGTATATCCCTTAATTAAAGGACTCATCATAGTTTTACCTAATAATCCATAGTAAGCATCTCCGCTTATCCCTAATAAATATAGTAAGGATCCAATTATAAGTAAAAGAAATATTTTATCTTTCTTTAGTAAAGGAGCTATTATAAAAATAGTAATAATTAAAGAAGATATGTACCAGAGACTTCCTGTGATACCAATAAACAAAAATCTTTCAGCAATAATTATTGGCGGTATTTTTAACATACTTAGAACAAATGGTAACAAAGAAATAGTTTCAATAAGAAACCATGTACCGTAGAGAATTAATAATCTTTTTAAAGTAGATTTAGGTTCTTTTGGTGATTGTATTCGTGTATATAAAAAGTAACCTGAAACAATAAAGTAAAATGGTACTGCCAACCTGCAAATTCCCATACTAGTTGCAATCCATAAATCTTTATTTATAGATTCTAATGCCCTAGTATGAATCATCATAACTGCAATAGCAAACACCAAACGTAATAAATCAACCATTCCATAATAAGAACTACTTTTTGCTTCCAAACTCCCCATCCCCTATTAATTTTTTAAATTTTTTCTGTAATTTAAGTTCCCGCACTATCTATTTAAAATTTATTATATGATTCTGCAATTATAATTAGAAGCTTGAAATCAACTGAATAAAACTCTTAACCTATTATTTGGTTCATCTAAGCTAATATTTACTTAAATTAGATACCATTTCCTTGGTTCTAATAATAGACATAGAATTGCTTCATCTACAGTAAGTCCTTCAATACTTCTTGCAAAAAAACGCTTTTACTTATGGTACAGTTCACCGTACCATCCATAATCAATACTTTTCCATTTTGTCATTGTGTAATTTAAAAGTGCTATTTTCAGATCAATAGATGATAGATGTATAGAAGAATTTCATTGCAAAGAGAAAAAGCACTCATTCTCCAAAGAATAGTGCTTCACTCTTAATTAAATCCCTATTTTATTAATGGAATTTAGCTTTTATTTATATTATCTTGTCATTCCAAAAATTGCACCAGAAACAAAAGGTATCAGCCATATAATCCAAACAACAATACTTAATTTATGAAAACTCGCTTTGGCTTTTTCATCATTCTTAACTAACACTACAGTTGCCCAAAGTGCATGGAAAAGCATTAAAATAATTGCAAGTAAGCCTGTAATGCCATGGAAATTAAGCTTAAAGCCATCTGAAGCAATCTTGCTCATAATTGTTGTTCCTGTAGTATCAAATATTAGGCCTATATAAAATACCGCTAAATGCCATTTTTTAAGTTCACCTTGTATTTTTTCACTCCACACACCTATTGTATACATTACAAGAGCTAATGTGATTGTTATTATTGCATAAATTAACATAATAAGTTCCTCCCAATTTAAATATTTGTTTTACTTTTTGTTTTTTAAATTATTTGTATCTATAGAATTGCCGTAATTTATACGCCTACAATGCTAAGCGCACTTATCTTTATTATTAAAAGTCTTCACTTTACGGCTGTGGCAGTAAGCCTTATCCCACCTCCCTAAATTCTTATACACTATTACATTTTAATAAATAAGCAATTTTATTAGCTACAAAAAAGCATATTCCAGGCCCTTATGAACACTGTTCATTTCGACTTAAAAAAATTTAAAATCCTAATGATACTAATCTTCGTTTATTATTGTGTAGTAGCACAAAACCTTTTAGTTTATATATGAACTTAATCTATCACTAGCTAGCCCAAATGAACAATGTTCACTTCAGTTCTTTTTATAAATCATATCCTTAAGGATATGATTTATTTAAGTAATTCTTTAAGGAATAATTCAAAGGATTCATAGGTAAAAATCGGCATTTGAACTATTGTTATTAAATTCATAATTATAAAACTTGCAGTTTCATGCATCCCTACTTTAACTTGGATATTGTTATCAGCATGCTCTTTTACTAGGATATTCTCAACTATAATCACAAGTCTTTCGATGAAAACATATTCTTGTTTTAACCCACCTTCTACAAATTCAGGACTGCCATAAAGTTCAGGTGTCAACCAATACTGGCGGAAACTTTCAATAAAGTTCTTTAATTCACTATAGATCTCATTAAATTTAACGTAAATATCAGACTCTAAATCAGATATTTTTTGAACTGAATATAAGAACTCTTGCCAATAATCAGTCATCATTTCAATAACTAAATCTTTTTTTGTAGGATAGTAATTATATATTGTGCCTAAAGCTATATCACATGCTTTTGATAAAGTCCTCATACTTAGCTTAGAATAACCTTCATTGTATAGAATTTCTTTAGCTTTTTTTAGTATAAGTTGTTTTGGATTTTCAATTATTCTAGACAATATATTTCCTCCTACAACAACGAAATGAACTGTGTTCATTTTATAATATTCATAAATTTTTGTCAATATATTATTTTTACTATAAAGAATCTTGTTATTTTATTTATTAAAATGGCTCACTAGAATTCTAAAGATTTAGTAACACAAGATAAGGAAGCACTGCCTTACTGTTTTATTCGTATAGTGCTTTTATCTCTTAAATTCACATAATAAATTTTATCCAGCTTACAGAAACAACATATATAAACTGAAAATCTTCATTTAAGTGATTCTGTTCATTCATCTTTAATCTCTATGCTAATAGTCCCACTTATTTTCCTTCATATCAACATGATTCTCATCTTTAAAAGATACACCTTCTTCTAATAGAAGAAATCGTTGCTCCTGCCACCCCGGTGCCAACCTTCCTGCATGATTTACCACACGATGACATGGATATCTCCCATAAAATTCTGCTTGGCTAAGAACCTTCCCCACAAGTCGTGCATTTTTTTCTCTACCAATAAGGCTGGCAATTTGCCCATACGTAGCTACTTTCCCTTCCGGAATTTCTTCCACAATGGAAAGTATTTCATAAATTAATTGTTCATTCATAATCTTTTTCATATATTCACCTGCTATATAAATTCTTACTAGGAGATATTGTTATATTTTTACACCATATTTTAATATTTAATCTTCTGTTTTGGTGATATAATCCTAACAAAAAGTATACAGTGTGTCAAAGCAACACAGTGAAGATCAGTGATATTGCTCAATCATTATTTCAAAGTACTAACGCATTAGCGATAATTTATAAACTATTACATTCAATCTTAACCACATATTCAGGAATACTTGTTTTGCAATCAATGTATGTCACTTGTTACGAGGCTTTCACCATTACTATAAAGCTCCCATCTCTTTAGCAGTATACACAGAAGGATATTTGGGTTTAAAATTCAACTCATTTTTAATACGGGTTGAATCTGCTGCCAATTCCCATATGTTAGACATAAGCCATCCATCTTCAGTTGGTACCTGCTCTGGTCCTCCTTGCAGTTTATATATTTCGCCTAAAGTAATAGGTTTATCATCTGCAACGTTATATATACGGCCACCAACACCCGGGGTGGTTGCAGCAAGCAGTATTGCTTGACTTACATCTTCATGATGTACCATTGATTGCTGCTTTAACGGATTCCAGTTAATCATGTAAGGTAAAATTTCTTCAATGTGCGGATCACCATCACCATAGACAAATGCCAATCTCATAATACGAATATCTAGCCCTTGTTCACGATGTAATTTTAATAAAGCTTCTTCTGCCTCAATTTTTGTTTTTGGATACATCAGTTTAGCAGGCACAAGAATATCATCTTCTCTGCATGGTCTATTTACATTTATGTCACGATATACATTGCCAGTACTTGTAAATACAAATCTTGTAACACCTGCTTCTAGAGCTGCTTTAGCTAGTGAAATAGTTGCATCTAAATTCACTGCTGTAGCTACCTCATCACTAATGCCGCCTCGAAATTGAGCAGCTGTATGCACCACTGCATCAACACCTCGTATGATTTTAGTAAGATTATCATTATTTAAAAGATCACCTTCAACCACTTCTGCTCCTTGTTCTTTCAATGCAAGTGCCTTCTCCGCATTTCTTACTAGAATACGAACAGAATGACCGTGCTTAAGCAAATATGGCACTAGACGGCTTCCCACTTTACCTGTTGCTCCAGTTACAAATATTTTCATAAATTAATTCACTCCAATCTAGATAGTTTCGTTTAGCAGTTATTTTATGCTATATTACTAATATAGCAGGAGTAAAACTATTCAACCATATTGTAGCTATCCTACGATTGAGAGTGGTAGGATAAATGAACTTCAACGTGTAATCTTTCGATTGGAAACTGAAGATTACCTAATGTTTCGGATGAAAGGAGAAAAACAAATGAAAGACATTATTACATCACAGCAATCCCTTGGTGAGTTTTTGCGAGCTACCAGAGAGCGCCTTACACCTGAACAGGTTGGATTACCCTCATACGGACGCCGACGTACACCAGGACTTCGCCGCGAAGAAGTAGCTCAGCTTGCCAATGTGGGTGTGTCTTGGTACACTTCTATAGAGCAAGGCAAGGATGTACATCCTTCTCGTCAAGTATTGGAAAGTTTGGCTTCCGCTTTAAGATTATCCGATGATGAACGCCGATACCTTTTTTTATTATCTAAATCAGATGAAACGGACGAAATAAAAACTTACAAAAATATTAGTACAGGGTTAGAAAGAACTGTTTTTGCATTGGATCCTCATCCTGCTTATATTATGGATAAATACTGGGATGTACTATTATGGAATCGTGGAGCAGAATTTATATTTGGATTTCCTTCTTATTCTGCCAGCATAAATCCAAAGCCTAACATATTGCATCAATTTTTAACTGATTCACAGAAAAAAGAAAATGGATCAGAATGGGAAGAACGGATTAAAATCATGATTGCTAGATTTAGATCTGATTGTGCTAGATTTCCTCAAGATGCCAGGTTAAACGAAATGATTGAAAAGCTTAAAAAGGAAAATGAATTATTCAAATTATGGTGGCCACGCTATGAAGTCAAAACCGTTACCGACTGTCGCAAGTTAAGGATTGATCCTTTAATTGGCGAATTGGAGTTTGAACATGTGAATTTACAAGTATCGGACTGCCCTGATCTGAAACTAATGATTTATACTGCCTCGCCTTCTACAGCAGAAAAGCTTAAGCAAAATATATAAGCAGTTTTTTTACAATTATCCACTTTATATTAATTCTACACGCAGATAAGCCCCTCAGAACAAAAATTAAAGGTAATTTTTTAATTTTTTCTTCTAAAATCTCTCCAAACCAGTCTGAGGGGCTATATATTTTATCAATAGCTTCCAAAAAGTCTACGTCATTTATGATACGGTTCACCGTATCAGTAGCAAGTGAGGTTTTTATATACTTCTCAAACATATTAACCGTATTCTCCATAATTGACCTTAGATCATAGTTTCCCCATGCAGCCGATAAAGTTTCTATATCGCGTAGTATTGTTCTCACAGAAACCTCAAAATGCTCTGCTAATTCTTTTGCTGTTGCACGTTTCTTATCTAATAATATATATACAATTCCAAAAAGCCTATTTATCTGCATGGAGTCCCTAATTATATCTTTGATTTCTTTAAACTTATAGTATCTCTATTCTTACCATTTTCTGATCCATGGGTATATCCCACAACCTTAAAATGCTCCGCAAGGCTCTTAACTAAGCTATCATAGTCTTCATATTTTGCTCTAAGGCAGGTGGAAAGATGGACTACTTCAACACCATTTTTAATCAAACTTTCAACCTTATTTTCTAAATCTCCTCCAACATGGGTAAATGCTGTTAACTCCACCTCAGAGCCATAATCGCTAAAGGAATCAATTCTCTTGTTATAGGCGTTGAAGCATCCTTTTCCGGTACATCGATTCATCGTATCTTCGTTAACCAAAATCGCAATTTTCATATGTATCCCCCTTATATAATAAATCAAAATTATTAGATATTAAATTGTTATCTAAACCAATATTGATAAAATATTCATTGATATTTTAACATGTTTATTATATTACTTATATATCACTTAAGCAGTGATTACTGTCACAAACAATATATGGTTTATTCTCAACTTTTTTAATGAAAGCTTAGTAGTTTATTTGAGAAATTGAAAACCTCATTTATTTATGATACGTTTCTCCATTCATAATCCTAAACCACATAACCCCACTTGTCGAACTTTGCAGTACGTAATTTCCGTATCTCAAAATCTATTTATGCCTTAAGAAGCCCATTCTATCAAGGTTTAACACAATTACAATTTAACATTTATACACTATTATATGTAACAATTTAATGTATATTATAGCCTTCTATTATTGAGAGTTTTTTCGAAGGTTTTTCTCATTTAATAAAATATCTATCCAAACTCTCTAGCTTTGCAAGGTCAAAAATATCTAAAGCTAGCTACTCTAACTTTTCACCTGAGAGTCCTAGTATTTTATCAGCATAATCTTTAGGTAAATATAGTGATCACCTCTGAGGCTTTAAATACTATGATTTTTATTATTAGTAGCTAAAGCAAATCAATAACTTAGCTTTAATTTATAAAAATGAGGTGCGCAAATTGCAGCACCTCATTCAATGAGTTATAATTACACTAAATGTTATTATATACGCCTACCTGATCTATTGTTATATATCCTTTTCCAATACAGTCTTTAGCAAAAGCCACTGCATCATCTTGTCTTTGAAGCTTAATCAGTATAGTAACTTTAAGATTGATGTAATTATGATCTTTAGGGTTAAACTGTAATGCTTTGTTTATATAATTTAGACCACTTTGATAATCTCCAAGCTTACAATAATCATAAGAAAGGTTATTAAATACCACTTCATTTTCTCCGTATTCAGAAATATATTTAAGATTATAATCTCTTGCCTCTGCATAACCTCCTATCTCATATAGAAGATATCCCAATCGTTGAATAGCCTCTTGGCTCTTACTTCCTAAATCCATAGCTTTTTTATAAGCAGCGATGCTTTCATTTTTCATGCTTCTGTCAAAATAAATTGAACCAATATATTCATAAGGTGTTGCTGTAGGATAGAGACTTATACTCTTGTTATATAGATTCAGTGCAACATTTGCATTGCCTAATTTTTCTTTAACTACTCCCTGCCAAATATAAGTGTCAAAGTTATCAGGAAGCAGCTCATTGGCCTTTTCAAACATTTTGTCAGCTTCAGTCCAATTAGATTGCTGTGCATATAGACATCCCATACTTTTAATAGCTGAAAAGTAATTCGGATACATATCTAATGCTTTCTGATATGTTTCTTTAGCATTGTTCAGGTCATTTTTAGCTACTAAAACATTAGCTTTACAATATAAAGCATCTATACCCCATTTGTTCATAGCTATTGCTTGGTCTGCATATTTCTGCGCATCATCATATTTTTCTAGGCTTATATAAGCATAGGTTTTACCTATCAAATCTAGATAGGTTTCAACTCCAGTATTTGTAGAAATATCGGTAAACAGATTTTCTGAGTCCTTAACCTTTCCTTGAAGGGATAGAATATTTGCTTTATTGCATTTCAGTATGATATTATTCTTATCTATTTCCAGACCTTTTTCATATTCTGCAAGAGCATTATCAAACTTACTCATGTCACAGTAAGCATTTCCTTTTCCATTATAAGCTTCAACATAACTGTGGTCTAGCTCCAAAGCTTTGTTATAACTTAATATAGCATCTGATGTCTTATAGGTTATAGCCTGTATATCACCTTTTACTAAATAGGCTTCCTTGAGGTTTGGATTGAGGCTTATTGCTTTATCACATAAAGTCATAGCTTCATCAAACTTAAGGGTGGAGTAAAGAGCTTCTGCTTTACATCTTATTGAGTCTGCATGATTAGGATTCAAATCAACTGCCTTAGTAGCAGCCCCCAAAGCATCATCAAACTTATAAAGTTTAAGGTCGGCTTTACTCTTTTCGTAGTAAGCATCAAATTTATCAGGTTTTAACCCTATAGCCCTGTCTTCAAGTGCTATGGCCTCAGCATACTTCTTTTGGGCAAATAATATCTTTCCTTTTCCCAGTATGGCTTCATAGTTTTTTCCATCTAATTTAGTGGTTTTATCAAAACTTGCTTTTGCTTCAGCATATTTTTGTGAATCAAAAAATTTATTTCCTTGTTTGTTATTATAGCTTATATAACCCTTATATGCTCCAAAGCCTACAAGTGCCAAAACTACAACAGCAGCACCTATTATTATAGGTATCTTTTTCTTACCCAAATCTTTCTTTGGCTTCTGTTCTGGAACCTCATCAACTGTTTTTAAATTTGTGCTTTCAGTTTTACCTTCATATGTTATTGGTCTTGTATATCCATTATCATTTTCTCCTGTAACTTCCGATTTATTAAAGAGGTCTGCTGCAAATTCAGTAACATTCTGATATCTATCAGAAGCTCTTACAGAAAGAGCCTTCATCAAGGCAGCTTCAGCCATGAATGGAATTTTAAAATCCAGAGCTGATGGTGATAGAATTTCATCGTATTCAAGCCTCTCAAGAGATTCAGGTGGCATCTTACCTGTAATTGTTCTGTATATTGTAACTGCCAGAGAGTAAATATCTGTCCATGGTCCCTGAATACCGGATCTTCTATACTGCTCTTCAGGAGCAAAACCTGGTTTTAAAACTACAGAAAGGCTCTTTTCATCCAGGTTTGCCATTCTAGCAGCACCAAAATCCAACAACTTTACCTCACCAGAATTGTTGATAAAAAGGTTATCTGGACTTATATCTCTGTGAACAATTCCCTGTTCATGGATAATTGCAAGGGATTCCATTACAGGTTTTATTAATCTTTCTATTTCACTAAATGGGAGTACGCCTCCATTATTTTGTACATAATCCTTTAAAGTCACACCATCTAGATATTCCATAACGATATAAGCAGTTTCATTTTCTGTGAAGAATTCTCTTACTGATACGATTCCTGGCAGGTCATTGAATCTTGCCAAACTCTTTGCCTCATCGAGGAACTTTTCCAGCCCTTTATAGTAGTCGTTATTCTTCTCACCGCTAAATGGCATAACTGTATTTCTAGTAATATCACGATTTACGAAACCAAAAGGAAAGTATTCCTTTATAGCTACCTTTATCTCTAGATTTAATTCCCACCCCAGATAAGTGATACCAAAGCCACCTTCTCCCAGTACTCTTCCAACAAGGTATTTTCCATTTAATATTGTCCTTGGAGGAAGATGATGTCCCCCATCTTGAAAGTCAGTTTCTTTCCAAACACAAGAGGGGCAGGAGCCATTTTCATCTAGCAAGCCCATGCATCCCATACACAACTTGTTAATATTATCGATTATTGGCATTTATATACCTCCTACAATATTTAGAAACTTCTTAAATATATAATTTCGTATCATATATGAGTAACTACACTCTAACTTCAAACATATTTGACCTGGTTGCAAGGTAAAACCTTTCTCCTGGCCTTAGGGTGATTGATTGACCATGGGTCAGTTTCATACCCTTTTCATGATACGTTCCATAGGAAGAGCCGGTATCTGTGAGTACGAACATTCCGCTGCTGCTGTTATAGTAGATTGAACAATGTAGTCTGCTCACCCCTGGACTGGAGGCTGAAAAGACAACCTGGCAGTTTGAGGCATCTCTACCGAGAGTTAATCCACTTGGTGGAATTGGAAACGACTTCCCTACAAATTCTCCTGCCACTGCATAAAGCATCGCTCCTCCACCTAAAGATGGATTATACCTCTGGTTTGACGGATTAGGTGAAAAATTGCTTTGACTTCCATCTGCCTTTCCTACTAAAACCAATGTTCCCGCCATCATATCATGGAGAGCCTGTTTTCTCTCTGTCCATAGTGCCATAAAATATCCAAAGCAAAGCACAAGACTTGAAATTATTTTCCCAAAGTACCTTCCAGTAGCTTTACCAAAAGAAATTCTATTCCCATTAAGATCAGTAACTACTATACCTAGTGCTTGTTTTCCGATAGTGGCCATTTTGGGAGAGGACTCCATAACGGCAAAGTAAAGCCAATACAATAGGACGGAAAATATAGGTCCGATAAGCATACTAATTAGATAAGATGGTATTGAAAGTATAAGCCCATCAAGTAAAATGGCAGCAAACCTTTTACCAAAATCGGCATAATTAGTTGTATTCATTAATAATAACCTCCACTTATTGATTGGTTTAAATTGATTATACTCTTACCTCAAATCCGTTATCTTCAGCAATATAAAAGGTTTCCCCTGGTTTTAGATATATGGGAATTCCACTTGAAATTCTTTTTCTACTATAGAGGAAAGTGCCGAAAGAGGAACTCTGATCAATTAAAATAAAGGTTTTTGAAACTGCGTCATAAGAAATTGAACAATGTATTCCACTGACTCCAGCTATATCCTCAGGAAAAACCAGCTGACATAGCTTATAATTACGTCCAATCATAATAGGCTCCCTTCCTAAAGGGATACTTACCCCTGCAAAGTAACCTGATATCCCTATAAGAACTGGCTTTGGAAGTTGAAAATTATCGTGGGATTCAGAAAACTGTGGTAAAATTTCTTTATGACTTTCAACTGAAGGGTGAATTTCGTATGGAGTAATATTTTTCTGCAGAACCAAGGTACCTGCAATAATATCATGAAGAGCTTGTTTTTTCTCAGTAGTTCCTGCAAGGATATATCCTATAAACAGAGTGAGAATAGAAATAAATTTGCTAAAGTAACGTCCTGTAGCATGCATAAAGGAAATACGGTTTCCATAACGATCTGTTACAATGAGTTTCATTACTTGCTTTCCTGGGGTTCCTTGGCTTGAAGAACATTCAAATAATGAAAAATACAACCAGCATATGACAACTGCCAATATTCCCATCCCATCAATATAGTAAGAAATTGTACTTACTGTTCCAATAATTAATCCGTCAATAACAGCTGCATACGCTCTTTTCCAAAATCCAGCATACAAAGTTATTACGTTCTGTTCTCTGTGCAAAACTTCTGGAGTTGGATTAAGAACAGAAAGGTTTTGAGTTTCGAGAGAAATGTTTTGTGGACTTGAAAACTGCTGTTCTGTTGTGAAGGCTCTTTCGAAGTCTTCCACTGTTTGAAATCTGTTTTTGGCGTAAACAGACATAGCTTTTAATAAAGCCAGTTCTGAATAACCTGGTATCGATACCCCAAGTAATGAAGGCTTTATTAAATTATCATCAGCAGCACGTTCAAAAGCTTCTGGCGGCTTTTCTCCTGTGAGAAGGTGGTATATAGTTGCCCCCAAGGCATAGATATCCGTCCAAGGACCCTGATGTCCTTTAGTTCTGCACTGCTCTTCAGGAGCATATCCAAGCTTAAGAATTACAGATAAGTTCTGACTTTTTTCTCCTACAGCATACCTAGCTGCTCCAAAATCCAAAAGTTTAATCTCCATATCCTTTGTCACATAGATATTATCAGGACTGATATCTCTGTGGATTAAGCCATCCTTATGAATTGTCTTTAATGCGGAGAAAACTGGAGTAATGAGATTAAGCATTTCCTCAAAGCCTAATTTTCCACCTTTTAGCTTTAGATATTGATTTAAATCCATACCATCAAGATATTCCATGACATAATAAGCTGTTCCATTTTCTTCGAAGAATTCATAAACATATATTATGTTAGGGCTACTATTATATTTGTATATCATTCTTGCTTCATCTAGGAATTTTTCAAGGCCATACTTAAAGTTAGCTTTTTTCTCATCGCTGAAGAAGGACACCATAGAAACACCAAGAGAGCGAGCTACGAGACCATCAGGCATGAATTCTTTGATTGCAACTTTTCTACTTCCAATTAAATCCCAGGATATATATGTGATTCCAAAACCTCCATGACCTAAAACCTTTCCCACCATATATTTCCCATTAAGTATAGTTCGAGGTGGAAGTGAGTTGGGGGTTATGGTCTCATAGGACTGTAAGTAGCCACAAAAGTTGCATATCCCTTCAGTTACACTTTCGTTCATGCACGCTATACAAAGCTTGTTAACATCCATCGCCTCACCTCATAATCAACTAGTTAGGTTCATAAAAGCAAACTCTTAGTTCCATGGAACCTATGAGCAAAATATCATCGTTGTGAAGACAACAAGGACCAGAAAGTGGAACACCATTAACATAGGTTCCGTTTGTTGAACCCAAATCTCTGACAAATATCCTTGAATCTTGAAGCACAAGCTCGCAGTGCTTTCCTGAGAGCAGTTCATCCTCTTTAAAGACCAGTTTTGCTATGGCAGGATCTCTTCCTATAATAATACTGCTGCTTAGCAGTATCTCATAAGAAACAATATCCTCTCTGCCAAGCTTAGTGAATCTTATTTTAATTCCACCTTTTGGGGGACTCTGTGGTAGAGGACCTGTTTTTTGAATGGAATTGCTTCCATTTGACTCTTCATATAAGCCCACTGTTTTTCCTACTTCCATTGCCTTATTCTCATCTCCTTCAGAAACAAAAACTGTAGAATTCTTTTCTTCTTCTCCTGTAGAACCACCTTCATTAAAGCTATACTCAGTGTACTCGTCCTTCTTTCTCATTTTCGTAACTAACAGAACTAACACAGTCAATAAGATAATAGCGCCACCTGCTATATAAGGAATATATTTTGAAAAACCTTTAGTGTTTTTTCCAGGTACCACAGAAGTTTGTGTCTGTGGTGGCGTTGGAGTAATCTTTGTAGTTTGTGAAGTATCCACTACAGGTAGAACTATACTTTGATTTGCAGAGATTGTAGTACTTCCATTTAACTTTACAGCGAGATTAAGAGTTACAGTCTGACCTTCCATCTTTACAGCACTACTATCGAACTTACCAACAAAGGTCTTCTTAAATCTTTCTGCAGTGGCTTTTGCAATGTCAGAAAAAGTTTTATTATCATTCTGAGTAAAATCTAAGCCATTTGACAACCGTGCAAAGCTTCCTAAAATCTTTAAATTTTCTTTTGCCGCAGCACTGTCTGAGGTTTTATATGGTACTGATACTACTGGAATGTGGCTTTGAGGAAGTTTAAGTAACACTTCATCCTTGGTGATTCCCTGATCATTTGACTCCTGTCCATCAGATAGAATAACTATAGCCTTTTCTGCAGGAAGGGATTTATCAGATGAAAGCATATCAAGGGCCTTTGACACAGCACGGTACAAATCAGTCCCATCTTCTTTTACATTTACTGTGTTTATTTTATCAATAAGAATTTTTTTATCTGAGGTGAAGTCCTGTAGTATATTTTCGCTTTCTCCAAAAGTAACTACAGCTATTTTGTCATTTATACTGGCCTGATTTATAATTTCCGTAAATAGCTTTATGATACTTTCTTTTCCCTTAGTTCCCATGGACTTAGATGCATCTGCCATAAGTACATAAGCGATTCCTTCTCCAGTACTCTCATATCTATCAAGACTTTTTAAGGGTAACTTAACACTACCAATGGAAGCAGTAAGATTTGAACTATCTATATTAGAACTGTTGAAGCTTCCATTAGTATACACTGTGTCGAAGTAAACACTGAAGCTATCCTTCTTTACATTTACACTATTAATAATAAGCTTCTCTGACTCTTCCAGAGCAAAGACATCAATGGAAAACACCGTCATACATATAATACAAAAGATATACAGAAGAAATTTCTTCACTATTAATACCTCCTACACTATTCAACAAATACAGCAACTGCAGTAAAATTGTCATTTCCTGGTGGTATACGCATGTAAAGCCTTTCTATCATAAAACTTACCCACTGCTGAGGTGATGCTGCTTTTGAAAAGTCTATCTCCATTTCAGCTTCATATACATACTCCCAAAAGCCATCAGTGCAGAGTAAAAAAGCGTCTCCAGCTTCAACCTGAAGGGGCTGCTTCAGCACATCAACCTTAAGCTCTGGTCCAGTGCCTAAAACTCTTAGGAGCTTATTTCTGTCTTCGTGAAATCTGATTTGATCCTCAGATATATCACCAGAGGACACTGCAAGTTGAGAAACACTGTGATCCTTAGTTCTAGCACTTAACGAACCATTTTTGAAATAATATAATCTGGTATCACCTACATGTGCCCATACTACTTTTTTTGAATCTGTAAAAAGAGCAACAAGGGTTGTTCTCATGCCATTGCTTGCCTTATGATCACTTTGAGCATTTATGATATCCAAGTTTGCTTTTGAGATTATATTTTCAATATTGAGTATTTCCAGAGAATTGTTTTCTTCAAAGGCTTTAAGAGAACTTTCAACAGCAATCCTAGAAGCTACATCTCCATCCACATGTCCCCCAAGACCATCCGCTGTTATCCACGCGCCATAGCTACCTTCTTTGAACATATAGCCGGCATAATCATCGTTTTTATCTCTTCCGCCAATATTTGATGATAACGAAGTTGTGAAAATCATATTCTAAATCTCCCTGATCTCAAATTTATTTGCTGGAGAGGCCAAGTAGAAACTATCATGAGGACCAAGATAGTAAGGTCTTCCTTTCATAAGCTTCTCCCCATTTGAAAGAAAGGTTCCATAGGTTGAACCCCTATCAACAAGAACGCATTTGTTTGAGTCTGCATCATAATTTACTTCACAGTGAACTGAGCTTATGCCCGCTGTATCTGCAGGGTATACTACGCTGCACACATTGTAATCTCTACCAATAACCAGTTTCCCCTTCATAAGGCTGAAGGATTTATTTTGATAATACCCAGAAACTCCATATATACCAAAGCTACGATTTGATTGGTATACAGGTGTTGACTTATGAATCACAGGTTGAGGTGAAATCTGCTGCTCCCCAGAAAATCCTTGTGCCTTAGATGCTACTCCCTTTGACTTTCTGCTTAATAACATTACAACAACAATGATAACTATCAAAACAACTGCACCAGCCAATATTAAAATCCAATTGGCCTTTATAAAACCTGTAACCCCGACACTCTTTTTCTCTGGCTCTGTGACAGCTTTAGCTGGTTGAGAAGGGGTAGTTACAGTAGCAGTACTATTATTAGAATTGTTTTCAGGTGCCTTGTATAGTTCATATGGTACATTCAATGAGTTAAGGCTTGCTATAATCTCATCAATTTTAATGGCCCCATTGATATTAGTTGCATTTTTTGCTCCGAATCGGTTTATGCCTATTACTGCACCATCTTCTGTTATGAGTGGTCCACCTGAATTACCTGGGTTTATGCTTACATCAATTTGATAGGTACCTACTCCATTAACTGTGATTTCCTTACTTATTATTCCACTGGACACAGTTACATCATCTGGAGCCCATGTATTTTTATCTTCAATTGCTGCTGCTGCTCCAGGAAATCCTAAAGCATATACCTTTTGAGCAACTGAAACTGTATCACTCTTAAGAATTGGAAGAGGAATTCTATCGTGTAATTCTTTTTCCATTTCCAGCACTGCATAATCACCAGTAGGACTCATTATGATTGGTTTTGCCTTTATGAGTACATCAGTAGATATGACTACATAAATACTCTGTGGATTTCCCTCAATAACATGGAAATTTGTAACCACATATTTTGCAGGACTTCCAGTTCTACCAACTACAAATCCTGATCCCATACCAGATTCTTTTCCATTGTCACAATACACCATAACTACGCCTTTTCTAGCCTCTTGAATTTTTGAAGGACTCGCTGTATCCCCAAAAACTGTAACATTAGGAGAAAATCCTAGAAAAACAAAAATTGTTATACTAAAACAGATTAAAGTTGCAAATAGCTTTTTAAACACAAACTTGCCTCCTTGTATTTTTATATCAGTAGGCTATTCAATTCCAATTACCACTGTTGTCAAATTGTCTTGCCCTTTATAGGCCTTTTCCAAAACTCTTTGTTCAAGTTCAAAGGCTGAAGTCTGGGGATCACTCATCAGTACTTTAGCCATTTCAGTTTCATCTAGAGAACCATATATTCCATCACTGCAAAGTAAAACTTTATCTCCTGGTTGAAGATGAAATGCCTTTATGTTCTGATCTATATCAGTTAACTGCTCAACACCCATATAGCTTGTGAGAGCTCTTCTATCAGGATGGGTTAATACTTCTTCAAAATCTATTTTCCCCTTAATAGCTTTTTGAAGTAATTCTGTAACATAAGCATGGTCTCTGGTAAGAGTATATAATCGATTTCCACGATATAGGTATATCCTGCTATCTCCAACAGATATCCAGTATAACTCGTACTCTTTTATGATAACTGCTATAGCCGTACTTCCACTTCTTCCATTTCCTGTGCTGTGTAAGTAATCCAGTAGTTTCTCATTGGCACTTATAATCATGTTCCTCAGTTCAATTTGGGCAGATGAGATAAAATGCTGCTCAGAAAAATACCGCAGTAGTGACTCAACAACAATGTTGCTTGACACCCTTCCATTAGCAAGTCCTCCCATACCATCAGCAATCACTGCGAAAATACCCTTTTCAGAATATAGCTGTTTATTGCTTATATCAGAAATTGCAAAGGAGTCCTGTTGTTCTTCACGTCTTCCGATATTTTGAGCATTTCCGATAGATATATTAGCCCCTGAAGACATACTATCTAATTTAAGCGTCCTAATCTTCCCATTTTTCCCTATCATATTACTCTTACCCCTACCCTTCTTTAATAGATGTAGTAAAAAAATACATGCTATGAGGAGTAAGCAACCTGCAAATATCAATATGAAGGCTATGTTCCTTATAAAATTCATGGTTTTTTGGAGGAATGTTTGTGGTTTAACCTCTACTTCCTTTTGAGGTTTGGTCTCAGTTATTTTTTTCTCAGAAGGTTGTGGCATAAATTCCTTACTGCTCTTGCCGTTAAACTTTAATATTACAGATTTAGCAGAACTTAAGTCATATTTGAAATTTAGAAGGTAATAACCTCTTCCTTGCTCTAATATACCTGTTGAATCAAAGCCTTGGTTAGTTACACCACCTTCAAAGACCAACGCATTTTTTAAAGAGTTTTCATTGCTGAGTGTAAGTGTGCTTTTTGATGAATCCGTAAATCTTACAACCAAGATAGCTCTACTGCCATCATTTTTGTTTTTAAAAATATCCTGTTCATTTAAAATGTCTAGATAGTTTTTACCCTGTGCCACTGGTTCTTTAGAATATTGCTTTAAAAGAACTCCTATATCTGTAGGTTTGAATTTCACTTTGCTGTTAAAGTTTCTATTAAACTCTTCATTATAGGTAACAAAAGATATGGTATCTGAAGACCTTAATCCGTCCATCAAAGTCTTAATATCATTATGAGAAGGACTTGTTGCTGTCTTTTTATTATCTGTTACAATTGCATCCAACATATCATAGTTTTTTAACCTCTCAAAAAAAACAACATAATCCACTCCACAAGGATTTGCAGCTTCAGGCTTTACAGCGACCTGCTCTCCATTTCCTTTGTTTACAAGAAGTTCTGGATTTATGTTGCTTAATGTATTTTCATCAGTTTTTCCAAGCCATACCAATGAGCAATTTTCTCCCTTATCTCCAGTGGTGATGCTAATTATTTGTGGAAAGTTTTCCTCTTCAGCTAAGGCAACGGTAGTAAATAAAGTTGCTATCAGTATCAAACAAAGGGCTATTAAAACTTTTCTTATTCCCATTTAAATAACTCCCCACAGAATGGAATGAACAATAACTTACTCTTTCCTAGCTCTATGGTATCATAAGGCTTTAGAAGCACAGCCGTAACAACTTCTTCATCATTTAAATACACAATTCCCTTAGCATCCCCTTGGTAAAGCCTGAAGGTATTTCTTCGTGAATCATAACTGATAACTGCATGAGTATCTCTTGAAATTGTTTCATCTCCACGAATGCAGATGTCCATCTTTTCTGAACGTCCCATAAAATTACGCTCACCATGTATTCTATAATCTCTTCCTTTGTCAGCACCTTCTATGCACACAAGCCAGCCTACTACAGGATCTACGCCAATTGCTTCCTTCATCAATGCTACTGTCTTTTCCCTATCACCTTGTACTACATTATTATGTTGATTAACTCCAAGTGGTCTTGTTTTTGATATTTCTGAGCCGCTTTCTGATAATGGACGAGTTTTAGAAATTTCTCCTGTACCAGAGTCAAGAGGAGCTGTTAAATTAATAGAATCCGAGCTGCCACTGCAGTAAGGGCATGTCGGTGTCCTCTTTGCATCATAAAAATGACCTTTTTCACATCTTTTCATTTCCACTACAATACACCGCCTTGATAACTTATTTATTTCCTAATTTACACACAATAACCATCATATACCATTGTATTCAATGCTCTAGAAATGGTTAATAAAATAAATAATATAATTTAATATTTATCTACCATTTTATATAACGATTGAAGATATATTATAGCCTTCTGAAGACATATAACAACTTTAAAGTAAAGTCTACGTCATTTATGATATGGTTCACCATTCATAATCCTAAATGTTCATCTAGCTTCCCACCTACATTTTTTATTCCTACGAAGTATATACTGAGGAACGGAGAAATTCTGTTTTAAATAATATTTCAATATTGTTGAAATAGAAACAAAATTTAAATATAATATTGTTAATGTAACAACGGGCGGGAGGACACATAATGAACAAACAAGAACAGGTCATGACTGGTGTCAGAGAAGTATTTAACAAGATGGCTTGGCTTAATAAGCTTAAGATGGAGGACATTCTTAAGGGTTATAAGTCTTCTGAAATACACTGCATTGAATACATCGGAGGAAATGAAGATCCCAATGTGACAAAACTTGGTGAAGCCTTTTATATGACTAGGGGCGCCATAAGCAAATTAACTAAAAAGCTCATTCAAAAGGGTCTTATTGAAAGCTATCAGAAGCCTGATAATAAGAAAGAAGTCTATTTTAGGCTTACTAAAAAAGGGCAAGAACTCTATAAAGTCCATGATGAACTGCACAAAGAGTTTCAAGATCGTGATAAACCCATATTTGAGCAGGTAACCGAGGATCAATTTGACAGTATGCTTAGATTCATTGAAAAGTATAGTAACCATTTAGATTGTGAAATAAAGAAACAAGGTGTAGATATTAAGTCGGATAAATTTGAATAATTAAAATAAAACCTCAAGCAGCTATGCAAAAGAATCATTGAAGAAAATTACTTCAGTGATTTTTTTATTATATCAATTTTGTTGACAAGGAAACAAAAACTTGATATGATAAGTTTGTTTCCAAGGAATCAAAATTCCAACATCAGAGGAGAGATTAAAATGTCTAAATTTAAATCATACAATGAACAAAATTCAGAGCAAACAGTAGATAAGCATCCTTTAATATTCGGTCTTATATCTGTATTTCTTTGCGGAATAGGCTTTAGTATCATAGCACCTGTGGTGCCATTCTTAGTGCAACCTTATACAAGCAGCCCTAGTGAACAAGCTATAGTTGTTACTATGCTGACCTCTGTTTATGCAGTCTGCGTATTTTTTGCAGCTCCAGCACTTGGAGCTTTGAGCGACAAGTACGGCCGTCGTCCATTACTCTTGATATGCCTACTAGGTTCCTCAATTGGGTACTTAGTTTTTGGTATAGGCGGAGCTCTATGGGTGCTATTCCTAGGACGCATAATTGAAGGTATAACTGGCGGCAGCATAAGCACTATCTTCGCATATTTTGCAGATATCATTCCTCCAGCACAGAGAACTAAATACTTTGGATGGATGAGTGCTGTTGTAGGTGTCGGCACCATCATTGGTCCAACTCTAGGTGGACTACTTGCCAAGTTTGGTTATTCTGTACCAATGTTTTTTGGAGCACTTATTACTTTACTAAATGTTGTTTATGGATTCTTCTTTATGCCTGAAAGCCTAGACAAGAATAATAGACTTAAAGAGATTACCCTTGTAAGACTTAATCCATTTACACAGCTTGCAAGCATACTTTCTATGAAAACTTTAAAAAGACTTCTAGTGTCAGCGTTCTTACTTTGGATACCAAATGGATCTTTACAAGCAGTATTTTCACAATTTACTATGGATACTTTCAGTTGGAAGCCTACAGTAATCGGACTTATGTTTTCAATTATGGGCTTTCAAGACATTGTTTCACAAGGCCTCATAATGCCAAGGCTTTTGAAAAAACTTAGTGATAAACAGATTGCGATTCTCGGAATGACTTCGGAGATTATAGGCTACGGACTTATTGCAGCATCGTCCTTGTTCTCATTCTATCCTCTTTTAATCGTTGGAATGTTCATATATGGTTTTGGTGATTCTATCTTTGGCCCTTCCTTCAACGGAATGCTATCAAAATCTGTGGATTCTAGCGAACAAGGAAGGATTCAAGGAGGTAGCCAATCTATTCAGGCTTTAGCAAGAATGATTGGCCCTATTATTGGAGGTCAAATCTATGTATCACTTGGACATGCCGCACCTGCTTTTATGGGTATGATCCTTATAGCAGCTGCAATACCAGTTTTATATAAGGGACGTATGTAAATATGTAAACTACCTACTTTACTTATGAAAATGTATACCTCATTTTAGATAACAAAGAAGCACTTTCATAAAAGATAGTTTTAAGAACATATAATAATAGGGTTTTAGAACTTAGCAACAAGTTCTGAAACCCTATTTGTTTACGGTCTTTTTTTGATATAATATAAGTAAGTATTACATCTAATTTAAGGAGGTAGTTTCTATGAAAAACAAGTATAAAACTGCATCAGTTCTTTTTAGTTGTTTCTCTGTTTTTCTGATAATTGCTATGTTAACAACTACGCTTATTGACTATCAGAATTTTTTACAACATCCTGAATATTCAACTCCATTTTCCCTTAATTTAGTGTTTAAGAGTGTTACCTATGGTGTACCAACTGTTGCATCATTGGTGTTATCTTTTATATTTAAGAAAAAGCAATTAGACAATAGATAATATTTATTTTTATTAGGATTTATTTTAGAATAGTATCGATAATATTCTACATTCTTGATGAAAGTCATTTTGCTTTCTTCAATTTATATTTTAGGCTTTTTAAACAATGGTGATGATTTTATATCCATATAAAAAGAAGCCCTAACTGGACTTCTTCAGTTCATTTTATATGAAAAATGAGTAAAAGATAATATTAACTTCTATTAAATATAAACCACTTCAACATTAATCCTTTTGCAACTGCATGTATTACAGCACTAATAAATTGATTAACATAGCCACCTATTACTCTTGTAGCAATTAAATCTTTATCAACTACACCATTGGCAATAATTTCAATAAACATCCATGCAACTAATGTGTACCCAAGACTCACCATAATAATATGGTCATGTCCCCACTTTTTAAGTGTGAGATAAACAGCCGCCCCAATAATACCACCCATTATAAGATTTAAAAACAATCCTACTAATATTGAAGGCTTATTATAAGTAACAATAAGACTGTTTATTTGATATGTGCTATAAGTACCAATTCCAAAAGAAAGAAGAATCCACGAACATATTTCTCCGACAACAGTAGAAGCAATACCTATTACTCCTGCAACAAGAATCTTATCATCATTTAATCCTTTATTAATCTCCATTTTTAAGTCCTCTTAAGTAGTTGAATTCTATAAATACTTTTCCTAAATAATATTTGCTTTTTTCTATTTTTTATTCAGTTTATCCTTATCACAGCATTTTCAAATAGACAGTGTGTACCAAATTACATATTTTATTTTTTATCTTGTAGAATCCTGATAAATCATATCCACAACTTCATTTAAGTCTAATTCTTTATTTATACATACCTCAGGAATAAGCTCTATTAAATCTCTTTCCTTCCACCAGCTTCTCATATCTTTTTCTCCAAATTCATGAGCATTAGGTTTTTGTTTGTGACGATTTAGAGTTTCTTCAAAAGGTATGTCGAAGTAATATGCAAAGATTTGATCTTTAAATTCATGAAGTAAATTTTTAAAAAGTCCTTCATACCACTTTGAATTTAAAATTCCTTCTAAAATTATAATATTACAATGTTTCTTTCCATACAGCGCTAGCTCACTTAGTAGCTCACCTGCTTTTCCATCTGGCCCATCCTTCACAAATAGCATCTCTCTTCTAACCACATCTTGTGAAATAAGCATTGTGCCATGTCCAAATTTCTTTTGCAGTGCCTTGGCTGTTGTAGTTTTACCACTTCCTGAATTACCTCTTAAAATTATTAACTTTGTCATTTTGCCCACGTATATATACCCTTCTGTATTTATTGAATTACTATTTTATAGATGTACCAATCCCTAGATAAAACTTATATGGTACGTCTTTATCCATATTAAAAAGATTCCTTAACTCTACATAATCTACTATTAGCCATATCATCTCTCACATCTAATTTTTAATAGACTGCTTTTTATCTTATTACTTAATAACTTTCTTTAACTTATCATAAAAGTCTAAAGTTGTTGCTTTATCATTAAAGTTTATTATATATTTACCATTCGCTACAATATAGATATATGGTCCATTTTCTAAATTTATAAATAACTTGCAAGTACCAAGGTCTTGAACCTCAAAGTCTCCTCTTTTGTATTCTCCACTTTCTGCACCATTAACTCTTGTCTTAACAGCGGGTAAGGTATCAAGGAGTTTTATTTCAGAGATATCTTTAGTATCAATGGTTGTACCAAACTGTCCCTCTATTACAACCTTGCTACCATTTATCTTTACTTGAACATCTTCTTTGGTTTTATTCGACTGATTAATCACTAGCGCTATAGCTCCAATTACTATAAAAATACCTATCACACAAACAGCAATTGCATTCATTTTTTCTATCTTTTTCATTACTAACCTCCATTTTAAAACATCTATCTTTTCCTAGCATATTTTTGCAATTTTAAAATTAAAGCCACTTATCGAACCACTGTTAGTTATATATTGTAGGACAGTCAAATTTTCTATCATATTCTTCTCGTAATTTCTTCACATTAGGTAAAATAGTAAAATCTCCATTCAGTATATCAGAGCCAAATTCCTTTAATACACGAGAATATTTATCTATAATAAGTTCAATTTCTTCGTCTTTCGAATATTTATCTTTATAAAATTCTAATTTTTCTTCTGGTATCTTATCATAAAAAGTGTCTATATCATTATAGTACAGATATTCGTAAACTTGACTACTGCACTTTCTATATATTAGTAAATCATCTAAATCATAAGTATTGGTCTTTTTAAAGATACCTTTCTTTACTGTTACAAAGTATACTGACACTGGAAATTCAGGCATCTCAATACTATGATTAATAATTTCTAATTTAAGACCCTTCTTTTCATATAATATATGTAGTCTGATACCATCATCTTCAGTTGTTACATCATTAAATCCAAACTCATCTATCAAATAGTGAAATTTATCCTTACAAAATTCAATAAATAGATTATTATCCATAAATGCCTCCAAATATCTTAAGGTTATGCTATTATCGTGATTTTCAAGCATAACTCATCCCCTTTATTGCATACAATTATACCATTAAAATACAGATTCTTATGTTATAATTTATAATAATAAGCGAATTAATCTGTTATATATTCCGTATTTATTAGTATTGTTGGATAAGTAGGAGAAACAAAATGAGAAAACTATTATTGTCATTAATTACCTTAATATTATTGTTTAGTTTTATTGGCTGTGCTAGAAATGGTGTATCCACCACCACTAATGTGTTGTATGCTTCAATGCTCATTTATAACAACACCGACTATTATCTGTCATCAGAGGTTGTACCAAGTGAAAATTTGAATAAGCAGATTGAAACAGTAAAAAAGCAAGTGACTCCTTCTCCTAAAAATAATGGGGAGGCAAATGAATGTCCAGTTGGAACAAAAATATTTTCTATTAAAGGTGTAGACTCAACAGAAGCAATTGCAGTAAACTTCCATAATGAATATTATAAGGCCGTAACAAAACATTGATCTTATGAAAAAATCGCTGAAACGATTTTCTTCAGTGATTTTTTTGCTCATCTACCTTTCCTGATGTATATTATTAACCTTACAGGCTAATAAGTTTTATTTTTTACTGTATAACCTTAAAAAACTTACAGACCTATTGAAAAATCTAAACTTAGCTAACTGAATTATTTTACAATTTCCTATACAACAAAAATAGGCAACTCCTTTTAGAAGCCGCCAAAAAAACTTGAAAGCCTTATATGATTCTTTTTCAAATCTAGATTTTCTTCCACGATGACCATTTCACCAAGGGTTCAAAGCTAATTGCAAAATAAAACCCATTTCCTCCGCCTGTCATATGTGTTGCTCCTAAAGCTACAGTTCTTCTATATAACTCTGATAATGCAGCAGAAGCAAGTCCCATTTTTCTGTATTCTGGAACTGTAGCTAAAGGTTCCAAATATGCTAGATTATTTTCAGGAACCATCCACATCCCTGCACAACAAACATATTCGCCTCTAGAATTTTTAATAACAACATCTAGTTCAGGGGTGGCATATGGAGCTGACATCAAATTATATCCACGTTCTACTCCACCTTCTGGTTCTGTATCGTGGTCAAAGCCTCTCCAAAATGCTTCTATCTTTTTCTTCATATCCTGTTTTCCAGGTTCTTCAAAGAAAAAACCTTCAGGCAATTGATAGTTCAAAGGTCCTTTAGAAAAATCATAAATGCCATATTTCCATTCATTTGTTTTTTCATATCCCATATTTTTAGCAACTTCTATCACATTTTTTTGACTCATAAAGAGACTAAGCTCTAAGCTTCCACCATCATTGCTTAAACGTTGTTCTGCATGTTCAATCATTTCTGGTATAAGCTTTTCATATCCTTCTTTCAAATTAAAAAATGCCTTCCCAATCTGAGATTCATAAAAACAAAATCCAACTATCTCTCCTTTATCCTCCCAAATAGCATTTCTATGACTTTGCGAATTGTCAGTCCAAAATAACATTTGCGCATATTCAAAAAACGTTGCAGGAGCACCATTTTTCCAATCAACAGAATAATTATCAATCATAAATTGATACACCTTCATAAAGTCAGCCAGTCTTCTATATGGTCTTTTTATTACGTTATTCATCATGTATCCACCACCTTAAATTATCATAGCTTACTTAATTCCAGATCTAATATATAGTATTTTCATGTGTAAAATATCCTAATATTTCTCTATATATAGATGAACCACTTCATAATCAAATTTATATTTTCAAATTCTCCTCTCAGAACCCAGAGGAGTTTTGAAAATAGATTTCGGATTGGAGTATTTCATCTTTAAATCTGCTTTAAATAAGCCTTATATCTAATATAATTTTAATATTTCTATATGCTGAAATAAAGGTAATAGACATTTCTATATCATTCTTTATATAAAAGCTTTTTGAGTAAAATTTTACAACTGTATATATCTCGAAACTTTCATTTTTTAACTGAGAGTATTTAACTGATATTTAAATGGAGAATCAACTTAAGTTTTAGTACCCGCTCTACCTTACTACACTAAATAAAATAAATATCATACATATACTTATAACACTTATAGCTATAGTTACCCTTATTTTAACTGCTTTTGTATATCCACTTTCAAATAGCCTCTGCAAAAACATAGATATTGCAGTAAGAAAAATTGAAATCGAAATGAAGACTATTAAAGTCTGAGAGCCAGAACCATGTACATAGCCAAATCTAATTTTTTCCGTAGTATCGAGTTGATATTTTCTTAAAAGACCTATAACTAAAAAGATTGGGAAGATTGGCAAATAGAAATGCTTTTTTAAAACTTTTATCATAGAGACCTCCTTGCTAGAGTGCTATATCCTCTTGAGATGTTATAGAATATTATATATCTATAACATAAATTGCAAAGTATATAGTTATTTATTCTGCACTACAAAACACATAATAATTACAATATCTTACTTACTTAGAATTATATGTTATTATAAATATAGTTACAATATGTCATTAAAAATTCAATGAGAATTATTTTGGAGGTATTCTTGTGAAAAAGTCAAAATGGGCTTTAAGGATTTTATGCATTTTCATTATCTGTTTTGCAATTGTTCAAATACTAGGTTTCGGTAAATTAAATAAAATAATAACCATTAAAGATACGAAAATCACAAAAATAGTATTCAGTGATGGTAGAGGAGGTTTAAATCCACCTCTAACTGTTACAGATCCCAAGAAAATAGAAGAATTTACGAGCTACTTAAACAAGTTTGTAATAATAAAGCCTATATATACAAACGCTAAAACTGGTTGGATATATTCAGTCACTCTATATAATGATGACAATAAAATATCGTCCATTACCTTTGGTAATCCAATAATAATTAATAATGATAAAGAGTATCTTGTACTAAAAAATAATTTAAGCATAAATGATATAACTAAATATCTAAAGTCTATTGATCCTCAATGGAAAGAATAGTAGATTCTATAGCAAGATAACCTTACACTAAATTCATAAACAAAAATGAGCTCCCTAAAACCATATAAGGAGCTCATAATATAATGTTGCATTTTTTATTTAATAATAAATTTCTTGATTAATTAAAATTCATTACTCTGCCATAAGTGCATTTTTTATAATCTCTAAATTATATCTTAAATCATCTTCACCATTTACAATAATTTGTTTGCACTTTAGCAGCTGTTGCCACTGATCATGCTTTGCCTTACTTCTCGTCTCAGTGTCTTCTGTATCATACGCAGCAGCCCATTCAATAAATTCCACATAATTTTTGTGCATGTCTCCACCAATCTCAATACGTGAACCAAAGTGTTTCTTTTCTCTTTTCTTTAGACGCTCAATACGGACATCTTTATCAGTTACCACACGAACTGCTAAGGTGAAATATGGAATTAAATCCTCTCCCCAATCCACAAGAGAACCAGAAATAACAACTTTATCTGAGTGTAAAATATCTTCTTCCATCATTTGAAGCCGCTCAGCTTTATCTCTTTTCTCTATGTACTTAGGATCTGTTTCCAGCCAGAAATAATCATCTGTATCCATAAAAGTATATCCAAGCTGCTCTGATATAAATCTACCTAATGTAGACGTTCCCGAACCTGATGCTCCATATATGTGAATTACACTTTTATTCATATCTTCCTCCATTGCAAATTAGAATTTGTATTACTTTAATACTTCTATTTCAAACCCATATTCACGCAATATAAGGTCATCATCAATTCTTTCTTTATAGATTCCATCTACCTGCCTAAATCCGTTTTTCAAATATACATTAATAGCTGGTTTATTTATATCCACAACAAAAAGCCTTAAATATTTAGCTTTCTTCTGCTTAGTGAGTGTAATAGCATGCTTAAGCATTATACTGCCAATTCCTCTTCTTGAATAATCAACATTGACTCCAAAACGATCAATATATAATGCCTTGTCATGGGCATTTTCCCATTTTACATAACTTTCTCCAGCATTTGATTCACATAGCGCAAATGCTGCAACTATATCATCATTGTCCTCCACCAATATATAAAGGTGATTATTTTCAATATCATCTCTAAAAAACTCACATGGATAGATTTCATCCCAAATTTGTATGTTATTTCTGTTCATATTATCAATTATGTTTCTATACACAGCTTTGAGTTTTGGTAAGTCGCTAATATTAGCCAATCTAAAATCCATATAAATTTACCTCCACGAATTACTACTACAGTGTTATAAATTATTACTTTCCTATTAACTATAACATATTTTGTAAATACAACATATTTTATAAAACTACTATGTTCAAGTTATTTCAATAGTTAAAAATATTATAGAAAAAAATCATTGATATTGTTTAAGTTGAGGTAATTTATGAATAAAACTTAACGTTAGATCTCACAATAACTTTCCAGACATCCATTACAACTTCATCAGACTTAATCTCTTCTTTCTCTGGCTTTTTTTAAACTTGTCTAACAATCCCATAATTCTCTTCCCTCCAGATTGAAATTTATTCAACAAATACCTTGAAGTCTTCAGCATACTTTGTTGGTTGAAATTCTACTATATCATAATCTGCGATTGCATTTTTCTTAAAAGGATCTTGACTAATAATGTCTTCAACCTCATTCATATCTTTAGCATTACATAAAATAATTCCACCAATTCGAGGATTTTTTCGCCCAGAACAAATGAAATTATTGCTAAAATAATATTTATTTAAAAATTCAATATGCTCTGTCAAATACTTTTCAACCTCCTCTATTGGTTTAACGTAAGTCAAATTAATTATAAACATTTGATTTTCCCCCATATATTTTTTAATTTACTTCACTCTTTTAGACATAGGATGTTCTTTATTAAACTGAACTAGATCCCATAAGTTACCGTGCAAATCTTTAAATACTGCCACAGTTCCATAATCTCTTACTACTAAAGCAATATGCACAATTGATTGAAGCATAGTTATTCTCCTTTTTCTGTTATAGTTTACTAATGTATAAGTTAAGATTTGCAATTATGATATACCATAAAAATACTTCAAAATGTTTTTAAAATCAGGATATCCTATATTTTTAATATCTTCTATAACCTTTTTCACTTCATAACGCACCTTCAATTCTTCATATTTAATGCTCTCTTCATTAACAATAATAATACCTGCTCTTGCAATGTTTATGTTATTTGATGGACATCCCAAAGAACCAGTATTTATATACCATTTATTTGATTCATGATTAATTAATGGAGCATGATTATGACCATATACTATAATGTCTGCTTCCACATCTTGAAACATCATTTCTAAATCATCCAATGATGGATTTGGAGTATAATTTACATATTTATTATCTTCGTTTATAGCATAATGTGCTATATAAATTGTCTTTCCGCATATTTTTAATACTTTTGTGTACGGCAGTGCCTTTATGAACTCAATAGATTCTTCACTGAGTTTTCCGTGCTCCCATTTATGATGTTCCATTTCCCCATAACCCATCTTTTCATCATTAGGAACTATCAAAGGTATTCCATTAATAAGATAATTTTCATGATTTCCTCTTACGCATTCTATATCATCTTCAAGTAGCATTATTCTTTTTACAGTTTCTTCTGGTTTGGGTCCAATTCCAATAATATCTCCACTACATATAATTTTTTCTATACCAAGTGAAGCAAATTCATCTAATACCGCATTTAATGCATCTATATTATTATGTATATCTGTTATTACACCTATTTTCATCTTATACATCTCCTATAAATCACCAATTTATCTATTCTCATATTTACTCTTATATTCTTTAACATAATTTCGCTTCATATTTTTATTATGTTTATCTATATATGAAGAAGAGATTTCATCAGCTGTAATTCCATATCTAAGCAATGTATCGTTGAAATACATTAATACATCACTCATTTCTTCACAAAATGCTTTTCTAACATTTTCATCCTCCATTATAGCCAAATCACCTTTTTTCTTTATTATTGAAATACATTCACCTATTTCTTCCACCATCCAAAGGATAGAATTTCTACCATACTTCGCTTCTAATGGTGACCAGGTATCTTTATGTAATTCATACAAATCCATTTGCATGTTCAGCATATCTGAAATTCTTATATCATTCATTTTACCCCTCCACACGTTTCAATTTTCCTTATAGCACCTAGTTACTTATGCTTTCAATTATAACATATTGTGTAAATTTATCTTGACTCTTAATCCACTTAGAAGTTGCATAAAATTATGCTGAAGAGGTGTGTTAGTTATTACTATAATAAAAGCCTTTTATTATGTATTAAATAAATGTTGTTACTGCTACCTCAAGGACAAGCTATAAAATACCAACATTTATTTAATACATAAGTTAAGTGTATAAAAATATATACACTTACAAGTTCCAAGTTATGAACTATGAGAGTTTAAGTAGTTATATTTAAGATCAAAACAGAAATTTTATTAAATTAGACCTAAGAATTAAAGTAATGCAACCAAATCTTGACTTCTGTATACTCTACTTTTGTATAAAGTTACTTATATAATTGTAAATATCAAGTTAGTATATGAAAATAAGACAACGTAATTTGTGAAATTTACAATACGAACAATGCTCTTTGAAAACTGAATAATTCAGTGTAGAGAATAATATTAAAAGCTTCAAGTAGTTACATAGCACATGGAATAAACTAGCTATAAATGTTATAATTACAAGTAATTAAGTCAAGATTTTAAGATATGACTATACAAATGGCTATATCAAAGATGAATGCATAAATAAAAAACTAATAATTAATTAAAGCACTGCAATATTCATAATTGAGTTTTGCAGTGTTTTTATGTCACAATTCAAGAATATTATAAATTATAATAAAATAGGCAATCAGCTTTGGTTTCCTTAATTAAATGTATCAATAGCATTTGGTACAAATCAATATCAATTACATAATCTAAAAATAGTCTTTAATATTTTTCTAGGATTTTATCCAACTAGATTTTCCCCAGCCTTAAATGCTCTTGAAGATAACTCCTCTAACTCTGTTAAATCAGGAACAAGAGAAATTCCGCAAACGTGAATATTTTCCTCTAATTCCCAACCATATTTATTGAAAACATTAGTAATATATTTAATGCCTTCTGCACTTATTTCAGGATTTGAATTAGCTTGAGTAAATATTGTTACTAACTTTTTCCCAGGATGTCTTGGTTCAAATTTGTCTCCAATCATATCTCCAAGCATTGGAAATGTACGATCTAACCAAACTTTTGCTTGTCCTGTAATTTGATAGTAGAAGATTGGAGAACCAAATACAATAGCATCTGCTTCATCAATAGCCTTATACATTGGTTGAAGGTAATCATTGATAGCACAACCATCATGGGTACGGCAGTAGAAGCAACTCTGACATGGGCGAATCCCCTTATCATTTAAATTAAATTCTATAATCTCAGCACCTTTAGATTCAGCACCTTTTGCTACTTGTTCTAATAACTTTGAATTATATCCATTCTTTCTTGGACTAGCATTAAAAATAACTACTTTTGACATTTTATATCTCTCCTCTTAAATATATAGTTTTCTTAAGTAAATATAATGTTTACTCTAATAAATATACTAGGTATAATTATTATACTTGAGTAAATTTATATTAACAATTACGCAGAATTTTGTGATTAGGTACTATTTTTCGTACCTGGGGAGGATAGATATGGCGAGCAAACAAGAAATAGAACAATATTGGAATTTAATAAAACAATCAGATTTTAACGAAAACTGCCCTATAAAAAACGCATTAGAAGTAATTGGAGGCAAATGGAAACTAAATATATTAGGTCACTTGCTAAGAAAGGAAGTTATGAGGTTTAATGAATTAAAAAGAGAGATATCAGGAATAACAAATACAATGCTCACAAATTCATTACGTGAACTTGAGAATGATCAATTAATTATTAGAAATCAATATAATGAAATGCCCCTAAGAGTAGAATACGCTTTAACTGATAAAGGAAAAGGTCTGTTGCCCTTGCTTTATGAATTAACTACTTGGTGGGATGATTATATAAAACATCAAGAAGTTCAAGAATAATACATAAAAACCAGATGTTTATCTAACTAGGTTAACCGCAATAAACGGTTATTAGTTTTTTATTTAGTCCTATAGATTATTTGGAAAATGGACAAACAAAAACAGGCTATATTTTAGAGTTTATCTCCATAATATAGCCTGCTTTTTATACGTATATAAGTTGTACGTGCTTAATATATTTAGATCTCAGCTATGTTCAATCATAGCACCAAATTCTGTGAAAAACTTTTGACTTTTCTACTTATTACCTTCTATTAATTCTTTCAAGCTAATACTAGGATTAGTATAACGTCCTCTGCTTTGCGTTTTATTCTTATAATTAATAGCCTGCTTAGGGCACCATTGCACACAGGCCATACACTGTTCGCAATTGTGTTGAAAACTAGTTTTTTTGTTTTTCATTACTATGTTGGAAACAGGACAAACTGCCTCACAGGTTCCACAACCTATACAAGCATCAGAAACATTAAAACCTTTGTCTTTTCTGGCATATATTAATTTTTGACCAATAGCGGTTGATATGTTAAGGGGCTCGTTCACTTTACCCACTGGTTGCTGTGTTTTAGCTACTATCTTTTGAACCAATGTAGGTATATTATTAGCAGCAATTTGATATTTCTCCGGGTTTTTCTCGTTCATTTTATACATCGCAACATAATTTCCAACCATAATAATTTCCTCTGCAAAATTAAGTGTCACGCCTTTTTTTGCTAAAATCTTCCCAGGAACAGTTAGCGCAACACCACTTATATTCCCACATCCAGTCACAGCAAAAAAATATGCATTTTTACTTTTTTCAAGGGACATTTCGCCTATAAATTGTGTTACTCTTCGCGGCAAATTTAAGGCATATGTGGGATACACAAAGCCGATATAATCATACACTTCATTGCTGTCATGACTACCTTTGCCCATTGATACTAGCTCACAGTCCGGCAATGCCTCAGCTATTTTTTTAGCTACCTGTAAGTTGTTTCCTGTTCCTGTAAAATAATAAATAACACTTTTCAACTTCTATTCCCCCTTATTTATTACAAGCAATATCATCGTATAACTATTTTATATAGTTAACATTGTCCCTAATTATTTTTCGAAGTAGTGTCCATGTTCAAGATCCTCCATAAGGCTAGGATTCTCTGGTTTCCAACCTAAGAGCTCTTGAGTCTGTACACTGGACCTTGCTAGATCAAGGGCTGCGATAGCACCTAAAAAACCTAAGTGAGCCGTTGCCTCTTCAGGTGTAATACTAACTACTGGTAAGTTCAGATGACGACCAATTGCAGTTGCGATATCACGGAACGGTATGCCCTCGTCTCCAACCCCATCCAGTCTTGATCCTGCAGGAGCAGATTCCAATGCCAAGCGGAAAAGTCTTGCCGCATCTAGACGATGTACAGCTGGCCAGCGGTTTAACCCGTCGCCGATGTAAGCAGAGAAACCTTTTTCACGTGCTATATTAATTAATCTTGGAATAAATCCCTTATCTCCATCACCATGTACAGATGTTGAAAGCGACACTACAGAAGCCCTAACTCCACGCTTTGCAAGCTCCAAAGTAGCGTTATCTGATGCAGTACCATTTGCGTGGGCTGTAGTTAAAAATGGCTTTCCAGTGCCCTCAAGTACTTCCCCTATAGCCTGAATTGCTTGTAAATCTGTGGCAAGTGAACCGGCAAAATCCGAGAAATCGTGCTTAAATGCCAGATGAATAACACCATCTGCAATAGCAGCTCCACTACGAAGGCTATCTAGGTCATCAAGTGAACCTAGGTGCACTTCAGCTCCAGCTTCCTTTAATTTTAATGCTCCCTTATCTGAGCGTGTTAACCCAATGACTTCATGTCCAGCGTCGATGAGTTCCCTAACAACCTCAGAACCGATATACCCTGTTGCTCCTGTTACAAAAACACGCATAAAAAATCCTCCTTAAAATTTCCGAATTAACATTACTAGTTACATTTATTATTATTTGTAACTCATTGTTTTAATAATATCACATCGTATTACAAGTTACAATATATAATCTTTGTAACCTGTAATATTTTTTTATGACTTATTACTTAAAGTAATAACTCTTTTTCATTATGCTTTGTTTAGGCTTGCCTTCATATTGATAATCTAGTTCTATTTAAGAAAACTAAGTGACACTTCTGTTAACTATTAACGGTAATAGGAGTATCAAATATATATTCTATTTGCACTAGTTTATCTATAGATTGTTTTTAGACAATAAATAAAGCCCTCAACAATCCTACTAGGAAAGCAAGGGCTAAAAATTTAGCTTATCATATTTAGGTTTTGTAAACTATAATCAAACTTCTAGTGCTATCTATTATACAAAATGTTTTGACATAATATTGACTAGTCTTACTTCCATCTCCTACTCAATTATTTATTAGGGTTTTTAAGCCCTCTTATAAGGAGATTTACAACAGATTCTATGTTTTGTTTTCGATCAACAGCTTCAAATGAGTTTGGATGAATAAAAGCACTGGTTGCATGATATACAGCTACCGCTGCTTGCTTAGGAAATTCCACAAAAAAGATTCCCTCTTCAATTCCTTGCTCTATAACATCCTTAATACTATTTATCCCATCTTGTATACTTTTTTCTATTACATCCATTGAGCTTTGAGCCAGTTTAAGATAATTAGCAAACATTTCTGGATCATTGATGGAGCTGCGACGCTTCGCTTCCGCAAAGTCCTCAAGTAAACGAAAAAGTTTAATATCAGCAGGAGTATCTTCATTTAAAATGTCCTTTGAATAAACATGCAAGTTTGAAAGCCAACGTTCTGTAACAGCATTCCAAAGGTCAGTTTTTCCATTATAATATCTATAAAGTGCAGCATGGCTAACTTTTAATGATTTTGCTACGTCAGTAATATTCGCTTTTTCTGGCCCGAAACGGCGAATAACTTCTTCTGCTGCATTGAGTATTATTTCTTTATCTAACGAAATCTTATCCAAAGTCATTACCTCTCATAAAATGTTCTTTTTTATTTGATTTTTCAATTATATCACTGTTAGTTGTAGGTTTCAAGTTACGGTAATTGTAACCACAAGGATATGGTGAAGGTCAATTGAATTACGTCAGGTACTTTAGTTTTAATACAAACTGCATCAAAAAATGCTATACTATAATTATCCAACAAACTATTTCACATAAGCACGGAGGTAACAATGAAAAAAACACTGATTATTGGCTCTACTGTACTCGACATAATCATCAATATAGAAAAACTCCCAACTACCACTGAAGACTGTCACATAAATGGTCAAACTATGTCTATAGGTGGTTGTGCTTTTAATGTTCAGAACATAATAAATCTTTTTGATGTCCCTTATGTGTTTTGTTCACCTATCGGTACTGGAATCTATGGAGATTATGTGGCTTCACAGCTGAAAAAAATAGGATTATCACCATTTGTCCGAGTTGCAGATCAAGATAACGGGTGTTGTTATTGTTATGTTGAACCTCATGGAGAACGAACTTTTCTATCATATCACGGTGCCGAATACACTTTTGATCCTATGTGGCTTGATGGAATTAATATGGATGATTTTGACCAGGTTTACATCTGTGGACTAGAAATTGAGGAATCCACCGGCAATAAAATCATATCCTTTCTTAATAAAAACAGACATCTACAAGTTTTCTTTGCCCCTGGGCCAAGATTCTCGTTAATAGATGAAAGAAAGCTTGATGAAATTTTCAAACTTTCGCCAATTGTTCATTTAAATATGGATGAAATTCTAACCTTTACAAAAACAGCAACTTTAGAACAAGCTGTTAAGATGCTTTATTCTTTAACAAATAATTTGATTATCATAACTGATGGTGAAAACGGATCCTATCTATATGATGGTGAACACCTACAGCATGCCATGGGTATCAAAGCTAATGTTGTTGATACAATCGGTGCTGGCGATTCTCACATTGGTGCCTTCATGGCTTCTAGAAAATTTGGCTATTCCTATATAAAAAGTCTGGAGATAGCCAACCAAGTATCTGCTAAAGTCGTCGAGACAAGAGGCAGCCTTCTAACTTCTTATGTTTTTAGGCAGATAATACCATAAGACTTGAAAAATTTAATCTAACTATTAAATTTAAAACTATTATCGAAAAAAGCCATTAATATTGTTTAAGTTGAGGTAATTTATGATTAAGACTAATATAAAAATAGCCCTAATCCCTTTAATAATTATTTTAGTAGGCTCTTTAACTGCAATGATTGCTTCAAAGTATATAAATGCATGGGCATTCATTCCACTTGCCATTGTTTATTGGGTATCAATAATTGTAGTTGTAAAGCCTACAAAAAACATGCTTAAATCCTATCTTAAGAAACCTGTTTATAATTTTAAGATAAGTATAGTATCACTTATACCTGTTTTTCTTTGCGGTTTTTCATTTATATGGGGGATAAAATATATTGAAACTCCATCGTTAATTGTTATGTGGATTATATTTGCTGTTATAAATTCTTTTACAGAAGAAATTTTTTGGAGAGGTTATTTAATAGACAACCTTACATGGAAACCATCAGTGAAAGTTATATATACTACTATTTTATTCAGTTTAAGTCATCCTTTAATGTGGGGAGTTTTCTCAATAACTATTAGAAGTTATATAATGGTATTACCATTGCTAACTATGGGATTAATTTGGGGATATGTTTATCATAAAACAAAAAGTTTGAGATGGTGTATTCTTGCACATTTTCTAGTTGATATATTAAATTTATCTGTTTGGGTATTTTTAAATATCTATATTCCTCCTGTAATTAAATAGTTAGTATTAAAATAGTGTTTGTACTGAATATTGATTAAACTTCAACTCAATATTCTAATAAATTTAGTAGAAAAATATTATTACACATTGATTTAAACTATTCTTACAGTATTCACTAAATACTTACCCACAACAGTAAGTCCTTCACTCCTTACACCACAAAAAAACTCACTTACTTTATGCTTAAGATGTGAACTAGCTATTACTATAAAAAGCCTTATATTATGTATTAAATAAATGTTGTTACTGCTATCAAGTGAGACAAGCTATAAAATACCAACATTTATTTAATACATAAGTTAATACGTTAAAAATATATAAACATACAGGCTACAGTGTGTGAGATATGAGAGTTTGAGTAGTTATATTTAAGATAACTATAGAGATTTTATTAAATGGAGTTTAAGTATTAAAGTAATAGATATAAATCTTGATTTCTGTATACCCTAATTTTTTATAAAGATAATTATATAATTGTAAATAATTAAGTTAGAATGTGAAAATAAGACAACATAACTGATGAAACTAAAAAAAGATTAATATACCTTGAGAATTGAATAAGACCATAATAAAAAACACGCTGTCTTTCATTATATGTGTGAATGCTATTATGATAGCATAAAGATTACAAGGTGAGTGTAATGTACTAAAGTACACTTATTTGTTATTGTGATTGTAAGATTATTTATGGGCGTGACCTATCTATATGATAACTGGTAGAAAAGAAAAAGTCTATATTTTTTTAAATTTATCAATATAATTATTATTGTTACAAAAAATAAATAATTGAATTGGAGAAAAAATATGATAAAGAAGAAAATATCAAATATCCCTTTCGGGCCATTTATTACGGTTTTAGCAGGGTCCATGGTTAATGGAAAACCAAATTATGCTACAATAGGTGCATATGGCGTTGTAAGTGAAAAGCCTGTATTATATATTTCATTGAAAAATTCCCACTATACAACTTCAGGTGTAGTTGAAAATGGATTCTTCAGTGTAAATATACCATCCTCTGAATCTATTTATAAGACTGATCTTTGTGGATGCATCTCTGGCAATAAAGAAGATAAATCGAATGTATTTGATTCATTTTATGATGATGCAGGAAATGCACCAATGATAACAGAATGTCCTGTAAATTATCTTTGTAAAGTAATACAGACAATTCCTATATTTGATTTTACGATGTTTATTGGAGAAATTATTGCAGTATATGCGGATGAAGACTGTCTGGAAAATGGAACACCAAATGCCCTTAAGGTTAAACCAACAATTATGATGTATCCAGGATACTATGATCTAAAGGATAAAGTTGGTACATTATTTAAAACATATAGAGCCATGAATACTGATGATCCTAAGTAATTATTATTAATATAATGACCACATAGAATTTATTATCTTACGTCCTAACTTAAAATCGAATATTAGAAAGATACCGTATTATTCTTGTTTAGCATCACATAAATAAAGAAACAATGATTAATTAAAACACTGCATTATTCACAATTGAATTTTGCAGTGTTTTTACTTCACAATACAAGGATAGTATGAATTATTGTATAATTGTAAAATAACATTTTTAAATTCATAGTAAATAGCTAAAAGAAATACCTTTCTGGTTGATAATTGAAATAAAGGAATTATAAACTATATTATTATATCTATTTTCTTTTTTATGGTGTAATACCATTTTGACTTAAAAACTTCAATAAATCGTTATTGAGTTGCACAACTTCACTATTTGCACTACTGGCATAATCCGGCAACATCATATCCTTTACCATTTTAGTCCTTAACCATAGCATAAAGAAAAAATCCATAATAAAGTTTGGACATTTAAGAATTATTCTAAATATAGATGGATTAATAGATATTCCAGCTTTTTGTATTGCCCTTAAATACGCTTTTAAAGTGATTGTTATTTTGTGTGCCGTTTTTCTGGTTCTAGATGTTTCTTCGTCAATTGTCTTATTCCCAAAATATAAACCACCTAACAATGCGATGTCAGATACTGAATGTGTTATTAGATACGCTTTCATATCCTTATTAATTGTGTAGGGAAGTTTTGCTGTCTCAAATAATTTTGTGAGGTTTTCTATACGTTCTGTTACTAAACCACTAATTTCTCCAAACATAGTAGCTATTAGAAACTTTGGTGGAATCCGAGCATACAATATTCCATCTTTAATCTGCCCGCCGAAGCCAGGGAAGGCTGGTAAAAGTCTATCTCCAACAATATCTTGCCAGGTCGAAAATCCAATTGAATTGTTTGTCATCGTAACTATATTTTTGCTTTTATTGTCTTTTAGTGCTAACAACGCTGATTCAGATTTATCATAACGAACTGTAACGAAAATAAAATCATATACATCATCATTTTCAAGCTTATCAATGACATTTATTTTTATAGATTTAACTACACCTTTTTCATTATATTGTAGGCCATTTTCTTTCAATGCTTTAAATCTATTAGAACGTGCGAAAATAGTAACATCCATACCTGCTTCAACGAATTTGATTGCGTATATGCTTCCTATAACACCTGCACCAAAAATTAAAATTCTATTTTGTCTTACTGACATAAAAACACTCCTATTTATTGATAATATTTTCTCTTGATTATAAGACAACGCGTTGTATAATAGGATTGTAAATCTTTATTATAGCTTTATCAACCATCAGTTTTTCATTATTTGTTGGGTGATATTTTTGTTCATAAAAGGAGAATAAAATGAAAAAGCAACCCGAGATCACAGAGAAAACAAAGCAAGCGTTTATAGATATTTTTTGTGAATTATATAGTCAAAAGCCCATTGAAAAAATCTCGATTAAAGATATCACAAGCAAGGCTGGATATAACCGCAGCACATTTTATCAATACTTTGCTGATATTTACGAATTGTTAGACTTTGTTGAAACTGATTTATTGAATTCTATGAAAGAGTCATTGACGAATAAAGAAGCAGCTACGGATCCTATCCAAAATGCACTTCATTGTTTGGAAAATAGCGAGCATATCTCAACACTCAAGGCCTTATTGGGTGACTATGGAAGTGTTCATTTTTTAGAACGGTTGAAAAGAGAAATTCCCTTTGATAAATTAGACTTAAACTTTCTTGATTATAATTCTTTAACGCCATATTTGATTGAGTTTTACATATCAACATCACTTTCCTTATTTCGTCTTTGGATCCGACAAGGAAAGGATTTATCGGCAGAAGAATTGTTTAACTTAGTAGATAGTCTATATACAAATGGGATAACACCATATTCTAATAAGTGATGGATATATTCCTTGGAGCTACCGAAGTGAACAAGTTTTACTATTGATATGTTTCCGTTAACTATTGAATTTCTCTTCTGCTGAACTAATCATATTAGCTCTTTCATGAAGAGATCTTTCTCTCTCATAATAGATTCTCATAGCTTCTTCATCACTACTTAAGTATCCGATTTTTTGTTCAGATTTTTTTATTGCTGTATCCAAACTCATTAACTCCTTTAATAGTGAAGCAACGGCCTTTAAGTCCATTGATTTATTAAATTGGTAATAAAGATGAACCACTTCGATCCGAAGTCTATTTTTAAAACTCTCACGGGTTCTGGTGAGAGAATTTAAAAATAATAAGTTTCATTACGAAGTGGTACATCTAAAAGAAATAACTATTCCCTCAAACTATCAGTCTGAGGGAACGTAAAACACACTTCAATATTTACTTAAACCCCTTTAAACATCTAAAGATTATAATGGAATCTATTTTTTACTCAACGCTCTTTAATGCTTCCACCATGTTAATTTTTCGCAATCCCTTATTTGTGACTTTGTTTACCAATAAGGCAAAAATCAGCGTAATAACCGCAGCAATCAGATAAGATATCATGGAAACACGAACATTAAAAGCGATATTCGCAATGCTGACATTGCTCAGAATGCCATAGGTGATCCCAAACCCTGCTGGCAGACCACAAATTATACCTAATAGTGTAAGAATAAAGGTCTCCCTGTTTACGTAGGAATATACCTCTTCACGCTGGAAGCCAAGCACCTTGATGGTGGCGAGCTCCCTTTCACGCTCACTTATATTGATATTAGACAGGGTAAACAGAACTGTCAAAGCCAATACTGCTGACATGCCAATTAAGAGATAAACAACCATGTTAATAACATTATTTACTTCACTAAATGCATCAATCATTGATTGACTGCTGTTGACTTTGAGGATTCTCTCATCATCACTTAAAGCATCCAGCCACTTCTGCCCCTCTTTCTTATTTGTTAGGTTCAACAGGAAAGAGGTTCCGTTATAGTCGCCAAATGCTGCCTGGTAAGAACTTTCACTGACATACACGTAATTACCTGTATAATTTGTAGCTACGTAAGATACCTGAAAATCACGCTCCAAATTATTCTCATTTTGCATAGAAACGGTGTCTCCACTTGTTAAAGCAAGCTTTTTCGCAGCATTTTGAGTAACCACAATACCATTTTTCGGCAAGGTCATTGCTTTATGGGTTTTAGAATCATATAAATTAACAAAGTGTCCCAAATCCGAACCCTCTGGAATCACCATAACGGTAATATCCAAACTATCCCTCTTGTTTCGCAGTGTCAAGGATTTAATCTGAAGTTGCAGTGTATCCTTCACCTTTCCAGATGCCTTCCACTCATTGGCAAGAGTGTTCATTTTAACTGTATTCAAATTATCTGTCATTACAATAGCATCATATACAGTTACCCTATTGAACTGGTCAGTTGTCAGACTAACTACGCTATCCCTCACACCAAAGCCCAGCACGATAAGCATAGTACAGCCTAAGATGCCTACAATGGTCATGATAGCACGCTTCTTATATCTGAACAAGTTACGGCAGGTTACTTTATTTAGGAAATTCAGTCGTTTCCAAATGAATGGAATGCGTTCCAGTAAAATACGACTTCCTGTTTTAGGTGCTTTTGGACGCATCAGCTCTGCCGGACGATAGCGTAGCATTTCAGCACAGGAGATAGCTGTTGCACCTACAATACCCAATAGGAACATCCCAAAGCCCCCAATACCATAATAAGGATTGAAGAACAGCTGAAACTTTGGTAATGCATACAGAGTACTGGTGACAACTTCAATTACCTTAGGAAGGGCAATGAATCCAATGATGCTTCCCAAGATACCTCCAATTATGCAGGCCAGTACTGCATAGAGAATATATTTTATGCTAATCTGTAAGTTTGAATAACCTAGAGATTTATACGTACCAATTAATCCACGGTCCTCCTCCACCATGCGAGTCATGGTGGTCAGGCTAATTAGTACAGACACCAGGAAGAAAATAACCGGAAAGGCTTTGGTAACAGCTTGAATGAAGCTTATATCACTTTTAAGTCCTGCAATACTTTCGTTATAGCTCCGATCCCAGACATACCATTTCGCCATGCTGATGTCTGAAACCTTGTTCTTGGCATCCGAAAGCTTCTGTCTGGCATCTGCAATAGAATTTTGGTAGTCAGACTTATTTTTATTAAGCTCGGCCTGACCATCAATAAGTTTAGACTTAGCCTCATTAAGTTTTCTTTTAGCATCCACAAGCTTTTGCTTGCCCTCATTTATTTCTGCATACTTTTCAGCAAATTGTATATTAGCCTCAGCCTTGCAGTCATTTAGTTTCTGCTGTCCGCTTGTAAGCTGTGCTTTACTATCCTCAATTTTCTGACGGGCATCAGAAATCTGCTTCAATGCAGCAGCCTTTTGAGTTGCCAGTACCGATGAATTTTCATTAAGCAAGGTTTGGCTGTAATTCAAAGTGCCCTGAGCAACAGCAACACTTGAAAAACCAGAGATTTGCTCCTCTGTAAGAGAAGCTCCTCCCATAATAAAATCTGCAGCAAAAGCTTGAGTATCAGCTTTAAGACCTGCCATTGCAGCATTATAGGCATCGGTTTCATCCTTTGTTGGTGCCTCCACCTGTTTAATTGCTAGTAAATATGGAGCTGCCTTAACACCATCTGCAACCATATCTGCCCATACTTTTTTAACTTCTACACTGTTCCAGATCTCCTGCGCCTCTTTTGGTAGCACAGAAACTACTCCCTTTAACTGTGCATCTGCATCAGCCTTTTGTATATTAAGCGTGTTACTACTTTCCTCAAGCTTCTGTTCACTGATTGAAAACTGTTCCAATGCAGCTTTTTCCTCACTGCTTAACTTTCCTTCACCGGCCTTCAATTCTGTCCATCCCTTATCAATCTCTTTTTGGGAAGAGTTGAACTTTTCATTTGCAGATTTATCTGCAGCCGAGAGTGTCTGTTCTCCCTGTAAAAGTTTTAACTCATTGGCTTTAAGCTCCGCCTGTCCATTATTAACCTCCGTCAAGCCATCATCAATCTTTTTCTGAGCATCAGATAGCTTTTGCTCTGCATCTGTCATTTTGTCCCTAAGCAGCCCTTCAGCTTTGACAATTTTGGCATTAGCATTACCCACAACTTCATCGTATCTAGCCTTCTGTCGTTTTTCTTGAATAGTAGATTTGATTTTTGAGGTTATACTGTCTACCAGTGTTTCGTATTCCTTAGAATATCCATCTAACTTTGAAGCACCATCTAAAGTAACATAAATAGAACTATAAATATCACTTTTAATGGAGTCTGCCGTAGCATACATCATGTAAGTACTGCTGCTTGAGGAGAAGGACACAGATGAAATGCCTTTTTTAGTGTTGGAAATATCCAAAGGGCTTAAAATAATTGCAGTAATTTTGTAATTTTTCACTTTTAGTGACGGAGCTGAAGAATCACTTTCTATATTAATTCCCAAATCAGCTTTGTCATCCTTCCCACTGCCACCTGACCCTGAATCCTTAACAGCCGTCTTATCTTTATCATCTTCTGTCAGAGTAATACTGTCTCCAAGCTTCAAGCCGGTATCCTCCATAAATTTAGAGTTCACAGCAATTTGCCCTGATTTAGTTGGCAGCGCACCTTCAATTTCATAAGGTTTGTTCATGCCTTTTGGATCCAAGGTACTTAGATTTGCCAGCAGTAAGCTTCCACTGCTTTGCTGAACCTTAACATCCATACCTGGACTGCCAAATACTGAACTCACACCCTCCATTTTGGATATGGCTAAAACATCATCCCTAGTTAGTCCAAGGGTAGATACAATTTTAATGTCATAAGTGTTTTGTTTATGAAAGAAATTGTCAGCAGATTTTAGGGCATCCAGACACCCCACTGCAAATCCGGAAAACACGCCAATGCCAAGTGCCGCCATCACAGTGATTGCAATGAATCTGGACAAATTCTTTTTTAAGGTTCTTCTAATATCCTTATAAAATGCACTTTTCTTCACTGCCTCACCACTCAATCTCTGCAATATTCATAGGTTCAGCATTGACTTTCATATCAACAATTTTACCACTCTTGAACCTAATTACCTTATCTGCCATTGGAGCAATTGCGCTGTTGTGAGTGATTATAATAACAGTTATCCCATCTCTGCGGCAGGTATCCTGCAAAAGCTGTAAAATCTGCTTACCAGTCACATAGTCCAGCGCACCTGTTGGCTCATCACAAAGCAACAGTTTTGGCCTTTTTGCCAGTGCACGAGCTATTGAAACTCTCTGCTGTTCTCCACCTGAAAGCTGAGCGGGAAAATTTCCTTTTCGATCTTCAAGACCAACTTTTTCAAGAGTTTCAGCGGCGTCTAGACTGTCTTCGCAAATCTGCGCTGCTAACTCTACATTTTCAAGTGCCGTCAGATTAGGTACTAGATTATAAAACTGGAACACAAACCCAACATCAGTGCGGCGATAATTACATAGCTGTTCTTCATTCCAGTTGGCTATATCCTTGCCATCAAATATAACCTTGCCCCGTGTTACAGTATCCATGCCCCCCAGAATATTTAGTGCTGTAGTTTTACCTGCACCAGATGAACCAAGTATTACTGCCAATTCTCCCTGCTCCACAGAAAAATTCGCATCATTTAGAGCCCGTACAAGACTGTCAGTTGTGCCGTATTCTTTATACACATTTTCAAATGAAATAAATGCCATCAAATATCCCCCCTGATAGGTTTATTATAAAAAATAATCTACATCCAATCAAGCAACACTGGATAGCTATGTGTTGGATTCATCTAACACAATGTTGTCTTGCTATACTTCTTGTGTTAAAATGGGTAAAAAAGTAAGAATAGGAGCTTCACCATGAAGAAAAAAACAGGGCAAACGGAAATGACTCAGAGAAATTTTCAAGATGCCTTTTGGTTATTATATGAAAAAAAGAGTATTGATAAAATTACAGTAAAAGATATCTGCAGTTTGGCAGGATATGATCGCAGTACTTTTTACCGATATTATGCGGATGTCTATGATATACTGCACGAGCTTGAAAATCAAATTTTGGATGAAGTAGACGAATTCGTGGTACACCTTGTGAAGCAAGCCAATAACTTTGATGCGTCACAGGCCCTTCAAGCAATTTTGGGGACTTTTGCCCGTCTAAATAAATACATCATCGTGCTATTAGGCCCACACGGTGACACAGAATTCATACGCAAGATTGTAGAAAACCTTAAACCTATTTGGATAAAATATTTTTTTAGAACCAATCAGTATACTGCCGCTGAGGTTGATTTTCTCATGGAATATTACATTTCTGGCTTAATTTCAATGTACCAGAAATGGTTTTGTGATAATAATGGTGTTTCCATTGAGCGAATCATTCAGCTGAGCTACCAAACACTCCCTGATGCCACTATTTTTGAAAACTTTTATAAATAATTACGGCAATAAAGAATTCAATCTTTGTTTATCAACTGTAGAATTCCAAAGTTTTATGCAAATATCCTTATTTCAGCGTATTAGTTAGATCTCATAAAGCAAAATTCCCTCAACTTATTTGGGGTGAGGGAACATTAATTATACTTCAATATTTACTTAAAAACCTTCAAAGCCTTTGATATAAGACTATCTTTTTTTCTATCCTATCAACAGGCTCCACATGCGCTTTATGTGGAAATACACAAAAAACCACAGCACATCAATCTCACATCAATGTGCTGCAGTCTCTCTTCTTCTAACTAAGCCTTAAGCTGCTTCATCTTCATTTTTCTTTCTCTTACTAACCACAAACATTGCAGCTCCTAGTACTACTACAACTCCACCAACTCCTAAAAGTACATTTGAATCTATTGTTGATCCTGTCTTAGGAAGATTTGATATTGCTGTTGAGCTTGTTGGTGCTGTTGCTCCGTTGCCAGTGTTTGTATTACCATTATTTGAGCCACCGTTGTTTGCAGGTGCTGTTCCAGCAACTAGTGGTTTTGAATCATTTACAACTAAATGTTTTGTGCCTAGTGCTTCTAGTGCACTTGCTAGGCTGTCTCTTATTGGAATTCCTGTGTCATAAACGTTTTGTGCTCCTGTGAAGTCATATTGATCTCCACCTGTTGCCATGAAGTCATTTGTAACTACGGAGTAGGTTTTATTCATGTCTACTGGAGTTCCATCTTCTAAGAACATTGCAGTGATTCTATTTCCTGCTTTTGCATCTTTATCATAGTATACTTTTATTCCTGATACTTGAACCCAGCCTACGCTAGTGTTCATTATACCATTTTCAATTACTCTCTTTAGGTCTGAGCCTTTAAGGTTCATCTTAACTAAGGTGTTATCAAAAGGCATTACTTCGTATAGATTACCCATTGTTATCTTTCCTGCTGCTATAGAAGTTCTTAGGCCTCCGCCGTTTGTTATACCTATTTGAACTCCTACTGCTTTTCTCATAACATCAGTTACCCATTGACCAAGTAAAGATGTGCCTTCTGCGTATCTATCATGAGTTAATTCTGTATCTGTATATCCTTCTACCTTTTCAAGCTTTGGTTGAAGCTCTGCATAGTACTTATTGTAAGTAGCTTGTGCAGTTGCATCTGGAGTTATCTGTGCTTTTCTCTTATATAAACTATCTAGATTTGGTGTTATACTCTTTAGCTTTCCTGTATTTTTATCTATAACTATTGAAAGATCAGCTAAGGATCTTCCTGCATAATAAGCTTGAACCACAGGTTTGTTATTTACATAGCCGCTTACTGGATTGTGAGTATGTGATGTTATTACAGCATCTATACTGTCAACATTGCATAAACCAGTGTCTACAACTTCTCCAGTAATAATTCCCTTTGCATCTTGTGCTGCGCCTATGTGTGTAAGTGCTATAACCACATCTGCTTTTCCTTCTGGAAGGCTTCCGCTCTTTAACTTATCAGCCCATACTTTAGCTGAAGTAGCTGGATCTCTAAATTCTAATCCTGCAACGATGTCAGGTTTAGTCTTAAATGCAGTTTCTTGTGTTGTTATTCCTACAAAACCTATCTTTACTCCATCAACTGTAACCATCTTATAAGGTTTTGCCCATGCTACTGGCTCACCAGTCTTTTTGTCATAGATATTTGAAGCTAAGAAATCAAAGTTTCCATCTTTAGCCCAAGGAGCTATCTTATCTATACCCCAGTCAAATTCATGATTACCTACTGCTGAAGCTACAACTCCAAGTTGTTTTAACATTTCAGAAACTGGTGCCCCATAAGTTAAGTTTGACATAGCGCTTCCTTGATAGTTATCTCCTGCTGAAACAACTACTGTGTTTGGATTTGCAGACTTGTATTCATTTATAGCAGCAACAAACTTTGACATTCCAAGGTTCTTTCCGCTAGCACTTGTGTCTTCTGCTAAGTTTCCATGGAAGTCATTGAAGGAAACTACATCTATTATCTTATCACCATTTGGATTCATAGCTTTATTTACATCATCCATAGTAATTGCCTTACCGTTGTATTGTGCAAGAGCTATAGCACCGCTATTTATATACTTAACTGCTAAGCCTCTTTCATAAGTGTTAAAGTTGTAACCTGTTAAGCTCCAGTTATTATCACATTCTGGAGTTATAGTTCCGCCTTTAACATTTTGAATATAACTTCCTATAAGATCTCTTATTCTTCCATCACCTAGACCATTTGTCTTTTCTGATTGACCGATGATTACAGGTAAGCTATCACTTGCTGAATAAACAGTACCTGTTTTTGTAAGCTGAGTGCTTGCTCTATAGTTATTTACAGTCATGTATAATACTTCTGAATCACCTATTGCAGTACCATCAGCTTTAGTTAAATTAACTATTCTGCTTCCTGGCTGTTTTGATATATCTACTTTATACTTAACTCCATAGAACATATCATAGTTATAACCTGGTATTGCAGCATTAAAAGAAACAGTTAAATCCCCTGGCTTAAAGGTATTATAGTAGTTTGCTGACCATTCCATATACTTTTTAAGCTGTGCACCAGTTATCTTTAATACATATAGAGTATTATCAAACTGATATATATTTGCTGTATCACATTTCTTTATTTGTCCTTCTGCTATATTTTGAGTATCTTTAAACATAGCTGCAGCAGATACATCTATCTTGTGTCCTGCAATCTTCTCACCGTAATACATTTGAACTTTATTTATTAAATCAATCATAGCTGTTGGCTTAAGCTTAGCATCACTAATTCCCTTTATTTCATCCTTTGGAGCTAAATCCCCACCCTTTAAAGTTCCTATTGGTGTGTTAGCATCATCGATTGCTGTTTTATGAAAAGATTGAAGTGCTGCAGTTAAGTCTGCATCAGGCTGATAATTTACCGCAGTTTTTGTAGCCATATCGTATATTGCAGTAGTTATATCAGTTCCTTTATTTTCAATAACATACTTTCCGTTGGCATTCTTTGTAACACTTATATTTATCTGTGAAAGACTCTTATCCCATTTATTAGGTTCTACTATTACAGTTCCTTTTTGTTTAGCTTCATTGTAAGCATCTACAGTTGAAGCTTTTGTGCTTCCATCTGGTAAGGTTGCTGTAACTGCATTATTATTTAAAGTATAAATCGCATTATTATAATAATAATCCCCAGCTATTCTTGAGTGATAGTGACCTGCTATAAAAGCATCTATTTCAGGACACTGAGAAAGCACATCTATTGCTCCTGATCCTGGTTCATTGTACTCTCCAGTCTCTCCCATATGCTCTGAAGCAATTATAACATCTACATTTTGGGCTTTAAGTTCTGCTATTGCATTTTTTGTCTCATCGATTGGATTAGTTACCTTGTAACCTTCTAGATTAACTGAATCCCATCTAGTTATATTTGGAGTTACCATACCTATTATTCCGACCTTAACTCCACTTCTTTCAACTATTGTATAAGGTGCTGCAAGTCTTGAACCATCTTTATTGTAAACATTACCACAAAGAGTTTTTCCTTTAAACTTACTCATAACATTTTTTAATGCTGGAACTCCGTAATTAAATTCGTGATTTCCATAGGTTAAAGTATCATATCCCATGATGTTCATGGCATCTATCATAGGATTTGATGCCCCATTGATAAATAGACTTTCTGAATTGTCTTGTATTGTGTCTCCATTGTCTATAAGAATAGTATTGTCAGGGTTTTGACTTCTAAGCTGCTTCACTGCAGTGTAAACTTGAGCTAAACTACCTGTAGTATCCGCTGCATTTATCGCGTAATCATAAGGTAAAAATCTCCCATGACTATCTGATGTGGCAAGGATCTGTAGTGTTAGCTTATCGTTACCTGCTGCTAAAAGCTGACTATTTGCATTTGTACTGATAGCTTGTTCACTTTTGTTAGTGGTGTCTGCCATGACATTTATCGGACCGATCATACTAAATGTCATCACTGTAGACAATGCCAGAGTAATAAATCCCTTAACTTTTCTGATAGAATTTAACATTTTCTCCCCCTACTTTTCCTAGTTTCTGAATATCCAATTAGTGGACATCCTATTCTAGTATATTTTGGACATGCTCCTAAAATACATATTACAGAAATTTACAGTGATTTTCTTTCCATATTATGTTAAATATTGTTAATTATCCTTAATGTATTTCTATTAAAACATTAAGAAAGCGATTACATTTTTATCATTATTATTATTTTGTTACAAGAAAAAATATTAATACTATATTTTTAAACATTTAAATGTAGACCTCATTTTAAATCGTATTGAAATAATAAAAAAGGTAAAATAGATTATTTCTCTATCTTACCTTTTTTTTAGCTGATTCCAAATCTCTTTTTGCATATACAAACCACTCTTCATAAATTTTGTCATTATCCATAAAGCTTTACTCCTTCGTGGAAAATAAAGACTAAATTTTAACCTCTTCTACTAATTTCATCAGTTATGAATGCCTTCGAAATATACATCGCTTTTATTATTTTCTTAAGGCGAGTGTGCTGAGCGGTGCCCTCCGAAAGTTTTAGCTGTGCTTTTTCACATTTGCTGATGATTGAAGCTACAGGTGGTTGTGCTTTTATCAGTTCTTCTTTTGTATATTTGTCAGTTATATCTTCAGCTGTTATTAGTGTTTTTGAGATATAAAGTGCTTTTATCCTATTCTTAAGTAGTGTGTGTTGTGAAGTGCCCTCAGCAAACTTAGGCTGCATTTTTTCACAGTTACTAATAGTTGAAACTATAACCTTTAGTGCCTCTTCTAATTCTTCTCTTGTATACTTTTCCATAAAGTTATACCTCCTCAAAGTATCTAGTGTACATTCCTATACACTGATTTATTTTATACATAGACTACATATAATCTATGTGATCTATGATTTATTGCTACTGTGCATAACCCGTTAATTACTTTGTTGACAATTCATCATAAAATAAAATTGTGTCTTAAATATATATAGATTCTTTTTTATGTAATCAATTGTCAAATTTACTTATTGATACTACTCTCACATTTTTAGAAAACTTGTAACTCTTCCTTTTACTTATAAATATGTACCAGTTCGAACCGAAACCTATTTTTAAAACTCTCACGGATTCTGGTGAGAGAATTTAAAAATAATAAGTTTTCTTACAAAGTGGTACATCTAAAGATGAGCCACTTCGATCCGAAATATATTTTTAAAACTCTCACGGGTTCTGGTGAGAGAATTTAAAAATATAAATTCTATTACGAAGTGGTACATCTATAATTATAAATAAAAAATTAGATAATAAAAACATAAACCTTAAATAATAAAACCTCCCGATTTCAAAAATAGCCAATTAGGAGGATTTCATTTTAATTTTCAATTAAACTTTACTCAACAATATTATATATATAGGTAAAAAAAGTAGGGTGGCAATGGTGGTCATTGTTGTAACTATAGCAGCATATTTATGGTCTCCACCGCCAGCTTCAGCAAGTACTGAGGTTACAGACATGGCCGGCATTGCAGATTGAATGATAAATACTTTTTTCATTAACACTGGCATTACTACAGAAGAGCATAAAAAAAATACCAGCAGCGGAGAAATTACAAATCGTCCAATCACTATAAGTGACATCGACTTGTCCCATTTCATTTCCTTAAAATCAATATTGTATATAGTAATACCAATATACAACATTGATAAAGGTGTCAACATATTCCCCATATACTTAAAGGTATCCTTAAGAAACTTGGGTAAGCTGGCTTCAACAAAAATCAATATAACAGCAATAATAAATGCACATAAAGGCGGAGAAACCATCTTTTTAAGGTTTTCTTTTGAAAAAATATGGCCTTCTCTTCCACCATCTCTGCTTATTCCATAAGCCCCTATAGTCCAGAACAAGCTTACATTAGCTATAAAGTAAATGAATACAAAGGGAATACTACTGTCTCCAAAAAGTGCCACATTAACAGGCAACCCAACAAAAAGAGTATTGGAAATTGATATGGTAGCTGCAAATATTCCTCTTCTGTTTGAAGGCAGTTTAATAGCTTTGGCTATTAATGTACCTAATACATAGCATATAATCATGGATGTATAAGGTATTAATACTCCCCCGGCTAAACAAATAAGTTTTGACCTATCATAGGTGGATATTAAATTTGAAATCATATAGCCAGGTACTGCTATATTGACTACAACTTTAGAAAAGAGTTTTGCTGTTCCATCATTAAACCATCCTATGCGGCTAAAAAAGTAACCTACTGATATCATTAACAGAATGCATAATACACTTTGCATGGAATTAATTAGACTCATTTTCAATCATCCTCTCATTAGCACCTTTATTTTCCTACAGCCAAATTATGCAGCTTTTTTCATTGTTATCCTTCCACTACTTTCTTCTTCATTGATTTCATAAAAATATTTGTTAAGTTTCCAAATAAAAACGTATAAACAATTGTACCTTCACGAACAGAGATATTAGGTATTTTATATATAGATATTATACAAAGTGAAATAATTACAAAAGCTACATCTACATATACCCTTACTGTCCCAAATGGTCTATTTAATTTTGTTGAAATAGCCTTACAAAAGCCTTCGAAAGGTAAAAATGTCAAATTTGCTACCATCATTAAGCTTACTCCATAAGCCATGCATACTATACCAGACATCAATACAACAACTTTTAATCCATAATTGCCAATAGTGGTATTCGCAATAAAAGGAATGTTGTATAAATAAATATTTAAGACACTGCTGAAAAATGTTGTAGCAACTAACTGTACTGCTTGTATAGGTTTAAATTCCTTCTTTAATAAAATAATCTGTCCAACAAAGCATATGTAGTTAATAATCCCCACAACTGTACCGGTTTTCATTTTTGTAATTAATGAGATATTATAACTGATTCCAGATACTGTACTTTGTCCTAAGCTAGCTTTTATGAGCAGCGCCATACCAAAGGAGGAAATTAGTATTCCAAAAACCAGCATCAAAACTCTCTTAATTAAGCCATTTTCCCCCATCATCTTATCCATTAAAAACCGCTCTCTCTTACCATGTTGTAAAGCATACCTTGTTTTAAAACGTTACTGTCTCCCCCTAATGCATCTACTAATGCATAAGCAAAAGGTAATGTGGTGGCAGGTCCTCTGCTGGTGATTAAGTGATCATCTATTGCAACAATATCTTCTACATAATTTGCTTCTTTTAAAAGAGTAGTATATTTTTCTCCTACATATGAGGTAATAGTACGCCCCTTAATAATTCCTGCTCTTTCAAGAACCATTGGTGCCGCACATATAGCTGCAACAAATTTTTCCGGAGCTTTGTCAAAATATCTAACCAGTTCGATTACCCTTTCATCATCTCTTAAATTTGCTGCACCAGGCATTCCGCCAGGTAAAACTATCATGTCATAATCTTTAATTTCATCACTGATGATTTTATCAGCTTTTACAACTATATCATGAGACCCTTTTACCATTTCTCCAACAATACTTACAGAATCACATTGAAAACCTGCTCTTCTTAAAATATCAACTACAAATAGAGATTCTCCTTCTTCAAATCCTTCAGCTAAAAATACTGCAATTTTTTTCATCTTGATCTTCCTTTCTTTTATTTGTTTTGTTTATACTTTGATTATACTTACTTCGGTTTTTTTTCCCTATAAATTTCCTAATTTAGGAAATTCAATTTTTATTGATTCAAATAAAAAACAACCAGCTGATATCGATAATCTGCTGGTTGCCTTTTAAACCTTTTTTTTTGTTAAATAATATGCATAATTTTGAGCAATTAAACTACTCACTAACTGGAGTTGAAATGGATGTGATGCATAATCTTGCAAGGATTTAAAACGAATCACTTCATCAAAATATTTATTTGACATTGAATTATAATCACTGGTAATAAAATAAACCTTTGGCTTAGTTTGCTGCTTTGGTATTCTGCGCGGGAAAGTATGCTCAAAATAAATACCGGTATAGCTGAAAATAATAATCAAATCTTTATCATTTGCATTTTTTATATACTCAAGCTGCTGCTTAAAAGATACCTTGGTCAGGGCTGCCTTTCCAAGTACTAATAAGTCACTTTGTAAATTCATCGCTGCTGTTTCAGCTTTTAATAGACCAAAGATTCCTATTTTTTCGTAATAATCTATATCTTTTGCTAGTTGATTAAGGACCTCATAATTAAGGGATTCGGAAACCAAATCCAAACTCTCTTTAACTCTTGTAACAAAGTCCAACGAACGTGTATTGATACTTTGATGATTCGAGTACAAATCAAAATGAAAGGATGTTGTGTTAATTAAATCTTTAAGCTCCGTAAAATCATTCAATCCCATTTCTTTGCAAAATCTGCTAATGGAACTATTGGCCACATGGCACTTATTTGATAGTTCACTGATGGTACATTGCTTAACTTCTTCTATATGGCTTAAAATATAATTCGCTATTTGACAATTTGTTGATCCATCATTGCTACTGACCAATTCTGATAAGAATACAATTTTTAATTTATCCCAGTACATCGAATCACTTCCACTCCTAACTATAAAAAAATTAAATTAACTACACTTTTTCATCTTATTTCTACATATATAGTTTAATATAAGCACTACAATACATTAAACTATATATTCTTTACTCATAGTTATTTTTATATATAGAAATGTAATCTAGATTACTAAAAATACTACTTTAATAACTACACTATATTACTCAAACTTTCTACTATAAGTATAGCATCAAATCTATGTCACTTGAAAATCCTCAATGATTTCATCAACTGTTATTTCTCCGTCAACTAAAGTTTCAATAACAGGATTGTGATTTTCAATATCCAGTCCCCAATAATGCCGTGCTTTTTCACTATTATCTTCTTTATTTTTTGTTCCGTCAAAACAGTTACATGCATCACCATCAAATACATTGCCCTGTACTTTTAGTTTAACAATTGAATATACTTCACGGCCAGCATTTTTAAAAAATTGAGCCCATTTCTTTGCTTCTTCTAGTGTTCTAGAGGTGTATAAACATGCTAATCGTGATGGATAATTACAGTATTCTTCACGACGCACTTCTTCTAGAGCCAATTCTCTATATGCAACCTTCCCCCATTTATCTAAATCTGACTTTATAAGATCAGCAATCTCTCCATGAACATCCTCACCCTCTACTATTCTCTTAAAAGTCATGACTCTATTATATACACCATTGTGATTATTTTCATCAAACAATATTTTTTGCCCTAGCTTCATTGGCTTTTCTGTTACTACATGATAAAAATAGATAGCTTCCATACATATTTACCTTTCTTCGCATATATACTTATTGATAAACATTAAATTTGAATTGAAATCTAGTTTATCTTTTTATTTTATGTGCCGTGATAATTGTATAACTATATGCATTTACCGTTATTTCACAATCATCTATATCTACATACCAGTTTTTGCCCGTTCTGATTATCGAAGCATCTGGGTTTTGAATTTTATTTCTACACCATCTAACAATATCCTCTACATCTAAAGAAAGATTTCTCTTAATTCTAACAACTCCTAAATCAGTTGTATGTAGCTTATCTAAGTTTAAAATAAGCTCACTGCTATCATCCATTTCTGTCACCCTATATCAACCTTTCAAATCATTATTTATACTACTTAACCTTAAAATGAAATTTCTTGTTCTACATATGCTCATAAGTTACACCTCTATAATTTCCTATTTCGAATACCAGCCTTTTATGATTTCCATAGTATCATCACTTGGATAGTAGTTGTTGTCAGATTCCTTACTTCCAATTGCAAAAATTGAAAATCCTAAATTCCATGGCTCGTTTTCAAATACAGTTTTGTAGGCTTCAAAACAATTAGCTTGTTCTTTATCATTCCATTTGTAGGTTTGATATGGATTCCATGGCTCAATTGATGCCTTATCTTTTGGTGGGAAGCCTAATTCACCAAAGAAGATTGGTTTGTTCCATTTTGTATTAAAGTTTTTAATCTCTTGCTTTACATTTTGCTTTCTATTGTATCTTTGAGTACTTTGGAGAGCGCTAACCAGGTTGTCCACGGTGTTTTTATCATTTTCAGTAAGTTCAAAGTAAGAAGCAATAGAAATGAAATCTAGCTTTGAAAATAGTTTGTTATTGAGTTTCTTGTTGTATGCTGACTTTAAGTTATCTTCAATCTTTTTAGTTGAAGGATCATTCCAATTAGTTGTTATCCACCAACTTGTTCTATAAGTAACTAAACCTTGATAATTACTCTTCGCAAAGTCTATCATTTCACAGAATTGATCTTCATAATTTTCAATTTTGGTGAAGCTCGAACCTATATTAAAGCACTCAATATGATAAGGCACTGCAATATCGTCAATTAGAGGCTTTAGTACTTTGGTTTTCCAATTGTTGAAGAAAGCATTGATATCCTTAGGGTTCCACTCTGTCTCAGGCTTACTGCCATTAGCTATCCACGGATATGGTTCAAGTATTATATTTATGTTTTTACCTCTTAATTTCTTTATTAGTTTTATCGCCTGTTCTTCGCTATTTTTATCAATTGACATATCGCTAGATGAAAGGTTGCTTATAGCTATAACAACAGGAATATTTAAGGTATTAAGCCCAAAGGCATCTATATCTTTAAGAACTGTATCAATTTTATAGTTCGTAACTAAGTTACCTGATTTAATTTTTGCTGCAAATTTACTGTCTAATTTCTCGTTTTTCATTACATACCATCTATAATCATCAATGCTTATATGATTAGTGTTTATTGGGTAGCCATAGTAGTAAACAACATCTAAATCCTTATTCAAAGCTAAAATTTTATAGCTGGCTGCACTTCCACTACTTGAATATTTATATTGAAGAATAACAGGTTCTCCTGATTCAGCCGGTTGCCTGCTTACATAATTTCCATCCCAATCCAGTACTACAAATTCCGTTACTTGTGGATCTTTATTTTCAATATATAGAACCGATTCATAACCGTCTTTTGTTTGAATGTTACTACCACCTAAGGTTACCACCATATCTTCTTCATGTGGATAGTAATAGGTTGAAAAATTACTTTTGTAAAGAAATCCAACATGATTTGTAATAGTAGTCCTGTATATGTTTTCAGTTCGATTATAGTAAACATGAAGAAATCTATCATCTACTTTTATTTCTTTTAAGAATTTACTATCAGCCTTTATAAAATCGTTAGCTTTCGAAGCTTGCAAGGGTGTAAATCTTAACCCTGAACTCCACAAGCCTAATATTAATAAACCAACCAAGATCGATAATATTGATACTATAAGAATATTTCTGGTAGATGGCTTAGTATTGTACTTGTTTTTTAAATGCTTAATTGATGCTAGTATCAATACAAGTATTAGAACAAAGATAATCACTGATAAGACTAAGTTTTCCAAATGGTATACCTCTTTTTCTCAATATTTTATTTTATGATTAATTTTGTTTTTTAAATTTAATTATTTTAAGTGTATTTCTTTTTATTAATAAGACAAATTGGAATTTGTCTTTATTATTCAAGGATTCTATTTCTTTAAAATCAAATGATGAAAAAATGCTATATCTTGAAATTCCTTAATATGAGCAACTCTCAATTCAATCTCTACCATTTTCTCTTGCCACTCCACATCTTTATGAATATCTTGGTTTTGTTGCAAATCCCAAAATGTTCTAATCCCATATGTTTCACATATTTTAAATTCCTTACACCAATATATCAAATCAGAATCGTCATAATAATGAATTGTACCATAATTAGAAGTTGTGCCGTCCTTACCATCCAGCAGCATATGAGCTTTTTCAAAATCATTTAACAGAACCACCATCTGCATAACTCGTCCTTGCTTGTTATGCTTAATAATTGAGAGTATACCTTCTGGTTTCAATAGTCGATAAAATTCATTAACAATTTCTTCTCTTCCATCAGCATATTCCAAAACATTATGACAAAGAATAATGTCAAAACTTTCATTTTCCATTTTTCTTAATATATTAATACTCCCAACAATCTGTTGGTACTCATAATCGCAGTATCTATCTTTTACTGCCTCTTCTGACGGTTCAATAGCAACTACCTCATTATCCTGTGCAAGATAATTTGCAGTAAATCCAGTACCACTACCAAAATCTAATATCCTTTTTCTTTTTATATTGCCCAATTGAGCAAAGGCAATTTTTTTAAGAAGTGCTTCCCAAGGTTGTAGCTTATCGATATTATGAATTGCCATTTTTATTATCTCCCCCAAATTGCTATTTGTCAGCTTTGTGTTATTCTTATAATGCCTGATTTATATATTTAGCTTTTTCATTACTCCATTGATTTAATAACATTTTCATTTCTCTTCTGCTATGAATAATAAAAAACGGTTTATCGGGATAATCTTTATGTAAATCAGTTATAACAGGTCTACGAGTTTTTGAAAAACTCCATAAACCTTTACAAAAATGTAAAAATGCCTTATCAAATTTTTCTTCGAGATATTCGGGTGTGTCAGAACGTTTTTTACCGTTTCTTAATAATACGCGTGCCAAACATACAAAACGATTTATATCAAGAAATATAACTAAGTCAGCCGCTTTAAATCTTAGCTCCATTGTGCTCGTATGATTGCCATCTATTATCCATCTTTCCTTTGATGTAAGCTCCATTACTTTCTTTATCCATTCTTCTCTCGTTGGATTTTCCCAATTAGGACGCCAGTACTCAACATCAAGATGAACCAGTGGCAAACCCGTAACAAGAGACAATTTTTTAGATAAAAAGCTTTTTCCGCTGCCATTATTACCAACAATCATTATGCGATTATATATAAACACATCCAATAATATCACTTCCTAAAACATAAATAATCGGCAATTCAAATTACTAATTATCTTCGGATTATAAGCTATCAAATTGAAATTTGCTTAACTTCGTATTATGCCTATAAGTTTTGCAAAATACCAAATTCAGTTAGTAATTTCTGATACCTACATTTTTCATGTTCCATCACAGGAAAAAGCGTATTATATAAACAATGTTGCAAAACATCTGCATCTTTTAATACTTCATCAAATGAAGAATGAGTAATCGCCTTTGAACTATGGTTTAAAATAGCTGAACATATTAAATCTGTTTCATCCTCAGTTGTCAAAGACAACTCTTCAAGAATTTGACGTGCCAAAACGGCTCCCTTCTCAGCATGATTTTCAGTATTCATAGTCTTATAAGAATGTAAATCATGTAACATACCAGCCATGGTCGCGAGTTCAACATTTTGATTTCTTTTGAGAGCAATCATTGCACATGCCTGAGAAACTCCATAAAGATGGAGGTAAGCACACCTTCTTTCTTCTGTGTCTTTCATATTTAGTAGAATTTCATCAATATACTTTCTAAGTCTTTCAATGCGATTATCCATATCTTCAGCCCTCCCATTATGTAAATACTTTTGAATTTTTTCAATATGCTTATCCATGTCTTCCACCACCAATTACATAATAATCTTCAGTTCACATTTGTAAACTGAACCAATAAAACCACTGACAAAATTACTATTTATTAAAGAGACATCACATAGATCTGACAGGGATTCCATTCATCCCAAAGTGTAGGCAAACACTCAAATTCCTTAAATTGGAGTTTGAAATCTTTCCCTTTTGATCGTACTGTACGGAACTCACATTACAATTTTCGCGCCTTAATGCAAAAAGAAATCGGCAGCATCTTTGCTTTTTTTGTTTTGTCGCTAACTTCTCCAACCGCTTCCATCGTTTCTTTATCAGATTGCTCAACCATCTGTTCAACAACAAACCCTGCTTTTGCTAAAGCATTGATATATGTTGATATTTTTCGGTTGCATAATATTATTTTTCTTCCATCAACTGGCATGCTGAAATATGATTCATCAAAATAGCTTTTGTTAAAAACCAAGGTGTCATTTTCTATAACATCTTTGCGTTGGCTGCATGACCAAGCCACGCAGTAATTCAAGGTATGATGCCAACTGAATATAAATATGCCATCTTTTTTCAGATAAGATGCTATCTTATTGAATACGCCTTGCAGATCTGTTGTCCAACCGATTCCGTATATTGAATAAACGAAGTCAAAATAATTGGTTGGTATGTCCATATCTGCTTCCATAGAAGAACAAATAAATTTTGCTGTATATCCATGTTCTTTTAAATAACCATCAGCATTTTCTATTTGCTTGTGAGAAATATCTACTCCCCACAATTCAGAGGCATTTTTGTCAGCGTGATATTTTAAAGAGTGGCCACTGCCACAACATATTTCCAATAGCTTTTTACCCGAAACATCTCCAAACAAATGCAAATCATCTTCTGTCACAAATTTAACTCCGTATTCTGGAAGCGCTGTAGTGCCAAACCATAAATCTGCATTTGAGTCCCAATATGTTTTATTGGTTTTTAGTATTTCATCCCTGTCCATAAAAGGTACACCTCCTATGCTATTAATTATTTTTAGATCTAAACTGTCCAATAAATTTCTATTTATTGATAAACTTAAAATTAGAATTTGCCGAGCTTATATCATAATATTTTCTTAACAGAGAATAGAAAATGAGGCATATCAACACCTCGGTAATGCTTGACAAACTTATCTATACAAGTCATTCCATTTCGTATTGCTACGTTTTGTGACGGTATATTTGTATCTCTAATAATAGAATATACTTCTTTAGCACTTAGCTTATCAAAGGCATATTCTTTACAGGCAATAGCGGCTTCACTTGCATATCCGTGATGCCAATAATCTTTTTGAAAAAGATAACCCACTTCCATTACTTTGTTGCTGTTGTAATCTTGCATTGTTAACCCACATTGTCCTATCATTATGCCAGTTTCTTTCAGAACAACCGCCCATAGACCAAAACCATATTCTTTATAACGTTCAATTTGTCGGTCAAGCCATACTTGAACCTCATCATTACTAAATGCACCTTCATAAGCATACATTACATCATTATCCTGCATGATTTTACAAAGCATCGAAAAATCAGCTTGTGTCATTTCTCTTAAAATTAATCTTTGAGTTTCTAATACCATGCTATTCCCCTCCATAAATTCTCACGTTTTACCTATTCTGATTTAAAAACTAGAATTTAGCCACGAATTTCTTTAATATATCTAACATTTCTTATAATCAAATCTGATTTCCACCAGTTTTTGCTAATGTTCCATTGTTCAGGATAATCTATCCATGACCATGTGATAGCCCATGTACCATCTGGTTCTTGAGTATTTAAGATAAACTCACATTCATAATCACTTATTTCTTTATTATTCATATAGAAATCACTTGTTTTAGTGCCTATGAATAAGGATGGTTTACATACGTAATCAACTGCCCACTTTGATGTGTCGTATGTTATAACATGCTTAATCTGTTGGTGTAGTAATGTATTAAATTCCTCTATATCCAAAAGATCATTCATTGAGCTTTTCTTTATATATTCATACAATTCAATAAAGCAAGAAACAGTGTGCATAGAATCCATAGGAAAATGTATTTTAAAATAATTGTAGGCTTCTTTAACAAGACTACAAGCAAGTTCAAAGAGTTTACTATTTTTATCTGCAAATTTTAATATAAAACCAATAAAGCATGCTGTAGGATTATATGATATTTCCTGAGAAGTTTCAAAGTTCCACCAAGGTGCATGTGGATAATCATTGTTAGTAGCCAATGTATTTGACCATGTATGTCCATCAAAGTCCTTTCCCGAGGACAAGTACTTCAATATTCCTTGTATAATAGGGTGATTTTTATCCTCCAAATTTATCTCTTTAATTATCTTCGTGGCAACCCAGGTTTGAACTGGAGATGAATTAGGATTCCAACAATCTGGCTCAAGTGCATTTCCAAAACCACCATCCTCATTTTGGTACGCAGTTAATGATATTAGAACATCTTCCTTACTGCCGTTTTCAAACAGATATTTCCACCTTGCTATATCAAGTGGCCTAGCATTCCTATAAATAAAGTTCCTAGCTTGTTCATAGTACATAATCAAACCTCCATTTAGTTTTTTAATAAATTCTTATTTGTCTTCAGATTATATAAATAATCTTTATATTTCCATTATTAACCATAATATATTTATTTAATTAACTATTTTTTTATCGATATCCAATACCTTTGAACTATATTTCCATTGTCCTCAACTATCTCATTTTCAAGGACACCCTTATTTGCAATTATAGTTTTTGATGAACCTATGTTATCTTTATCACAGGTTATTAAAACTTGCTCTATTCCCATATCTCTACACTCTTCAAGAGCCAATTTTAGCATTGCGGTTGCGTAACCTTTTCTTCTTTGGGTAGGTCTTATACCATAACCTATATGTCCACCCAATTTGAGAAGTTGCTCACTTAAGTAATGTCTTATACTAATTGCACCAAGTAAGTTATTATTCTCATTTACCAAAAAGAAAGTATCAGAAGGTGAAAGGTGAGGTGGACACGTTTCTCTTTTTCTATATAATTCTAAAGTCTCTAACCAGCTGCTATAATCCGTCCCTTTTCTTCTAATTACACCTGGATATATATGCCCTTTTGCTTCTTCCCATTCTACCATCATCTCAATATATGCTTCTTTATGTTCTATTGAAGGAGATACTAAATAAACCTTGTCCATATTCAACTCACACCCTCTCAAAATTTCTTATTTAGCCTTTTGTTAAGTTCCCCCAGTGCTATTTTATTTCCATCATATTTTAAACATGAAATAGCATCAGAATAACTCATCCACTTATATTCTGTATGTTCATGTGAAATTTTAAATTGTTTATCTGTAATTTCAACTCCATAACAATTTTCTGGTATAACATATACATTTTCTCCCCAATACTTACTGGCTGCAAACTCGTCAGCAGGTATTGAATTAACTGTATCTAACTTAATATAAAGCGAATCCATAGGAATTCCTGCTTCTTCCCATGCTTCTCTTTTAGCAGCTTCGATTATGGTTTCTCCATCTTCTCCTCCACCAGAAATAGCCTGCCAACAATCATAGTCACTACGATGAAATATGGCATATTCTATATCTCTATCATTAATATGATAAGGAAATACTAAAACTTGAAATGGTGCTCTCATAAACTCTCCTACTTTCCTATAATAATCATTAATTGTTGGAATTTATCTATACTTACGATAGTAAAAATAACTATCACTTTCCATGTTAGGTTGCTTATGACCTATAGGTGTTCTTCTTTCAAACAATTCAAAACCACACTTTTCAGCAAGCTTACAGGATGCTACATTTGCACAATCAATAGTTAAAATAAGATATTTTATCTTTGATACCTTAAAGCACCACTCCACTAATTTATTTACGGCTTCTACTGTATAACCTTTTCTTTGATATTCTTCTGACATAAAGTATGCTATTTCAACTTCATTTAATGTATCTTCAAGTCCCATTCCTACCATGCCAATCATCTCATCTGTATCATTTAAGGCTATCACATATCTTTTATTTTCATAAATATCTATTGAGTCTTTTTTAGCTTGATGCCAATCTATATAATTAAAATATGATTGTGGTGAATCTTTGCCCTCAGACCAATCAGGCATAAACCTTAATATATCATTTTGTCTAACTATCCTATAAAGATTTTCAGCATCTTTTCTTTCAAAGGCTCTAATTACTATTCCATTCGCTTCTATTCTCATATAACTCTTAATCTCCTAATTATCCTCAAAAATTGATTTTAACAAAATTATATTTTTATATAACGTAGTTCTCTCAGTTCTTTCCCCATATTAATTATTTGAAAGGTATTATCATGTTTAAAACCCATTTTTTCATAGAAATGTCTTGCTCGTATATTTTCTTCTAACACCCAAAGTTCTATATTCACAAAATTCTCTTTTTGAATTTCGTTGATGCCCCATTCTATCAACTCTTTCGCCACGCCACTTCCCCAATATCTTGGAGTTAAATAAACCCTCCAAATCTCTATCCACGAATTATCATTACTACCATATCTACATTTTGCAAATGAAAGTATTCCAGCTGGTTCATTGTCTTCAAATATGATAGCTGTCCTTGGCGAACCCTCTTCTAATTCACTTACAAAGCGTTTTGTTCTTCTTTCAATAGAAAAAACTTCATTTAAAACATCATCTGGAATAATACCTTTGAATGCTGCTTGTGATGATTCCGAATGAACTTTGCCTAGAATATCTGAATCTTTCATGCTTGCATAACGGATTGATCTACTCAAAACAGTCCTCCCCCAATTTTGATATACTACTTATTAAATCTATACTTACTTAGCCGCTCCTTAGCAAAATCAACTGCTTCCTTCATATCAAATAATCTGCAATCGGCATTGCCAACCTTTCCTATTTGTACATTATATTTCCCCTCAAATTCCTTACCTATTAGTTCAAAGCCATCTATGTCATAAGCATAATCCTCGAACCACTTCCAGCATCTCTGCCCATTTTCCAATATTGCAGTACCAAGTCTTTCCTTTGGCATTTCTTTTATAAAAGTTTCTGAAAGATGAAAGCTTGTACAAGAATCATAGCCCACTCCTAATAAAAGAACCTTTGTTTTAAGGTTATACATTTTACCTAGAGGCGATTTTATTCCAAACTGAGGAGTAAGCGGATGATCTTCAGTAATATATGCTGCATCCTTGCCATTTGCACTAAATGATCGTTGAGGATGGTTTGAGCGTATTGTGTTTGGTACTGTTCTAAACAATTCTGCAATGCGTCCCATTCCTCGTGTCGGCGTAACCGCTGGATCAAAGGCTGGCATATTATCATAAATCATTTGTATCCACTCCTTTGGTACAGGTGGATTTTCCCAGCCTGAAGGATCGCTCCAATCCCCACTTTGAGCTGGCATTACTATGGTTCCATCACTGCCTACCGCTTCCTTCAAGGCAGTTATCACAGACTGAGCTCCACCACAAATCCAACCCATGCTGGACATAGAAGAATGGACTAATACTATATCAGAGCTATTTACCCCAAGGTTTAGAAAATCTTCGTATAAAGTTTTTACAGTATTGGGCTTCTTTGTTTCCATAATTATGTTTCTTTCATTCATTTGGTTGTTCCTCGTTTCTTAGTTTTTCTATACAATATAACTTTTTAAATTTATATAAATATAACTTTTTTAATATTTATCAATAGAACTTTAAAAATTTTTTAAAAGTTAAAAAGAAAACTTTATAACAATTTACTCATAGAATCATGGTTTGAGGGGATTTTGATATCAGAGCTTTTACATAATTCTTTTACCTATTACGTAAGCTACGTTGTATATATTACTCCAACTTAAATTGGAATTTAACAAGCTCTCTTTTATACTTATAATCTATCTAACCAATCTAACGACATTTTCAACGCTTGCTTTCTTGCCACTTCACATTCCTTTTTGTACTGTCTTTCAATACGATACGCAAGCACCATTTTAGTTTTTACGGGACATAATATATGGCTGGCAGGATAAAAGATTTCATGGTGAAATGAAAATGCAAATTTCTTGTTGTTGAGCCTATCACAAATCATTTTTCCCATTTCAGCAGAAGGCCATTGGGCATCTTCTTTTGCCGATAACAAGAGTATAGGACCGTTTATATTTTCAACTTTGATTGTGTTTTCTTCATTTTTATTTGTTTCAAGAACATCAAGGTATTGTTCTACAAAGCCAAATTCATGATTTCTTAAAATATTCTTTATTATGCTTACTGAAATATTATGAAAAGAAACATATGGCAATGGTTTACTGCCCCAAGTCCAACTGGAAGCATTAGCATAAGCTGGCATTGCAATTCCTTCAAAAATACAACAAGAAGGTGAAACTGCAATAACAAATTCAATTTCGGGGATTAAGCTCGCCGAAGTTAAAGCAAGCTCTGCACCTTTTGAAATGCCATACATACCAACCTTTGAATAACCATTGTTCTTGAGCCAAAGCACAGCGGATTGAATAATTTCTATGGGAATTATTGCAAGAGTTTTAGACGTGTATTTTGTTTTCCAATATGCAACAGCAAGTGATGAAATACCATGAGCAGAATACACCGAGGCAATTTCATTTGCCCATTTAATCCCGCCATCGCTTCCGCTTACAACGATCATAGCCTTTTCTTTTGTTTTTGAAGGATAGAAAACTCCTTGAAAATCTTTTCTAAAAATATCCTGCATCCATTCACCTTCTTCCTGTTCCCCTAGTATTAACACCCTAAAATCTAATCAAACCCACAAATCACTATTTATCTGCAAATTATTTAAGTAAGTATATTTAGTCGTAATTTCCAATCATACATTCATTTAATTATATACTACTTCCCCACAAATATTCAAATATATAGTAAAACTGTATATCTATAGATTTACACGGTAATTGTGTAGAAATGAAAAAAGCTGTACAAACACTACATTAAATAGTATTTATACAGCTCACTTTTACTTAGATACTACTTACACCATTCTTCTTTCAATATGGCATATTCGTAAGTATCAAGCCATATAGGCTCCCCGTTCCTATCAGTTTTAAAATAGATATTTTGTAAAAGCAAACCCTCACGTCTCATAGTTAAGCGTTCAAGCAATTTCCATGAATGATCATTCTTTGGATTACACATGGCTATAATACGTCTTGCTCCTAACTCTTTAAAGGCATAGTCAAGTAGCGCCTTTGCACCTTCTGTGGCATAACCTTTACCTTGATACTTACTATTGAACACATAGCCTAATTCCCAGGTATCAAAATCTCCTTTAGCTAAATACAAGTTTCCTATTAACTTTCCATTTTCCTTTAAGCAAACTGCATAGAAAGCCTCATCTGTTGATCTTCTAATCGCTTCTTCTTTAGCCTGATTTTCTGAATGAATATCATACGGTTCAAATTTAACTACTTCTTTATCTGACAAGTATTCATATAAATCCTTCCAATCATTGTGTTCAAACTTTCTAATAATTAACCTAACTGTCAATATGTTTTCCATCTCAATCTCCTTTGCAATCAATAAAATCAAAGCTGCTTTTTATACCATAGAATTTTAGACTTTAGATTTTCAGAGTACTCTTCCCAGAGTCTTCTTTGCTTCTCCACATAAATCTCATGTTTTTCTAATATCTCAAGTCTTTCTGAAATTGTGGAATCCCCTTGGTATCTCAAATCTGAGTAATGCTTCATTTCTTTTAGGGGCATACCCGTATCCTTAAGGCGTTGTAAAAACTTCACCCATTCAACATCTTTATCACAATAAATTCTTCTATTTCCAGCATCTCTTTCAACATTGATCAAACCTTTATCTTCATAATATCTTAATGCCGAACAGCTTATACCGGTTAACTCAGAAAATTCACCAATTGTCATTTCACACCTCACATAGCTAGCTTCTTTCATACATATGAAATGGATTTAACCATTATCTGTAATTATATCATCAATTTATATTTCATTAGAATTTCTATATCTATAATTCATAATTTGTTCATTGACTTCAACCATACTTGAAGTGATATTCTTCAAATATCAACTACATAGGGAGGTTTTATTATGGATAATACAAGATTTATAAAAGGAATGGAAAATTTAAAAGCTGTGGATGGAAAAGGTGGCGATGCAGTGATTCAATCTCTACAAGATATATCACCAGATCTCGGAAAATATATAATTGAGTTTGCTTTTGGTGATATTTATTCTAGACCTGTTTTATCACTACAGGAGCGAGAAATGATTACTATCGTTAGTTTACTTACAGCTGGTGGTTGTGAACCACAGCTTGAAGTCCATATAAATGGAGCCTTAAATACAGGAATAGAGCCAGTCAAAATCGTAGAAACTTTTCTACAATGCATACCTTATACTGGATTTCCAAAAGTACTTAACGCTATCTTTACAGCTAAAAAAGTCTTTCAAGAGCGTAACATCATACTCTAATCATAACTTAATCAACCTATTTACCTAATTGTTCTTATTATAATATATTCTGTCAGTAAAGTTTTATCTGTAATAGTTTTTTAACTCATCTGCCTTTCCGTATCTATATAAAATGCTACTTGAAAGAAAAAAAGCTGTTGAAGAAGAAATGGTAGAACTCCAAAGATCTTTAGAATTAATTAATGCTAAATGTTCTTATTGTAAAGAAACTATTGAAGCTGGAAATGATGATATACAAAGAAATTTATATTTTAATAAATAATTCTGTAAACATAAAAAACAGATAACCTAAAACTAAAAGAAGAAAGGGATAACTGTAAGATAAACTGAACTAATTTAAAAATATACCGTATAAATAAATAGAACGTTATAAGAGGTGTATTAGATATGAAAAAGATAATTTCAATTATGATTTCATTACTGTTATTTGCAAGTATATTTACTGCGTGTTCGTCACAAAACGTGTCAAGTTCACCGGGAACCCAAACCAATTCAAGTAAAACATCAGATGATATAAGAAAGCTTGCATTTGAGCAATTAACTTCAGAAAGTAAAGAGAGAATAAATGGAACTTGGCAAGATAGTAAACTTTCTACAATAACCTTGAATGAAAACATGGGGATTATTAACGACAAATCCTATATTGGGAAAGAAGTATATTTAGTTGATTTCCCTACAAACAGTAGATCAATGCCCAATAATATGATTTTTTATGTAAGTAAAGATGCTCATAAATTAATAGGTGTTGGATATTTAGATTAAAAATAATTATTAGGGGAACTTATTAAAAAGTTCCCCTAATAATTTGCATATTATCAACATTATTCTTTAACATAGCCTAAACTTAAAATTTATTAAAATGAAGTTTTTCATACTTCAAAGCCCCTTCTTCATAAGGCTTTTTTTCCTCTCCAGGATAGCCAATAGATAAAATGCATTGAACACTATATTGTTCAGGTATCTCCATTAATTCTTTAATATATTGCTCTGCTGTCTCTTGTTCTGTACGGAATCTTTTTCTTACTTGTATCCAACATGATCCAAGTCCTAAGTCATGTGCTGTCAATTGCATAAAAGTTGCTGCTATGGATGCATCTTCAACCCATACGTCACTTGCAGTATTATCTGCTATAACTATAATCGCTAAAGGTGCATCTGCTAAATAACGAGGACCTGGTTCTCTGCACAAAGAAAGTTTTTGAAGCAATTCTGCATCAGTAACAGCTATGAATTGTAGTGGCTTTCTTGACATGGATGATGGTGCAAGTAGAGCACTTTTAAGAATTATATCTATTTTCTCCTTTTCTACTTCTTTATGCTCATATTTTCTAATACTTCTTCTAGTTTTTAATTGTTCTAACAACATAATTATTCCTCCTAATTTAATACTTTTCAAACATTCTATTATATTATTTAAAAAGTATCAATCTATTTAATTTTAAGGATAATTGCATACACTAAAAAATGTGCCATTAAGCTCCTAACTTATGGCACATCTTTTTGTTTTATTTTCTATATTAATCTTGAAAACAATTATTTATAAATTTATTCTACTTTTTTAATACACATCTTCCCATACTTTCTGGTCTGTTACAACCATTACATGAAACACATTTTACTCTGCTTGTATCTCCATTTTCCCAGCGTTTAATAAAATCACTTTCAGCAATAAATGGTCTTGAGAATGAGAAATATTCAATAGAAGTTTCATTTAATATGGCTTCCATAGCTGTATAATCTCTGTTTCCTCCAACTAAGATAACTGGAATATCAACTTCTTTCGCAATTTCCGCAGCATAATCCTTAAAGTATGCTTCTTGTTGTGGTTTAAAAGTATGAGAACTGCCGCTTATCTCCACTGCATTTACCCCAACCTCTTGTAGCTTTTTGCAAACATATTTACATTCTTCAAAAGTCATCCCTTGCTCTATAGCATCACTACCATTTATCTTTATTAGAATTGGATAGTCTTCTCCTACCATTTCTCTTACTTCCTTACAAGTCTCTATAATCATTCTAGCTCTATTTTCGATATTTCCACCATACTCATCTGTTCTACGATTATAATATGGAGTTAAAAACTGACTCAAAAGAAAACCATGTGCTGCGTGAAGCTGTACACCATCAAAACCTGCTTCTTTACTTCTTAGTGCTGCGGTAGCAAATGCCTTTTGTATATATTTAATATCTTCCTTTGACATTTCCTTAGGTACGATTTTTGATATAAGATTCGGTACGGCACTTGGACCTAAAATATCCCCTTCTTCTGACCCAATTAGCGAACCAAAATATGCAATTTGTAGTATGATATTGGTTTCTAAAGCATGGACTTTATCTGTGAATTTTTTTAGTTCAGGTATAAAAGAATCATCCTCTATACTAAGCATATCAAAGAACGGAATCCTATAATCAGTTATCTTAGCGTTGCCTGTTATTATGGTTCCGACACCACCTCTAGCTAACTCTTCATATGCTGCAAACATTTCCTCTGTTGGGTGACCACCCTTAATAAAGCCATCACCAGTAGCAGATCTAATAAATCTGTTCTTTAATTCTAACTTTCCTATATTTGTTTTATCAAATAATAATTTCATGTTATTCTAGCTCCTTTTACATAATTTTAAGATAATTGAACCGGATATCCATTTAAACTTATAGCTTTTAATATCAATGCCACATCTCCAACACGTGTTGTCAAAGTAGTCTCTGCATGTTATTATAATAATATCGATAAGAAGCTAGTTCAACCAACAAAACCTAAGTTCTGTCGGTTAACTCATCAAAGTATTAAAAATGATGGAGAAACATTTTATTAAGAGGTATGACAAATGACACCTGAAACTAAGAAAATAGATCCAAGAGCTGCTAGAACTCGTATTTTAATACAAGATGCCTTTCTTTCCTTAACAAGGGAAAAGGTTTTTGAAGCAATAACCGTAAAAGATATAGTAGAGAGAGCTAATATAAATAGATCCACCTTTTATGCACATTTTGAGGATAAGTATATTCTTCTAGATCAGTTACTTTCAGAAGCCTTCTCCTCTGGGATATCTAGTAAATTTCAATCTGATGTACAGTTAAATGAAGATACACTAAAAACTTTAATAGTGGCTATGTGCAGCTATCATGAGAATATCAGCAATCACTGTAATATGGTTTATAAATCAATTTCTTCTTATATGGATAATAAAACACAGCTTAAACTTAAGGAACTTATTGCTCTTATGTTAACTAACACTACTAGCTTCGGTGTAATCGAGCAAGAAAATTTAGATTTACTATCCATAATGATAAGTAATTCAATATATGGAGCTACTAGCTACTGGTATAGTAAAGGGAGACATGTTTCAGCCAAAGAACTTTCACATAATATATTACCTTATGTAATGCCTAGTATTGAGATGTTCACGTCTAGAAGATAGTATTTTTATAATAAAACTTCGATCGGAAATCTATTTTTAAAAGCTAATTTAATATATGCAATAAAACCCACGACAATACAAAACTATATCGTCGTGGGTTTATATTATAGAGGAGTGTCTATACTTTCACTAAAAAATCAATTATGGTGCATTTTTCTACATTAAGCTTTTAATAAGTACACCATATTAATTTTTACTCTTTAATTTTACTGCACTATAGCTTAAAACAAATATATTAACGAGCATTACGGAACCTAAAATTCTTAAAGTTAGATCTTGAAGTGGAGCCACAAACCGATTGACACACATGAATAATATGGAAATTATCATTATAATTAAACTTATTATGAACACACATTTGTTTTTCATTTACTATTTCCATCCTCATCAATCTCAATTTTTACAATAATTTACTACTTTATATTAACATTATTATGCTGGATTATAGTAAAAGTTCCATGAATTAATACTGTTTACACTTAAATCGTCCCATATATATGCTTATAATCTAACTTAAAACTGAAAATTAATACCTTTCCTAATTTCATCTGTTATGGATGTATCACTTCGTAATGAAACTTACGTTTATAAAGTCAATGATCAATTTATTTACCATCTCTGGATTATCCTGATTGGAGTTATGTGCTGCATGGTCGATAAAATGAAGTGTACAATTGCTATCACTTTTTGCCCACGGCTCAGCAATCTTTTTAATATTGCCTGTTTTTTCATCTGAACCACAAAGTAATAACACAGGATTTTTAAACTTGAATTCTGGATCATAATGAAGACATTTTGTTAAATCTGTCATAATATCAATAAAGGTTTCTTTATCAATCCTTTCAAAACAATTCTTAATATATTTTTGTACACTTTCTTTGTTTGCACAAGCATTAGCACTCTGCTTTATAAGCAGCTTCCAGGGATAACAGTTAAATATAAACTTACTAGATTTTAGAGAACATTTTTCTATAAATGTGAGTTTTCCTGTGTTTTCGGTACAATCAATAAGTACCAATTTTTCTACTAGCTCTGGATAATAGTAAGCTATCTCCTGGGCTAGATTGCCACCCATTGATTGTCCTATAAGAACTGCTTTATCAATGTTGTAAATTTCATATAGTTTTTTACAGTCGCTAATCATATCTTTAAACTGAAACTTTTGTCCTTGCTCGAATCTAGACAAACCGTGACCTCGACAGTCCCATGCAATTAAGTTGTAGGTATCATCAAATGCCTTAAATTGCTCATTGAACATTTCATGATCAACACCTGCTCCGTGAAAAAACAACACCCACTTATTGGTCATTCCCTTTCTATACCAATAATGAATATCACAATTAATATTTTTGAATACCAAATGTCTAGCTTGATTTTCCATACATAACTCCCCTTATAAAGATGAACCAATTCGATCCGAAATATATTTTTAAAACTCTCACGGATTCTGGTGAGAGAATTTAAAAATAATAAATTTTATTACGAAGTGGTTCATCTATAGCTTAGTCAAATATTCTTCCTTGTAATAATATTTTTTCAAACAATTCATCATAACCTTAAACTCATTTATTTTCTCCTGCATCTTCGAAATATCTAAATCTTCCAGTCCTCGCATACATCCTTCTGCAACAGAGAGAACTATATCAAACAGTATTTCTACATCCTTTGGATTTTTAAATTTATCATAATCGATAATATTCAATATCTCCTCTTCCTTAGTTTGCAGCATTATTTTTTTCTTTTTATCTATCTCAAGCTTTATATCTTCAAAGGTTTCATAATATGCTCTTGTGATAAACTTATACAAATACGGATAGTCATGAATGATTTCCATTCTACGTTCTATAGTTTTATTTATTTGCTGAAAAAAGTCCTTAATTTCCTTATTAATACTTTTTCCCTTAAGTTCATCAACAAAATCAACAGCAGTATCAAATAAAAATAGATAGTATTCTTTTTTATTTTTAAAATAATAAAACAGTAACGATTTTGAGATATCAGCTTCATTAGCAATTGCAATCATCGAAGCTTTCTTATAGGGATATGATGAAAATAGCTTGTATCCAGAATTGAGTAACCTTTTTTGTTTATCTGATGGTAACTGAAAATATGCTTGATTCATAATATTCTCCTTAATATAGGAATCCTTTATAGAGTTCTTAGCTCAACTATTAATTTATACATGCCTGAAAATCCCCAGAAGCCGGGATTTTCAAACAAGTATAAATTAAGTTTCGACATAGGAACTCTTTAGACCAAAACGGTCAGTAGATTAATTTTATTTTAAATCTACTGACCGTTTTTTAGAAGACCTTAAATTTATAAACCTATCAATCCCACTGTCCTGGAAATCTTAGTTTTTCTAGCTTAGGGAATTTTTTATTGTATTCTTCTACTTCTTCCTTTGGAAGATCTACAAAAACTTCTGATTCGTAGAATTTCCCTTTAATATCTTTCATGCTATCTTTTGCTAGTTCAAATCCCATAAATGCATCAAAGTTTTTTCCATCAGCAGTTGTAATATTAAAATTGTCACAGGTTTTAAATCCTATTCTAGGATAATATTCTGGTTCACCGAAAATTACGATTCCTTTGTAGCCTTTATCTGCGGCTAATTTCATTGTTTCCCGAAGTAGCAATTCACCAACTCCACAGCCCTGCCATTTAGGTTCTACACAAAGAGGTCCAAAGGTTATGATTTCATGTGTACTTTCACCATCTATAACTTTTGCCTTTGAATACATTATGCATCCTATTACTTCCCTATTCTTTACTGCTATTCTGCTAAGCTCAGGAAGGTAGTCTTTATCTTGTCGTAATTTATGCACGAGGTAATGTTCGTCACATCCAAGATGATGTTTGTTCCAAAATGCATGCTGTGTCATGAGTTCTACATTGTACCAATCATCTCTTGTCTCCATTCTAATTTCAACTTCTTCACGGTTTAATCTTTTCTTTTCTTCTGGAAACCATCCAAACTCTAACCTTACTTCTTTTCTTTTTAGATCATTATTTCTGTAGCAGCATGTATCCATACCAATCAATGTAAAGCCTTCATGCTGATAAAAATCAACTGCATTAACATTGCAAGACTGAGTTTCTAGTATAATAGCTCGGCGACGTTCTCTTCTTGCCTGCTCTTTTGCCATTTCAATTAAAGCATGACCTATTCCTTGCCTTTGATATTTCTCTGATACCCAAAGTTCTGTGATTCTTAGACGATTAGACCATAACTCTTCATCAGTTTCAATTGTAGCAATTAATTCATCGTCTACCATTACTCCCCAAGCATAAGCATTTTCCCAGTGATCTTGATATAACTTATCTGGGAAATCACATTCTTCAGGTGAATGAGTTACTGGCTCATTAAAATCTTTCTTTTCTATGTCAATAGCAAATCCTTTGTCTGTTTTATTTACTGTAACATCGTAATATTTATCTGTTGTATACTTTATAGGTATTATAGTTCCCTTCCATTTATCTTTTGGTAAATGTATAATTTCATAATCCATTCTCTTTACCCTCTTTTTTATATTAGTTATTGTCTTAGCATGATATAGATGTGCTTAGTTCGTATATCTAAACTACTTCATGTAGATCATTATTACAATCACTATCAAAACTCAAAGTATTAATTCTCTTACGGCCTTCTCCCAATATTCTTCAGGGATATCAGGCCAAACACAACTACCAGTTTCTTCTCTACATATCTCCATTGTTCTTGATAAAACTCTGCTATGAGATATATTTCCTCCTTGAAGTATACTTTCAGTTACCCTACTCCAAAAAGGCGCATGTTCGTACAGCTTAGCTTCATGCATTTCTTTTATTACTTTCGAAGTGTCATACTGAAGACTTATAAATTCCTCAGACCATATTCCATCACTTCCGTGCAATATCAAAAACTGTGTCTTTCCTTCACCAAAAAGAGATACCCCTACAGCCCCAGGATTTAGAACACATTTATCATTATGCACTATCTTCCTTTGTACATGGGAATGTCCACATAAAATGATCGGTGTTTTTACCCTATTAATCACTTTCATGGTTCTCACATCATTTGGTAACATTTTTTCATTTATCTTTTCTGGTGAACCATGGCAAATTGTGATTTCTGGCACCTCACCAAATTTTATTTCTCCTACCGACTTGAGTTTAGCAAAAAATTCCAAATCTCTATTTGTAAGAGAGTTGTATGCATATAGTAATGAACCACTGGCTGAATTTTTGTCTTTCCAGCCCTTTTCACCTTCAGCATTATATTTAAGCCAATAATCTTCCTTATTTCCCTTTATAAAATAACATTTATATCGTTCATTAATCTCATATAATATCTTCATTGTTCTTTCTGGGTACGCTAATTCTCCAATATAATCACCCAGAAATATAAACGTATCGATGTTTCTTGAAAATGCATATTCAAGGCAGCGCTCTAGTGCAATGTAATTGCCATGAATATCAGATAAAACTGCTATATCCATTTTAAAACACATCCCCTAAATATAATGGAGATATAACATTCCCCTGTTCATCAAAAACTCTTTTTAATGCCTCAGGATACACTGTCTTCTCCTTAAGCTCTTCGTGCTTTAACCACTGAAATCCTATTTGGTCAGGGTCAATATTAGTAGCTTTTGATAAATCAAGTGGTGTTTTTAATTCACAAAAGAACATGCATTCAATTCTATGTATTTCAGAATGTAAATCAGCAAACTTATGATTTTTCCCAATATACTCGCTAACAAGTGCAACGTCCTTTACTTCTACTTCTGCTCCAAGTTCCTCCAGACATTCTCTTTTTAACGCCTCTGCATATGTTTCCCCGGCTACTTGTCCACCTCCAGGCAAAACATAATATACAATTCCAGTTCTCTTTGAAAGATATTTTACAAATAATATTTTATTATCTTCAACTATTATGGCTTTGGCAGTATTTCTTAACTTTATCAATGTTCACCCTTCTCTCTAAAGCATAAATTTGACTATATAAAATGAAAAATAATCAATAAAACCAATATCTCTCTTATTATATTAATTATTAATCCTTTAGAAATCCCTTCTTCAAGAAACTTTATTACATAGTTGTATATTACATCACATATAAAGAAAAATACTGCTATAACCATACAAAACACAAAAACATATTTTAACTGCTCAGCTGAGCCAACTGCAACCATATACAAAATAACTGTAATTGCAATTAATGCAAATGCCATGGACATCAAATGTATCTTTCTTAACTTATCCTTAAAACTGTCGCTCACTTTTCTTCTCATCTATACACCTTCCTAAATTAACTATCTAATATATCCTACCATGTTCATATCCTCTAACTTTTTAAGTTTGAAGGATTGATAGAATTTATTATCTACAATATCTTCTATATCAGTTACAACCATAAACATTCTTACCTTTGAGTATTTCTCCATTATTGTTTTGAACAGATATGTACCAATCCCCTGCTTTTGATACTCTGGTTCAACAATTAAATCTTGTACCATCAAAATATGTTCTCCATCTCCAACACATCTAACAAAGCCAATAAGCTTACAATCATCAAAGGCTCCAAGGATATATAATGAATTATCAAATGCTCTTCTTAGTTTTTCATCATCTTTCAAATAAGCATTCCAAGATTCCTTTTTGTAAATATCCTTTATTGACTCAAGCATGGATGAGTCAATTTCCTTATAGTTAATCATTAATTCAGTCCTCACCTTTCAAATCGTTATTTGATTCACTGACAAAACCTTTGTACTTTCACTATTTCTAAATATACTCTTGGACTCTTTTAACCCAAGCATTCATAAGCAATTTTTGTGGAAGCACTTTAGATAGGAAATGCAGGTACTTTACATACAATGTGCAAACTGACATATCCTTTCCTCTCTTTGCATCTTTCATAGCTTTTATTGCAACCATTTCTGCTGAAACAATACCATCAAACTTTACCTTTTTGCCGTTTATTTCTTTCTGCAATAACTCTGTATCAACCCAGCTCGGACATACCGCAGTTACTGTAATACCTTTGTTTTTCAATTCTATATTCAATGCTCTAGAATAAGCTCTTTCAAAGACCTTTGTTGACGCATATAAATTAAGATATGGTAAGGGCTGAAAGGATGATGCAGAGGATATGTTAAGTATTCTACTTCCACTTTTCATATATGGAATACACAAGTTACATAGAATAGCAAGTGCACTGCAATTTATCTTAATAGTATCTTCAATTTCTTTTATGGCAAACTCATCATAAGTTCCCATCTTTGCAATTCCAGCATTATTGATTAAGAATGCTATAACCGGTTTTTGTTCTTCTATAATTTTACCTATGGAAATCAACTCTTCTGTTTTAGATAAATCCTTTGAGATAGTAATTACTTTATCCCCTAATTCATCTTTTAAAGCTGCTAGCTTTTCTTTATTTCTAGCTATAGCCCAAACTTCGTCTACTTTTTCTTCAATTAATAACTTTGTAAATTCTCTTCCGATACCACCACTAGCTCCAGTAACAATTGCAATTCTCTTCTCCATACACTTCTCCCCTCATAAATAGCTTGAATAGATATGTCACTGTAAAAAATCCAAATTTACTCTTTAATTATACATTTACCTAATTATATACCATACATCTGTAAATATTCAAATATATAGAAAAACCAAACAACATTATAGGTGATTACTGTAATATAAAAGCAAAAAGAGCAGTATAAACACTAACTTAAATAGTATTTATACTACTCTCTTATATTTAAATTGATCCCATAATCCCTAAAAATTCTTCAAATAAAATATAGCCAGTTGTGTCCTATCCCTAAGGCTTAGTTTTTCTAGAATATTAGTTATATAGTTTCTCACTGTTCCTTCGCCCAAGAAAAGCTTTTCCGCTATTTCCTTGTTGGACATTCCTTCAGCAATTAAAGCTAAAGTCTCAAACTCTCTTTCGGACAGTCCAAAGCTTGAAGGTTTATTCTTCTTCTCTTCTTTTAGCATCCCTGTGATTGAGTTAATTATATCTTTTTCGAACACTGCATTTCCTTTGAATACAGTCCTAAGACTGTCAATAATGCTATCCGAAGATTGATTTTTTAGAATGTATCCTTCAGCTCCATTAATTATTGCTTCTCTTATATATTCATCATCTTTAAAGGTAGTGAGCATTACTACTTTTATATGTTGAAAGCTTTCTTTTATAAGTTTAGTACCAAGGACTCCATCCATTATAGGCATGCGAATATCCATAAGTACTATATCTGGATGCTCTACCTTACAAAGTTCAAAAGCTTCCATACCATTTTTTGCTGTACCTATTACCTCCATGTCTGCTTCAAGATCTATAAGCAGCTTTAAGCTGTCTCTTATTAAGCCGTCATCATCAACTATTATTACCTTCATTCAATTCTTCCCCCTTATCTCTTTCAAGTGGAATTATATAAAGTATTATAAAACCATTTTCTCCGCTAAAGGATACATTACCTCCAAGATTTTTGATCCTTTCTCTTATACCCATTAGACCAAAGCCCTCCTTAAGGCTTGCACACCCTTCTCCATTATCTTTTATGTATACTCTTACAGCCTTATCCATAACATCAATTTTAATATCTATCGAAGTTGCCTTAGAATACTTATAGGCATTTGTCAGTGCTTCTTTAATATCTGAACTTATAGTTTCAAGAACATTTGCGGGAAGACTTTTAAAATCTCCTGAAGGTTTAAAGTTCACCGTGCAGTAATTAAAATTATTAATAATGCTTTCTATATACTCAAGCCCCAGTGGACTGCTTGGCCTGATGTTATGAACTGTATTTCTCATAACATCTAAGGAATCAGACAATCGTACGATTGAGTCCTCAAGAAGACTATCGGACTTTTCTATATCCCTAGTCTTAAGTTTTTGCACTACCTGAAGCTGAAGTAAAATACCTGCAAGACTGTGTCCCACGGTATCATGAATCTCCCTTGCAATCCTGTTTCTCTCTCTAATTTCTGCGATATAAGCCGCCTCTTTAGCTGAGTTTAAGAGCTTCTGCTTTGCAGCTTCAAGCTCATACCTATATCTTCTTTCATTATCATAAGTTTCTTTAAAAGAACTTATATTATCTCTAAACTTTAAAGTAAGGTTTCCAACTATGAAAGCCATAAAGATTAGAACTAATACTTCAATACTATTATTAGGTCCTGAAAAATAAATAGCGAGTAATGCTATGGGTAAAGCAAAATACCTAAAGTCTTTACTTCCTGCATCATATGCAATGAGGGCATATAGAAAGGTAAAATTAGAACTGTATGAACATCCTAAGGTTATAACTATAGCTTCTACTATAAGAATCTGCCAAGTGACCTTGTATTTATGCTTAAATATATTAACAGCAGCTATTAAAAGAAGCAGTGAAACCTCAAGAGCCGATGCACTTCCTTGAATTATAAACTTACCTATCACTGCTGCAAAAATTAGTATCCTAATTAAATACTCCATATTCCTCACCTTTTAAGTTCTCTTCTTATTAAAATAGATTCATTGATTTATTTTAAAACTTACATTTTAAACTTTCTCACCAGAAGCGGTTAGCGTTTGATAAAAACAAAAAAACAACCTGCATAATAATATTATACAGGTATTGGAAATTTTTTTCATTAAACATTTTCTGAGTATACCTTCCCCCAGGAGGAGATCATGAAAAATACTATTGTGAATAATAAAAGCACTCCAAGTTCCATAGCTACAGACGTTATTGAAGAATTAGTAAGTAGTTTATCTATACCATCTGTAAGCCAATATGCTGGTGTAAACTTTCCTATTGTTAGTAGTACATCAGGCATATATTCCTTGGGCCAGAAAAGACCACCAAGCATGCCTATTAAAGTTGTAGCAACCATTCCTAAAGTTGCAGCTTGTTTAACATTTCTTGAAATACTTCCTATGGCAAGGGACAACGCAACGCAGGTAGCAGCATAAAGTGCAAATATAAGATACATATTTATTTCAGATGCTCCAAGCTGAACCTTATATATCCTTGTCATGAACTGAAAAGTCACACTTATTTGTACAAGTAATACAAATAAAAAGCTTAAAATATTTTGCAGCATATAGCTTAGGTTTTTCAGAGGTGAAGCAAACATTCTGATGTAGGTATTATTTTTCTTGTCTTCAAGAATAAGATTAGTTGAGAAAGTTGCAAGCAAAAGCATAGTATAACCTAATAGCCCTAAAGCAATCTTTTCTTTTTGACCATCTCCACCATTATCTCCAATAATAATTTTCTCAGTGTTAAACTTACCCTTCTCATAGTCCTTCATCGCAGAGTAAAATAATTCTTTATTTCCTTTTGTATTATTAGAAATATTCTTAGCTGCACTAATATAGTCTTCTATATATAACTTAACGGAAGAAGCTATGTTTACCTCGTCAGCTCTGTAGGTTTTAAGCTTCACATCCTTACCATTTAACATATCTTCTGTAAAACCTTTATCTATCACAATGCCATAGGCTAGGGATTTATTCATAATAGATGTTTTCATAATATCTTCATTCATAATCTCTACATCACTTTTTCCCTGAAGCCCTTTTATAAAACTCTGAGTAAACTCTGTATTGTCCTTATCTACAATTCCTACATTTACACTGATTCCATTAGTACCTAAATAAAAAGCAATAATTACAAAAACTATTGGTGCACCAAATATTATCACTCTATTTAATCTTCTCTTAAATATCCTTTTTAAATTTGCAATGAAGATTGTCATCTTACTCTCCTCCTTTCAACTGTTATAAAACCTATAAATAACAGTACTGCAGCGGCCCAAAGCATTGAAATATATCCAAAAGTATTAAAGAAATGGATATTTACACTGTAGTTATTTGAATATATTACGTTGAATAAAGCTGCTTGAGGATAAAAGTTTGGTGAAAGATGCATCATCACAGATTCACCTAACTCTCTAGTCAAAAGTACCGCATATCCACCTGCACCAAAAGTAAAAACATTATTTAAGATATTTAATATTCCAGAAGCTTTGCTTCCATTCCCCACAACCATAGCAACAAACATTCCAAATACAGTAGAAAACACTGCGGCGCTTATTACAATAATTGCTATCATTCCAAAGTTGTTTCCCCAGTTTACTTTATAAACAAATTTACTGAAGACTATGATAATTACTGCCTTGATAAATATATCAAAAACACAGCCAATGATTTTTCCTATTAATCTTTCATAAGACTTTATAGGAGTTGACTTGATTCTCACAGACACATCATAAAAATAATCCTCTGAAATCACATCACCAGCAAAGCCTGCAGAACTCATTATTGCTAAAACAAGCATGGCTACGGCGTAATAATCTATGCCTCTTGGAGAATTTCCTTCAGTAGAAAGTACACTTTCATCCACTGCCTTGTACCTGGTGTAGCTAAGGCTGTTACTTGAATTAAGCTTAGCTATTGCCATTATTGTATTACCAGCAGAATTATAGGCGTCTACTATATTTTCAACTATTGTATTTTTAAAATCAGCATATTTTGTATTGTAAATTTCAATAGTAGCTTCTTTTCCATCTTCCGTTTTTTCCGAATAATCCTGTGGCACAAGTAAGAGAGAAACTGCTTTTTTATCATTAACTAATTTTTCTCCTTCTTCTATTGAAGTTACCACTTTAACATTAAGTATCTCCTTAATCTCTTCATCTTCAAGGAATCTGTCAAACTCTTTTCCCAAAGTGCCACTATCAAGATTAAGATAACATATATCAAGCTTATCTAACTCTGTACTCTGAAAACGGCTATTAAGTGCAGTTCCAAGTATTATAATCATAAGAATAGGCATCAGAATAGAACTAAGTAATGCTTTCTTGTCCCTTAAATTTCGTTTAATAGTATTTAAGGCTATATATAATATATTCATTTTCCCCTCCTAATCTCTTAACTTTCTTCCAGTAAGGGTTAAGAATACCCCTTCAAGGCTTGGCTTATCAACATCTATACCTACTATTTCACTACTTGAATTGTTAATTGAATCTATTATCCTACTCAAGTTCTTGCTGCCCTTTTGTGATATAACAGTAAGCCTCCTATCCTCAAGTACGCAATCTATAACACCTGATATTCTCTTAATCTGCTCAATCATTGTATAATTCACATTTGAAAGTGTAACAGTTACCTTTTCTTCAACATCTATAAGTGACTTCAACTCATCCTTGGTTCCCTTTGCTATGACCTTTCCATGATCCATGATAGTTATATCAGAGCATAGCTCCTCTATCTCCTCCATATAGTGTGAAGTATAAATCACTGTAGATCCACTTTCATTGAGCTTTCTCACTGAATCTAGTATGTGATTTCTTGATTGAGGATCTATTCCCACAGTAGGTTCATCCATTATTATAAGCTTTGGCCTATGAACAATAGCACAGGCTATATTCAGTCTTCTCTGCATTCCACCAGAGTATTTGCTTGGATAATCTTTTTTCCTATCTGAAAGTCCTGTGAATTCTAGAGCTTCCTCAACCCTTGATTTTAATACACTACCTCTAAGTCCATAAAGCCTGCCAAAAAACTCTAAATTCTCATAAGCTTTAAGGTCATTAAAAAGAGCAATATTCTGAGGAACTATCCCAATATTCCTCTTAATCTCCATCTCATCCTTATCTAAACTTTTACCAAAGATCTTGACCTCTCCGCTGTCTATTTTGCTTAGTCCCAAGATAGTATTTATAGTTGTAGTTTTACCTGCGCCATTAGGTCCAAGAAGCCCAAATATCTCTCCTTCTTTTATTGATAAACTTAAATTATCTACTGCAATAAAATCCTTGTATCTTTTAACAAGATTCTTAATCTCAACAATCATCTTTTTAATACCTCCAACCGTCTTTTCTAATCTTATAATACGTTAATAGAGGTAATGAAAATAGTGAGTTAAATTACTTTTGAATATGACAAATGTCATTTTGGATAAAAACTTATTCTAAACACTTAAAATCATTAGGTTTATGTAAGGTTAAAAACTTATATTTTCCTGTACAATAAAAAAAGACACCTAAGTGTCTTTTAGCTTTTAAACTTCTCTTCCTTTTCCATAACCATGAAATAGAAATCAGTTCCAAATTCTTCGTTAAATTTTAGTTCTACTTCTCTCAAACGACTAACTTGTTCGCCTTGCATATTTGCATATTCCATAGGCTTAAGCTTTTCTAAATATTGTTGCTCCATATAAAAACCTCCCTTGAAATAATCCATTTTGTATAACTTTCCCCTATAAACTAATTAATATTACTAGTTTTAAATTCCATTAAAAAGCTTTTATTTCTTGTCCTCTATATTAAGTAATGCCTTAAACTTATTCGGCATCTCCTTACCTTTAGAATTAATATCTTTCAAAACCTCTAAAATTCCAGATAAATCCACATCCCCTTTTTTAGCTTTAGAATTTAACTCATTAAAAAAATAGTTATTATCTGAAAAGTCTTTTGGAGATAGATTCATTATTAGCTTACTAACAAATAATGCTTCTTCAATATTTGAATCCATTTCGTACATTGTCCATTTTTCACCCTTATATTCCACATACAATTCATTAAACCTATTGTCTTCAGTTAATTTCTCCTCTGATGCATCACTAATACATATGTAATCAACAATTCTTTTTTTTAATTTAGCTTCATTGTCTTTACCATCATTATATTGCTCTTTTAATTTTTCAATAGCTTTCTCAAACATAGCGCTTTCTCTGTTTACACCTTTTAATGTTCCCGATTTATATAAACTTTCCAAATGGTCAAATAATTCTTCTTTTGTTAATGAGTCCAACTTAGTCTTTATTACTGCAATTTCCGATCCATCTTTTTTATTTGGGTTAATACTTTTTAGTGGTAAGCCAAGTACTCCATAAACTATACTTTGCTTAATTTTTTTTATTTCTTTGATTTCATTAGAAAATGAAAAGAAACCTACAAAGGGCCTTTGATAGTTAGCTTTTTGTTTTAATGCAGTTTCCAGTTTTTCAATATTATTACCTAACCTTACTAGAGCTTCATGTAACTCATCTTGCGTAGCTGTTGATTTCACTTCAATTATCCCACGTACAGCCTCTGGTGTAACAACTACTAAATCACCTTCTTTAAACAATGTTGGATATCTGGAATCATACAGAAGTATATCTATTTGACTTGAATTTACATCACTCTCAAATTTTATAAATCCGCTGGCTACCTCAATGGTTCTTGGAATTCTCGCCCTTATTATATTTTTTAGAATTTGCTCCTTATAAATCCCATTACTATTATTATGCTTTATTAAACTTTCAAAAAATTTTTCTGAGCTATGTATTTGTTTTGAAATTATCTCATGATAATTTTTTCCAACTATTGCATCCACAACTTCATCCCCCTCAAAAATACATTAAAGATCTTGTGTTATTGTAATTTTCAAATTTCTAATTTGTCATCATAAAGCTTCGTTGTAATTTTATATAAAAATCTCATTACACTCTGCCCACTTTAAAAACCAATCAACTTCTCTTTTAACTGCATTACTTCATTATCCTCTAAACCAATCTTCGAAAAATACTCTTCCACTGAATTATATTTTTCAAGGAACATATCCAAAAACTTCTCCATGTGCTCCATTTTAGGAGTAATAATATTTATATCTACATTATTATTGCTTTTACAATACTGCTGTAACATAGAGTTTAAGTATACTTGTGAGATATGGTAATCAGCCAAAATATCCGTTTTAGAAACACCTGCTAAGAGCAGTAATAAAGCTGAAATTACTCCTGTTCTATCTTTGCCAGCGGTGCAATGATATAGAACTCCACCTTTAGCTTTTGAAAATAGTCTCATGGTATTTAATATAGTGTTTTGCTCATCCACCATTTCAAAGTACGAAATAGGAACTTCTTCTACACTTGCAGGTAAATATCCATCTCCATGAATTTTTGAATGATAGTACTGAAAATCATTATGATCTTTCAATGCACATGGTTTACTTTGAGCCTCATCATCACTTCTTAAGTCAACAATTGTTGTTATATTATTTGATAATAACAGCTGTATATCTTCATCTGATAACTTATGTGGCACATCACTACGAACAAACGCCTTATATGCTGTTGCTCTTCCATGATCTATTGGATACCCACCTAAGTCACGGGTATTAAGAGTGCAGCTTAATAAAAATCTGCGCATAGATTCACTTCCCTTTTTTAATATTTTTGACTAGTACTTTTTCATCAGGTGTATATTTAAATGTCCATTCTACCCGAAAATTCTAATACAATCTATTTACTCATTGCCTTCATCATTTCAAATAAAGCAGGAGACATAGACGTCATTAGAATCTGAATACCTGTTGCTAAATCTAAAACACCGTGTCCTATCATCAATGGTTGGAGTTTTCTCCTGTTGTAATAAATAATTCCTAAAACACTCATCAAAGGCAAAAATGACAAAAACCTAAACAGGATATGTTTCCAATCAAATAATAGCGGTATAAAACTATGCTGAAGTTCATAGAAAAACATTGGATATACAATTGATAATATTTTATTACCTGTAACTTTTTCAATCCCATTTAGTGCATATCCAAAATATAAAGGTAGTTCAGCAAACACTACTGTTAGTGGCAAAAGTATAACATTTATTAACGCAATCCAAACAGGAATAGGTTGTACCATTGTTACAGGAACATAACCATAAATCATAAATCCGAATCCATACATTCCACCCATTCCTAATATAAGCATTATAATTACAATCAACAATGTATATTTTAGATTGTTTTGACCCTTTTGGTACCCAATTAGTTTTCTATATGAATATCCTTCACTTTTGCAAACTGCAGCTAATACAACTATAGTAATAATATTGCAAACTGTACATATCACTGACCACCACTTACTTGCTTGTTCCAATGATTTATCGGTTACTATTGTAAATAACAGTCCCACTATTATAAACAAGATGCTTCTGAATAAGGGTAATATAAATGGATATCTTTTCTGCATTAAATCAACTCCTCACAGTTAGCTAACATTTATCTTTTTTTCATCCTACAAATCCAAATACCATATAAGCTGAACTTCATCTCTAACATCTATATCTTTATAATAGGCATATTCATCTATCTTTCCTAATACCGCTCCCTGTTTATAATAAAATCTACAAGCTGGTACATTATTATTTTGACATTCTATCTTCATTTGTTTGAAGCCCTTTGATTTAGACCACTTAACAGCTTTTGTAAATAGCTCTGTGCCTATCCCCTGATTTTTATATCCATCATCAACTCTTATATCCCATAGCACACTCATATCATCTCTACCATCAAGCATATTCACATTCTCTGTTTTGGAAGAAATGGTAGCTGCACCTATAGGCACTTCATCATCAAAAGCCATGAAAAATGCCCAGTTTGTGATATCAAACTCCTTAGCATATTCTGTAGCCTTTTCATATTTTCCTAAATCCTTAATATGCTCTTTAACAGGAACTTCTTTTAGCAAAATTCCACCTAGTCCGTTATCCACCTTTTCTAATCTCAATATGCTTTTTACTTGAACAAGCATAGGAATTTTATCATATTGTTCAAAATAGGATTCATCAATTTCTCTATATGTGATCATCTATGTTCTATCTCCTCTAATAACATTAGAATTAGGTGCTGTTAAGGCACCATTTTGAAATTAACTAAGTTGTTTTTTTAAGCTATTTGTTAAACATATAGTAATTGTACCATAATATTACAAAATATTGTGGTTAAAAACAGAGTTGAGTAAATAGGAAGGTATGTGATCATTTTGCTAGAGCCCTAAACTACTAGTGCAACGAAGATCAAAAATTTATTGTACAATCTCATACTCACACTAAATTAAAGGATTTTACAATAAAGAATGAATTTATGTTTAAATCATATTAAATGTTTAAATATTTATAATTATTATATATAATTAGGTAAGGTTTAATTGTAAAATACTGGTCAACAACATAGATGCTGATATCGTTGTTTTTGATTTTTACTTTTCATAGTAGATTATCAAGGTAATATCCCTTATATCATATTAAGTAAAAGATACAATGGTCTTATGATGATTATTAAAACTGAGATTAAATAATTGGGGGAATAAAAATGGAAAATGAAATCCTAAGGTTTTATCATGAGTTTAATGATGAAAGTGAACGTTTAGAATCAAATCCTGGTAAAGTGGAATACATTACTACAATGACTTATTTGAATAAAGTTATCCCCAAAAATAGCAGCGTTTTGGATGCATGTGCTGGGTCTGGCAAATATGCATTTGCACTTGCTAAAGAAGGACACAGTATTGTGGCAGGAGATTTAGTTGATGTTAATATTAATATGATTCGTGAGCATCAGAAAAACACACCATTGCTTAAGGATATTTATGAAGGCAGCATTTTAGATTTATCACGTTTTGAAGATGAAAGTTTCGATGTTGTACTGAATTTTGGGGCTTATTATCATATATGTGATGATTTAGAACGAGAGAAAAGTATATCAGAAAGTTTGAGAGTGTTGAAGAAGGGTGGAATTTATGCATTAGCATATATCAATAGATATGCTAATTTTTATGGGCATTCCGAAGAAATGTTGTTAAACTTTGATATGTTTGAATATTATATGCACAATGGACATTTAGAAAATTCTAATCTTTTTTATGCTTCATCACCAGAAATGGTCGAAAATGAAATGAAAAATTTTAATCTTAAACAACTATACAATGTTGCTTCTGATGGGCCATTGTTTTGCATGCGAGATACTCTTAATAAAATGACAGAAGATACTTTTGACAGATATGTCAGAATGCATTTAAATATATGTGAAAACAGAACTACGTTAGGCATAAGCGAACATGGCTTATTTATAGGAAGAAAAAAAGAAACTTAAAAATGATAATTCTATTGCATCTACAAGGTGGTATAATTTTGTTATGAAAAATATGGGAAGTGATACCTGTGGTGAAATAGGTTACTTAAAAGGTTGGAATAGTAAATAAATTAATTGCATCAATTAGAGATACAGTTGTGGAGATATGCAAACCGTTATATGATATATCGCGAAAAGCCGCGGTCATCCGAGCCGCAGATTAAAATGGGAGGATAATATCTATGGGATTAAAAGATATAAAACTTTGGGAAAAAAATGTTCCTGATGCCGACTTAATTTCTACTATTGGGGACTTGAATAACGAAGGGTTACCTACCCTGACCCCTTATTTATTAAAAGGTGAGAAACCACGCCCTGCAATTATTGTTTGCCCGGGAGGATCATTTCAATTTAGAGCTTCTAATGAAGGAGAACCAATTGCAAAATGGCTAAATCAAATAGGAATAAATGCTTTTGTTTTAAATTATAGGTTTGCTCCTTTTACTCCATTTACTTCAACAAAAGATGCAGTACGAGCAGTTAGGTATATTAGGTATCATGCCCAAGAATTTAATATTGATCCGGAACGAATCGGCATGATAGGATTTTCAGCTGGCGGTTATCTCACCTCTTTTGTAGGAACTCATTTTGATAACGGAATTATAGAACCGGATAGTCGAAATGCGCAAATTATGTCGATGCTTTTGGGAGAACCAGATTTTAACGATCCGATTGATCAAACGAGTTCTAAACTTAATGCGATCATTTTATGTTATGCTGAGACATCCCCCTTTTCTAAGGAAAAATTACCGCCAGATTCTCTATTAACAAAAGATATTACAGTGGATGAATTTATAGACTTTACTTCAAATCATAAACATGTTACAGCAAAAACACCACCGACTTTTCTATGGATTACAGCAACCGATCACTGGAATTTTCAGCGCCAAAACTTACTTTTTGCTCAAGCTCTAAATAAGCTAAATCTACCATTTGATTTACATATATTCTCCAAAGGTCCCCATGGTTTAGGATTAGGTGAGGATGAACCTACGGTAGCAATCTGGCCAAAACTTTGTGAAAATTGGCTTCAAGGATTATAATATTCCGTTTATTAATTCCATTCTTGTAATATCAGCATGGGAAAATGAACGCTTCATTGGGGCTGTGAGGTGTTGAGCGATAAAATGTTCAGATCTATAATTTATGCTAAAAATAGTTCACAAATTAATTACTAAAGTAAAACCGGTACTCCAATCGTGCTACCTGTTAACAAAGATGAACAACTTCACTCTAAAATACTATTTAAAAAAACGCCTCTAGTTTTAGAGGAATTTTTTTAAATACAAGTTTGAGTATGAAGTGGCTCATCTATGTTTAATGTTAAGAAATGTTATATTATAAATTCTTTTTCAGATAATAACGTTTATGCTCAGCTGGACAATCATCTAGTACACCAAAAACCTCATATCCATGTTTTAGATAGAAATCTTTTGCTTGAAAATCAAAGGTATCTAAGTGGCTTAATTTACATCCTTTTTCCTTAGCAGCCCTTTCAACTTCCTTCAAAAGTACAGAACCATACCCTTCTTTTCTATACTCTGCTTTAACCCACAAAACATCTACATATAGGCAATTCCAGCAATATAATACGCTATTTATTCCTGCTAACACCTCTCCATTTGATCCTTTTATTACTCTATTAATAGAAATAAATGATGGTTCCTGAGTAAATGTAACTTTGGACCTATTATATTCAACTATACCATTATCAACTAATCCACATTCTTCTCTTGTACTTTCTTCAATAACATAATTTGCCATAACTTCTCTCCCCAATTATTATTTATAGATTATATATATCTCACTCTACTATTATACATAGATAAATATACAACCAAAACTACCTTTAAAGGCATAAGTTTAACTTCAAGTGGTATCATATAAACATTATCATCTATGTTCTTTTTTATTATTAACCCATCAATATAGCTTTTTATAGACCTGAAAATTTTATTTTAAGCTACACTACTTCAATCCTTAAATTCTAAATAAAAATTTCGGTAGTTACACTAATCTATTTTGGAACAAATTATGATATAAAATATATATATTCTTCGTTCTGAAGCATCAATTCACCCATTTGCCATTATTAGAGGTTGTCCTTTTTATTCCTCTCTTATCTCCCCCATCCAATTCAACAAACTTCTGATACTGTGCAAGCCATGCTAGTTTAGTTGTACCTACTAGTCCATTTCTATTTTTGCCTATAATCACTTCACTAATATTCTTTTCTTCTGTATCTGGGTGATAGTATTCATCTCTATATAAAAGCATGATAATATCTGCATCCTGCTCTATTGATCCTGAATCTCTTAAATCTCCTAATTGCGGTCTATGATCTGCTCTTTTCTCTGGTGCTCTGGATAGCTGTGATAAGGCAACTACTGTTATTTCCAGTTCCTTTGCCATATTCTTAAGGGCTGCAGAGATTTTGCTAACTTCTTGTTCTCTAAGATATACTTTTTCATTTAATTTGATTTGTTGTAGATAATCTATTATCACAACATCCAGCCCTTGCTTAAGCTTTAGCCTCTTACATCTAGCTTTTATGTCATTTATATCTAATTCTCCACAATCATTTATTTTTATATTCTTTCCAGCTAGTCTAGCAGAAGCCTGTGTTAGTTTTACCCACTCATCATCATTCATAGAACCTTTATTTACTCTTGAAAATTCAAGTAAAGCTTCTGAAGCCTGCATTCTATAAGCTAACTGTTCTTCACTCATCTCCAAACTAAAAATAGCTACCTTTGCTTCATGTGCAATGTTATTTGCAATGTTTATGGCAAAAGCGGTTTTCCCCATAGATGGTCTTGCTGCTATCACTATAAAGTCAGATTTTTGAAGTCCATTGGTATATCTGTCTAGATTTTTATAACCTGTTGATATTCCAACAATCCCACCACCTTTAAGATAGTTTTTTTCAATATTTTTCAATGCAATTTCCATGCATTCACCTATAGTTGTAAAATCCTTGTTTTTATTGCTGGTTATCTTGAACATGGATTCCTCTGCTCTTATAATTATATCTTTTACATCATTCTTGTCCTCATAGGCTTCCTTTAGCATTTCTTGTGCTGATAATATAAGTTTTCTTTTAGATGACTTTTCTTTAACTATTTCAGCATAATGACTTAGAAAGCTTTGATTTATTACTCCACCTTTAAGCTGAACCAGGTAGCTTGCACCTCCAACGGAGGACAGCATATCTCTTGCTTTTAAGTAATTTATAACAGTTATTATATCTATACCCTTGTCCTTCTTATACATTTCAGAAAGACAGACAAATATATTTTTATGACTTGGTACATAGAAGTCATTTTTATCTAAAACTCCAATCAAATCCTCCATACTTCCATTATCTAATAAGCATCCAAGTACTGCTTGTTCCGCTTCTTTAGAGCTTGGCATAGCTTTTAATAAATCCATAACTCTTCCTCCTAATCTAGCAGTTTATACATTCCAGCATTAGCTGTTCCTGTACTTTCAAGCATTGAAGTAATAACTTTCTCTTTCCTTGTAGCTCTATTTTCATTGAGATACCCTTCAAACTTATTTCCAAATAAGGTTTCAGGTCTTAGGAATTTTTCCATAGCAGTACTCTTCCAATCTAAAAACTTATTATCAATAACCTTATAAAAATCTTCTAGCGTAAAACCTTCTTTAAATCTAGCTTTTATATTTTTAATAGTTAAATTAGTATTAGGTTTATAGTTTGTATTAGCTTTTAAATTTAGATAATCAATTATCTTTTTATTAATATCCTTGTATTCTATATTTTCTTTATCTGTTTTTATATATTTATTATTTTTAATATAAGGATTAATAGTAGAAGGATTATTTGTTCCGGATTTACATCCTGTAGCAGTAGGATAATTATCCGTAGCCTCTAAGGATTTACATCCGTCAATAGACATGTTTTCATCCGAATGGGTTTTAGAATTATCTAGATTATTTGCTTCATTATTAGAATTATTTTCGTTATCTTTTTCTTCATTATCAGTTTCTTTTTCATAGCCTGATATTAAATCAATATAATTTTCTCCCAAGGTGTAATAGGAATAAGTTCCACAACTTTTTATTGTCTTATGCTTCAGTATATTTGCTTTCACAAGCTTTCTTAATCTTCTATAAATACTATCTTCATTGTTAAGATTTAAAATAGGATATTCTTGAAAAATTCCTTCATACTTAACCCAATAATAGACTTCGTCATCTATGATTTCTGTCCTCATTCTATTTGTACCTTTAAAATCAATAAAATATCGTAGTATAACCGCATCTTTCATATCAAGGCCAAAATTAATCAATTTCGCTTGGTCAAAGCCCATAACTACATACTTCATCTTACCCCTCCAAAAATTTTATTAATAGCAATTTAAAATCCGACTTTTTCTAATTCTCAATATAAGCATCTTTCATTGCATACAGATTTAAATAAAATGCTGTATTTGTGAAACTTCCTTCATTATATCCAATTATTTTACAATCATGTTGATATTTCGCAAAACGTAAGAAACTTTTAAGAATTTTCTGCTTTTTAACTCTTAAGAGTAGTAACCAGTCATTGTTTTGTAATACATATTATGTAAAAAATGTTATAATAAATTTTATTAACCGTAGACTTTTTAATTTATAAACTACAACTAATTTGAGGTGATTAAATGGTATTTACCAACTTACATTATGCTGATGATGTATTAAGAGAAAACATACAAGGTTTAGCAGAGAACTATAAAATTGAGCTTAACACTTTAAGCAAAATGCTAGGAGTGGATTATATAAGTTAGCTGTGGCTACTTTATTCTTGCATTATTTGTTGAAAAAAGAGCCTAATTATGATTTTCCTAGGGGGATATAACATGGATAATATGAATACACTTTTACTTTGGGCTGCTATGCTCTTTCTTATAATTTTTGCAGCTGTTAGATTAGCAATTAATCCCTTAGTTGATAAACAAGGTGATCCAATTGAAGAAAGTGATGATTTTGTTAAGTTACGTGATATAGACGTGCTTAGTGATTCTGAGCTGGAAGAAATAATAGAGTTTTATCAAAAGAATGAGCTAAAAAATAAAAACTACAAGCAGTATGAAAATTATTCAAATGCGTTAAAAGAATTGAAAGAGATTGGATATCTCTCCGAAGAACTGTATTCTAGTAAAACGGATATGCTTAATGATTACTTCAAGATTGATTAGAATGTATATTAATTTTTTTTAATTAACTGCTTTAATAAAAAGATTTAGTTGATAATTTATAAATAAGATTTAGGAGGAGTACTTATGGATACATTAGATTTTGTGCTAAAAATATTAAAAAATATAATTATTAGCATTACTTTAGGATTTATACTTTGTGCTGTAAATCGTGTGCTGTCCCCATTTCAATATGGTGTCATTTTTGAAGGCTTATTTGGTATTGGCTTCTTTACGATAGTGTATACACTAGTAGCTCATGAAAGACAAAATCCTATAAAATTATTTAATCTCATAAATATGTCCTGGATATACTTTTTAGTATTTATGCTTACCATTTTATGCGTAGATTCTTTTATTTTTGTTTAAATATCAACATTACTATGGATGAACAGATATAAAAATATAAGTCTACTTAATTATCAACGCTGTTCTTTAACAAAGCCTAAACTTAAAAGGACACTCCTGAAAAAGGAGTGTCCTCTATAACTTTATCTTTATAACTATAAAAAGTTATCTATTATACTACTCTAATTCATTCCAAAGTTTTTGAAAGACTTTATCCTCAATTTTGAAGAAAATATAAGAACTATTATAAAATACATACCCATCTTTGAAAAGCCTTAGTTCAACCTCACTACCATCCTTTAAAGTCAAATATATAAACTTCTGATTTTCTTCTCCTCCTTTAGTAAAAAGATCTGTTACACTTTCTTGTTCATATGGAGTAGAATTTTTCAATTCCTTCACAAAGCTATTTAACGTGTCTAAATTCTTAAGTTCCTTATATTCCTGCTTGTTGTTATTCCAGCTTTCGAACCTTTGCATTCTGGCAGAGCTGATATTATTCTCTATTTTTAATTTACCAAAAACATCTTCTCCGTTTTTTACAGTAATACCACTAAAGCATTCATAAAACTCTGCATAGATGACTCCTTCTTGTTTACCATATGTCATGATTCTAAAGTTTTTATCGTAATTTTTAACAGTGTAAACATCTGCAATTCCAATTGTTGATGCAAGCTCAACTGCATAATCCTTCTGGCTACTCCACTCATCTAAGCTTTCCTTAGTTGTTCCAATCTTTTTATCAATTAATTTTTCAGCATTTTCAGGAGTTATCTTGGTGCTTGAATGAGTATATATTTTTCCTTGATAAACGATGAGTGCTACCATTTTAGCGTTTTTTCCTGCATTTTTTTCTAATTTCATTTTCGGTATATATATGCCATCTCCAGAACTTATAGTATTATGGTTTTTTGTTACTTTTATAGCTGCGAGATTTTTAGCAACTATTCCAATAGCAACAACCATTATGGCACTTGCTGCAATTGCTGCTATTCTTTTAATTGAGAATTTATTATTTTGGCCTTTTGATATTTTATCTAAAACTTTTTGTTCCATTTCGTTGTCTGGCATTAGCTTTCCAATAGCACTTTTAATGTCATGTCTATTCATAACTCTTCTCCTTCCAACTCTATTTTTAAGGCGTCACGTCCCCGTTTTAATCTCATTTTAACTGCTGACTCACTGATATTAAGTATCCTTGATATATCTTTAATTGAGTAGTCTTCGAAGTAATAGAGATAAATAACATCCTTATATTTAGAAGGTAATCGTATGATCTCCTCCATTATTTCTATTTCCTTTGAACTATCATAATATCTTTCAATATCCTCAAGATTTATAACTCGTTTACGCCATATACTTCTCAAAATATCTTTGCATATATTGATAGTCACTCTAATCAGCCAGGCTTTTTCATGTTCGTTATTATTAAACTGTGGACTTTTGTATATTAACTTTAAGAAGGACTCCTGAACAGCTTCTTCTGCATCCTCTTTATTTCCAAGATAAATCATGCAAATTTTAAATAGCATATCGCTATAAAGTTTATACTTTTGTGAGAAATTATCAGTTAACTGTTTAGATGGATTCTGCAAAATCCTCACTCCTTTCACCTATAACACGAATAAAAACAGAATATAGTCACATTACTTAGAATATTTTTTCATCTTTTTGTAAATTAAAAATTAGTCCGATGACTAGACGTTATATTTTCATTATTAATGCTTTAAGGGCAACCTTCCTAGGTTCCCCTCTTCATAAGGATTTTCTATATCAAATTAATCAATTTAAATTGCTTAGTTTTGTCAGCATAGCTTCATGTCGTTAAACCCCATCATATTCAATTTTATTAAAGAGTTTAGTTGCAGCTACTTATGAGCATTTTATATATCAAGATAGTACCAATTAATGCCTAATAGTCCTTTCTTTAAGCATACATATACTATTTCGTTGTCAGAAACTTCGTAGTAAACCTTATCCGGTACCACTACTGTATTTTTACTCTTTATAGGTCCCCACGGTGATACTCCAACTCTGTGTACCACTACATGAAGCTTTTCTCCACTTTCATAAATATCTTTTCCTATTATTGTTGTGGTATAAAATGAAGGTTCAGAATAATCGTATAAAAAATTAACATTTAAAATAGTTCCCATACAATATGCTGGTATTGAAAAAATTATAAAAAATAGTGCGTCAATGTTTCTTAATTTAATTTTCTTGAGAAATATCATTATCGTAGTTAGAATAAAACAAGACAGGGCAAAATATATCCACAAAAGAGCAGAATAAATTGTATTACTTCCAAAAGTTGTTGACATAAAAATAGCCATTGAATTTAGAGCAATAGTCAACCCTACAAACGGACTTGAACCATCTTGCACAAGAAATTCCACTGACTTATATATGAATAAAATTATAAATCCTATTGAAGCAGCTAGCATACTTAGACTGATTACAAGTCTAAATGGATTAGGATAAAAGAGTGCCCATAAGCCAATTATTATTCCGAAGATATTATAAAGTTGAACTATATTATCAACGCCAACTTTTTGACGAATAATTCTAACTTTATTCCTTCTTTTAACTCTTCTTCTCTTCTTAGTTTTCATTTTATTCCTCTCACATATTTTCCTTTTTCAACAGAAAAATTTTTCACTCCCTACTACTCACTAGTCTCCAGATAATTTTATGTAAAACAGATAATCTTTAAATTAATATAAACCGCTTCAACTTATTATCGGAATTTACGTACTACTATCATTATAATTACCAATGCAACTATAATCCAAGAGATTGGGTTAGCCCAATTCATAGTCCACCCATATCCATATGCTTTTGGTATAAAAAAATTTGAGTCTTCTGTGTTGAAATAAAATAAAGAACCATGTAGCTCTCTATAGTCTTTAATCTCTTCCTTTGTCCATTTTCTTCTCATAATAAAATCTCCCTCTATCGCTTGCTTATAAACATTGTACTGAATTAAACAAGAATATTCCAGTTTAAAAAAATGAATTTTTTATATTATCATGTGTAACCCCGCATATTTGCTATAACTATATAAATATATAACTATATAAATATTTATATAGTTATATATTGCGCTATAAGAAGAAAGTTACTGTAAAAAGCAAAATTTATTAGTACAAACTCATATCTCTCATATTGATACAAAATTAAAAGATTTTAGTATTAGAGGAGTAATTTATGCATAAATTATGTAAATTTTTCGTATTTCTGTAACTATATAGTGTATAATTATATTAATGAAACTTTATATTTTATAACGGGATATTTGGTGTTCAATTTTAGAGGGAGAAATGCTGATAATATTCAAGAAAATATCTTAACTATGGCTAATGAAGCGTTAGAATTATTAAGTGAAAAATAAATTATTCAAAAATATGGTTTGAATGATACTTTAAGAAACTTTTTAGCAAGTTCCATATCTTTATTTGGAGTTTAATGATTGAAGTAGTTTATCATTTCTTCGGAATAGAAAGTCCAGTTCTATCAAATGAAACTAATATATAATTCTACTAAATAATAAACGTAATAAGATTATGAACTATATGTTTTATAAAGTGGAGGTAGTTTAAGCAATATGAACGAAAAGCATAGATGTATTTTAAACAATTGTTATCTAATATTACATATTTAAAAAAACTTATTTATAGGAGGGGTTTGAAATAAAAGATACTCAAAAGAATTCCAAAATAACTCTAATCATTTCTGGAGCTTCAGTTATTATTTCTTTGCTAGGACTTATTATTGCTATAATGAACTTGAAATTTTCAATTACTCATGGAAAGCCAATAGGTAGCGCTATTACATTGCTTTTGTGTGGTATTACAGTGTTTCTAGCATGTATAACTCAATTTATAGTGTTTAGAAATAAATATAGAAAAAATTCAAAGTAAGAAAGCGTATTTTATTGGTACATTCTTTTCTTGTATTATCACTTGTTGACAATATCTTTATTCTAATTAAATATTGCAAATTATTGTCCCACTTTAATTTTATATATCTGGAGGAATACAATGAAATTTAAAAAGATCTTTTTAATTGTCATTATTCTAATGTTCTTATATATTCCAGCATGGTTCATCTATACTAGGTTCTGTTTACCACAATATAAAATGACTGATAATACAATAACTTATAAGAACAATGTTTATATTCGTAATGATTCACTCTCTTCTTTTGATGAGAAAAATGTTGGAAAAGCAATAGGTATTGCTATATATAAAAAGAGGACTTTAACTGACTATATATGGCCATTTTGGGTAAGTGAATTTAAGGATGATAAGGAACATAACCGTATTTTTGTTAAAGGTCTCATGGATTTAGGCAGTGAGTATGACAAAAAATAAAATACCATTTTGTTAAATGGTATTTTATTTTCATCTATAAATTAAGTTTTCATACAGAAACCCTTTAATTATAACTCAAGACATGCTTCAACGGAAAACCAAAACAAAGCTTCTCTTACAAACTTTCTGTCAACTTCACTTCTCCCATCCCATTCTTCGCAGCTGATATCATCACCTCCGTATATCATCTGTCCAAATACAACATTCCTATATTCTGCTACAGCACAAAAAGCTGAACATTCCATTTCTACAACTAAGCAACCTTCTTCACATTACAAATAACAATATTCCCGTGGACGATTTAATAACAAATGATTTTTATGCCTTCTCTGTGTGAAAATTTAATTATAAAGCATTGAAATATCTAGATTTACTCGATATAAAAATCTTATACCTTCGTAAAAAAACTATAGCTCGTTGAGCATTGGCTTTTTTATAATAATTTTTCATATAAAACTGCTGATTTTTTTAACTGTTCTATATAAAAAACAGTCAGTAACATCATTCCTATTAGAAATAAAATGCTACTGACTGATATTAATACCTTTTTACATCGTTACACTTTGCAATTAATGTATGCCTACTTATTATATAGTTTTACTGCATTTCAGGATTTCTAACTGTACTCTCTATAGATTCATAAACTACCTTCAAATCATGACAATACAGTGTTCCTTTGAACCAATATTCATTTATATCATCAATTGGTGATACATCAATATTCTTTCCTCCAACTCGTGAAACTATATAGTCTTCACCCTTATAGTTATCAAGCTGCCAGCTTCCACCTAGATTATTAATGATTAGCTCACCATAATAAGCTGCTGCATCAATTATAAAATTACCGCTAGGTTCGGAGGATTTAACTTTTTCAGCTTCTATTATTTTTATAAGTTTGTCTAATTGTTCTTTAGGATTTTCAAAAACTAAATCAAACTTTTTGGCAAAGCTTCCTGATTTAGATTTTGTTTCTATTGATAAAGCATCAAACACCGATTTATCTGGCTTTAAATATTTCTTTGATAAAATTTCTAGGGTTTCCAAACCATAATTTTTTATGTGTTCACAAAATTCTTTAAGAATATCTTGAAGTTCACTTTCGCTATTATAGTTCCAGAAATATTTATTTTTGAATTTCTCATCTATAAGGTAAAGCTGATAATCTCTCATTGGAGTCATTAAAGATGTTCTAAAAAGAAGCCTTAAGGTATTTCCTATTCTCACCTTATCTACAACTATATATTTAGTCACACCCTCTTCTTCTTTTTCATATTGGTATACGCCTTGTAAATTGCTTGTCTTATAGTCGTATCCATACTGTTTTAAAAATGGAGATATTATATTCTTAATATTTTTTAATAACATATCAAATTTACCTCGTTACTGTTTTTTTACTTAATATTACCATGCAAAAGCTTTTGTTATCAAGCCCCATCCAAAGCCTAGAGAAGGTACGTCATCAGCTGCACCTGCGCCACCAGTTAGCACATCTTCTACCAATGTACCAACAATTAATGCTCCACCAGCAATAACAAGTCCTGTTCTTGCCAAAGCTCCATAATCCTTGTTATCCTCTGTTGCAGGCTCTTCCTCTGTTTGGGTGCTTGGCTCTGGCTCCGGAGTTTTATTTCTCAAATAATAATATACTAAGCCTGGTTCCGTAAAATAGTTAGTAAAGAGCACAATTTCCTTACTAGGATCTAGTGTATATGGCAAAGTAACGCCACTTGGATTCCAGCTAGTCCCCCTCATTGGATTAACCGCACCGTTATCCATGAGACCATTTATATATGCATTAATTTGATTATTGGCCATTAAATTATATTCTACACTTGTGAAAGATGAAATATGCTTTAGCTCAAATACTTCAGTACTATACCCATTATACTGAATCATATCAGCTCTTCCAGTACCACTGGCATTGATATATACACCACTTGGAATAGTTACTTCAACAGATCTATTCATAGGACTCTGTGTTAAGAAGTAGCTTTCAACTATTCTGTGAACCTCTCTTCCCATCTCAAAATTAGAAGGATCTATACCATTATATCCCCCTAAAGCCCCTGCTCCACTTAGACATGGATTATCATATAAATCATCAAGTGGATTTGTAGACTCTGGAATATGTCCAGTTGGATCAATATACTTTAATGGATTATTAAGTCCATATACATAACGATTTAAAGTAGATGTTTTAGAGATAGTTCCTTTGTAAGTATCCTCACTAATAAATCTTCCTATGATTGGCATGTAGTATCTTGCTTGTGCAAATAAAAGTCCATTAGCATCATTTTGATATCCTGCATATCCATAGAAGTCTTTTCCTGTAAAAATATTAATTAAAGAATTTGAATTAAGTTGGATGTTACCAAAGGCATCATAATCATATGCAGCCTTAGTTTTTCCTTTATCATCTAGCACTCTAGTTGTACTGCCCATTGCATCTTGTAGGAAAAAGCTATTTGTAATATCAGAATTATTGTTATTCTTATTACTTTCGCTTATTAGATCAATACCATAGGTAAATTTGCTTGAATTATTAGTATTATAAGTTTCTAAAACCCTATTTACTGGTGAAGAATAATCTATGGTATAACTTTCTTCGTTAGTCACGCAACTTTGGTTATTGCTATTTACCTTAAAGTCATCCCCAAGCATATTTTTCAATTTTCCTAATAAGTTAGGTGCTTCTTCCTTACTTCCTAATTTTCTTCCAGCACCGTCGTAAGTATAGCTTGTAGTTACACCTAAAGCATTTTTTGTACTTTGTAACTTATTGCTAACATCAAATTTGTTTGATTGTAAGCTCAAATTAGAAGCCTTAATATCGACTAAGTTTCCTCTACCATCATAGGAAAATTGGATTGGATTATTTGATTGATTCTCTAATATTCCTTTTACACTACCGCTTAGTTCTGTAATCTTATTAGCTTCATCATATTTGTAGTCTATGGAACTAACATATTTTCCAACAATATAATTTTCTTTCTTTACCCTATTTCCTAATGTATCATAAATATATTTTTCAGAAGTTTTATCTGGATTATCTACTTCAATCAATTGGTTTAAGTTATCGTACTTGTACTTAGTTTCACCTTCGTTATAGCCATTGAAGCCTAATATATTCTTTCCTTCTTTAATTTCTGATAGTTTATTTCCTACTTCATCATATGTGTAAGAAAACTGTTCAACTAACTTGCTCTTAGGATCTATTGATTTTGAGTTAGTAACTCTATTTAAAGGATCATATACATTAGTTGTACTTATTCCATTTGGTAATGCCTCTTCTATTACATTTCCTACTGCATCATATTTATATTGTGTTTCTTTGTTTTGCGAATCAGTAACCTTTGTAAGTCTATTCATTACATCATATTGGTAGTTTACACTTGTTCCATCAGAGTATTTCAACGAATTTAACTTATCTGCATTGTTCCAATCATATGAAATTTCCTTACCTTTTGGATCGATTGTCTTAACTATTCTACCTAAAGGATCTAAAGTATAATTAGTTTCTCCATTCCAATCCTTCATCTTAACCAATTGGCCTAGGTTATTATATTCATAGCTGACAGTCTTACCATCTGAATAAATTTCTGAGGTAAGATTATTCAAAGCATCAAATTCATATTTTACATTAGTACCATCATTATTAGTCTTTGATATTAATTTACCGTTTTTATCATAGCTATAAGAAGTAACTTGATTTAATGGATTAAGTTCTTCAATTAATAGCCCTCTCTTGTCATATTTATATTTATTAACTATTTCCTTAAGATTGTCAGTATCTTTAGCAGAAAGTCCTTTATTTTGATTTGTTTGAATCAAGTTTCCAACATTATCATATTGATACTTTGTAGAATTTCCGTTTGCATCAATAACTTCTTTTATCTTTCCATTTCCATCATATTTATAAGAAGTACGGTTGCCCTTCTCATCAATCAAAGTTTTTACTTTTCCATCGTTATAGTATTCATACTTCTTTTTTGATCCAAGAGCGTTATCCACTTCTATCAATCTATTTCTGCTGTCATAGATATATTTTATAGTATCGCCCTTTGCATTTTTGTCTGTTAATAGATTTCCGTTAGCATCATATTGTAGCTCTTCTATTGAACCATCTGCATTTATTACCTTTGATACTTTATCGATGTTATTGTACTCATATTTTGTTTCAGTCCCATTGAAGTCAGTTATCTTTACTGGTAACCCATTCAAATTATATTCAATCTTTTTCTCTGCACCAATTTGATTTTTAATAGATATGAGCTGTCCAACTGAATCGTATGAATATAAAATCTCTCCATTTTTCGCATCAATAACCTTAGAGATTTTTCCATCATATCTGTATTCATATTTTGTCTCATTACCCTTTGCATCTATAACACTAGTGACTCTATTAAGGGCATCATAGGAGTATTTAGTTACATTTGAATTCTTATCAGTAACTGAAATTACATTTCCATTACTATCGTATTCATAAGTTAATTTGTTATTTTCCTCATCTGTAGACTCTTGTAATTTATTTAAATCATTATATACAAATGATTTTGAACTACCATCTGCTTTTATAATGTTATTTATATTACCCATTGGATCGTAGTTATACTTAGTAGCTGCACCTTCAGGGTCAACTTGCTCTTGCAATTTCCCCATAGCGTTATATGAATATGATGTTTTATCACCATTTTCATTTACTTCACTTACTAGGTTACCGTTGCTATCATATAAATACTCTTTAGCTGAGCCGTCAGTATAGCTTATCTTAGTCACCTTGCCACTATTGTCATATTGATATTCTGTCTTATTACCGTTTGCATCCACTACTGAACTTACTCTATTTAAATTGTCATATGTGTAGGTTGTCTTGTTGCCATCACCATCTACTTCAGCTATCTTATTGCCATTATCATCATATTCATAGGAATAAGTAACTCCATTAGGTAGAACATTTTTAACAACCTGTCCTTTATCGTTATATTCCATCTTAATAACTCTACTTAACGGATCTTCAGCAGAAATTACATTTCCTTTTTCATCATAGCTATACTTATAAACGCTTCCGTCAGGCCTTTTCATTTGCTCAATCTTATTGTTTTCATTATATACAAATTCATTAACTTGCCCTAAAGGATCAATCTCTTTTGAGATATTTCCTTTATCATCATACTCATATTTATAAGTATTTCCTTGCTTGTCTTTAAAAGAAATTACTTGATTCTTGTCATTAAAGGTTGTGTACTCACTGCCTCTTTTGTAGACTCTTTCATTGATTCTTCCTTGGGAATCCTTCTTATATAAAACTATTTGACCATTCTTCTCTTTAAACTGAGTTTGATTGTCATCATATACGTATTCATTGGTACTTCCATCAGCATACACTTGCTTAATTATTCTATTATTATCATCATAAGTATTAGTTATTGTAGTAATTCCTAAAGGATTAGTTATACTAACCATCCTATTTTTATCATCATATTTATACTGATATGCTTGTCCATTAACATCAGTTGACTTAACCAAATTGCCATTTTCATAAGTAAACAATACTTTTCTATCTGCATTATCAGTTATTTCGCTTAAATTATCATCCTTATATGCAAAACTTAAAGTATTTACGCCATTAGTTACAGTTATTAGCTTGCTGTTTTCATATTTAAAGCTTAAAGTTTTTCCATGTTCATCTGTTTTAGATATTAAGTTTCCATTTTCATCGAATAAATAGGAAACTCCAAATTTGTTTTCTATGAAAAACTTATTTTCATCTTTCACTTCTATAACTTTATAATCCTTTGATGAAAACCACTTATTATCATCACCATAAATAAAATCTTCTGTATGTCCATCTTCAAATGTAATTCTATATCTTCTACTACTTACCTTTTTCAACTTTACAGAATAATTACTTACCCACTTATTTCCTAAAACACCTTTATCATTACCAAAAGAGTTATATACCCTTGTAAAGCTTAGCGCATTTAAACCCTCAATCTTTAAATCCTCGTATTTATATATATAGTTTCCTGTAACTACATTTACTGGGTCACCTACTGCTTGAGAAATACCTGAATCTATATCACTAGTTCCTAAGGATTGTACACTTGTAATATTTTTAAATATTGATTGCAAATATGCATATGATATTAAATCATCATAGGCCTTCAACGAAAAAGTCCCATAACCATCATTACCAGTGTGATAGACATAGTTGTGCTCCCAAGTAAGAGTTGAAGCAATAACCTTACCATCTCCTATTGGGTATTCTATTAAAGTAGGCTCACTATTATTGCTGGCATTTAATATTATCTTTGTGTCATATGGTAGCGAACTTTTATCAAAAATTCTGTGGCTTGCGTAGTTAGAATATAAGTCTGAATCTTTTAATGGTTGGCCCTTAGTGAGAGCTCCAGTTACTACTGGATGTGTAGGGTCCCCTATATAATTATTATTTCTATAGGCAGTTGGCAATAACCTTACATCACCAGGAATCAGCAAATCACTATATCCAATTGCCCATCCTCCATCACACACTCCATATAGCAAGGATCCACCTGAAATTACATATTGCTCTAGTTTAGTTCTAATATTCGATAGACCTCTATAAAATTGGTCATTTTGATCGTTTGCAACTATTATTAATTTATAATTCTTAAAATCTAGATTCTTAGCTGTATCAATGTCAACCTTTGTGTATGCCATCTGAAGTTTATTAAGTACTACTTCATTTGTATCAGTATTCCAAGGTCTAGTTGATTGTATAAGAAGTACATCCGCAGCAGCAGCAACATTACTCTGCATAAAACTTCTCACCCTAACCTTTGAATCATTTAAGTTGATATCCTTTGGCGCTTCATTAGTATTGTAAGATGAATATTGCTGGGTTGCTCCATCCTCACTACTGGTATCAGCGTATGCTATAGAAGTAGCGCAATTACTAAGTACAAATGTGACCAATACAAGTAATACTAATGTGTTTTTAACAACTTTTCTTATGTTTTTGCTAATTTTCAGCCTCATATTTTCTCCCCCTTTACTAAATTAGTTACTCCTTTTATTTTTTCCCTTATAAATGTAACCATTTATACAAACTATTGTATTACATCTTTTTTACATTTTTCAACTATTTTTATATGACATATTAATTCACGAGTCCTCAAGAGCAATTTTTTTTATTTAAATGGTACAGATTTTTTATAATAATATTAAAGTTGTTGCTTAAATTTCTTTTAAAGCTGTATAAGTTCCCATTGAAATCTAGCAAAATAAAAATATGTTAACAAATCTATTAAAACTTTTAGCTTTGACTAGCATTTAATTTTTACTTTTTTTAGAAAACAAAAAAGACTTCAAGTCTTTTGAAGTCTTTTACAATTTACTTTTATTAATAATCTTCTAAAAATATATATCTAGAAGTATTTATATATTCACCACATTTATCACAATAGAATCCACTGCCATTTTCAAAGTTATGAAAATCTTCACTATTAACATCTATTTGCTTAATTGACTTACAATTATCACATATAAAACTTAGAAATACTGAAAGCTCACCTTTAAAGATGCTTTCTGATTTAGTATTACCAAACTCTTTAGTAAACTTGTAAGAAATTAAAGAGTAATTGTATGCCTTAGTTGACTGGCTTAGCTTACGAATAAACCTTTCATATAACTTTATTACTACATTATAAGTATAATATAGTAATATAAGCACTTTCTTATAGTAATAATCAATATACTCTATCTTATTGTCTTCATCTGAAAATACAAAATTCAACTCAGTACTTTTCTTAAAATGACCATCGGTACTAAGGATATTTACCTTATCCCAAATTCTTTGTAAACTGTAATCAGAATTAATATGATATCTCATATCGTAATATGTTTGTACATTTATTTCACTAAAAAACGCTTGATTATCTAATTTCTTAATTGCATCTCTCATTATGTCGATCTTACTGCGTGTAGAAATATTTTCCACCGCATATTTATCAAATCTTTTATTTGCAACTAATTGAAGGAACTTTTCTTCTTCCCCTAATAACCATTCTAGATACAGAAGATTATCACCAAAAGCCTTTCTCTGCAACGATAAAGCTACTGATATTTTTCCTTTTTCAAGAGCATTAATAGATTCACATATAAATTCACACATTTCTCTTAAAATTGCATTAAAGAAATTCTTCCCAACTAAATTTTTTGCTTCTTCAATATACCTATTTTTATATAGCCATAATATTTTATCATCTGATTTCTGAAACTTCTCAGCATCTTCTTCACTTTTAAATACAACTTCAGTTTCCATTTTATTATTAGTTATACAGTTATCTAATATGCTCACAATTATTTCGTGGAAATACCAACATAAATTTTGCTTGGCCCAATATTTCTCTGGTACCTCTAAATGATTTCTGTTTTTCATAAAACTCATCCTTTACACTATACTGTAGTTTGTATAAGGATAATTATACCATATATCGATAAACTAGTATCAATATAACATACTTTTCCTAATTCTTAACTATCAGTTAACCATAAAGGATGTGCTTTATTTTTATACTTATATATTAGTATTTTTCTGATTATAATAACTTAACTTACTTATAATTTCAAAAGTTTTATTTCTATTCACTTATATCAGGTGTCTTCACAAGCCTCAAAAGTGCAACTACAATACCTGCTATTGCAATTATTGCTCCAGTCTTATAGGTGAAACTCATTGAACCTATAAAAAGCTCAGGATTACCAGAAGAAAGAGCTGATACATGACTTCCAAGCTTTGAGCTCATATGACTATAGAATATAGCTACTGAAATAGATATCCCACTTGTCATCCCTAAGTTTCTTATAAGTGAGTTCATACTTCCTGATATACCAAGTTTATCTTTAGGAACTGAAGACATAACCCCTGCATTATTTGGAGATTGAAATAGCCCATAACCACAACCTAGTATGGTCATACTTACCATTATAGCAAAATAAGAGGAGTCTAATCGTAAAAAGGACATTGTAAATATTCCAACACAAGTAAATGCAAGTCCTATAAATGTGGGAATTTTATAACCTATTTTATCACATAGAATTCCGCTTAGTGGCGCCATTACAGCTGCAGTTACTGGATAGACCATCATTATAATACCTGCTTTTTGAGGAGAAAAGTTTAATATATGCTGAAGATAAAATGGCTGTATTATATTTGTAAAATAGATTACACAGTAGGAAATAAAAGCACAAAATATTCCTGCGCTAAAAAGATTATTTTTAAAAAGAGTAAAATCTAGCATCGGGACCTTTGTATTTATTTCTATATAGCAAAAAGCCGCAAAACTTAACACACATATTATAAATCCTGAAACTATTGGCAAACTACTCCACCCAAAGGCTTCACCATTTAAAAGTGATAGAAAAAGTGCTGCTACTGTAACTACAAAAGTGATCATACCTTTAAAATCAAAGATTTGTTCATTAATCTTAATCTCTTCCTTTGGCACATATCTTACACCAGCTAGATATGCAATTACACCGATTGGGATGTTGATTAAGAATATTGACTGCCAGTTAAAGGTTCCAACAAGAAATCCACCTAGTGGAGGTCCAGTCATGGTTCCTATTGCAACTACAGTTCCTAAAATTCCTGTTGCCCTTCCTCTTTCTTTAAGTGGAAACACCATTGTAATAATACCAAAGTTGCAAGCCATCATCATAGCAGCGCCCAGGCCTTGTATCATTCTAGCAACAATTAAAAAAATCATTGTTTTTGAAAAAACACATAACAGTGATCCCAGTGAAAATATAAGAAATCCATTTTGATATATATTTTTCTTGCCTTTCATATCAGCAAGTCTTCCAAACATAAGTACTAGAGTTGAAATAACTAAAAGATAGCTGGTTACTACCCACTGTATTGTCCCTAAATCTACTGACAATGAGGATGCCATCTTTGGTAATGCTACATTAACTATATTAATATCCAAGGTAGTCATAAAGGAACCAACCAATATTACCACTAGAGTCTTCCACTTTCCTTCCATTAAATTGGATACCTCCATCAATTGTTCAGTACTATAATATTAAAATTTTACTAAATTGATACCAATACTATGGATTTAAAATATATATCTTTATTTACTCTTTACATCTAATACCTACTACATTTTTATAACACAAAACATTGTAATAAAATTACAATTGCATTATAATATTCTCCAATATCCTAAACCATATCTTGGATAAGGCTAATTAAGAATTTTATCAAAAGTATAATCATAAAATTAAGCATGTAAGGTTAAATATACATGAGTGTTAGGGGGTGTGAGCTATTAATACATTTGATTATATTATTATTGGAGCGGGAATGGGTGGCTTGAGTGCCGGAAATTTTTTAGCTAAATATAATAAGAAAGTTCTTATTATTGAAAAACATAATATTCCTGGTGGATTGATTACTTCTTTTAAACGAAAAGGAGTTCAATTTGATCTTGGTATCGAAAGCTTATATGAACTGAATGAAGGACAGGCAATACCCCAATTTTTAGAATTTTGGGGAACTTCTATTGAAACTCAAAAGAATTCAGGAGATATCAGTTGTTTTATTGATGGAAAGAGATACAACTTCCACCATGACTCATTAAAAGAAGATTTTCTAAATGCTTTCCCAAATGATAAGGAAGACATTAACCGGATTTTTGAGGTAAATGAAAAAATCTCTAAAGAAATGTTTTCTGGAACTGAAGCACCTAAACCTCCCTATGAAATGAATCTATTTGAACTTATAAAGTTTGGTATTCATAATTACACTAAAAAACCAACCTTTATGAAGTATGGTCTAAAAAATGGAAATGATGTGCTAAAAGAATTAACTAAAAACCCTATAATCAACTCTTTAATATATTCTCAGGGACTTTTTCCTATGGTATATATGGCATATGTTTACCGTTGGAGCGTGATTGGAAAAGGAAGCTATCCTAAAGATGGTATGCAGGCTATACCAAATGCTTCCGTTAATAGTTTTAAGGCAAATGGAGGAATTTTAAAGCTGAACACAGAAGTGACAGAAATACTTATAGAAAAAGATGTAGCAATTGGTGTTAAAACTAAAAACGGAGAATGTTATTATGCAAGAGATATTATCAGCAATGCTTCCCCTCATTTTACTTACGAATTGCTTCCTAGTAATTTCATAAAGAAGGATAAGCTTAAATATGAGATTAGAAATAAAGAGATATTTCCTAGTGCTTGCGCATTATTTTTATCTATAAACAAAAACTATGATTTTGAAAATACAAGTAAATTTTCTTTTTTAACCAGCAGCAATTATAAAGATGATTACAAATCTTTCACACCTGAAAATTGTCCAATCGAAATGATTGTCTACCCACAAAAAACAGATGATACAAATAGAGCTGTAGTTGCACTGTTTCCAATTCCTTACGAATACCAAGGCTGTTGGAAAACTTCCTCCAAACGAGAGAGAGTAGAAGAATATTACAAATTAAAAGCTGAAGTAACTGAAACAATTTTGCATAGGCTAAGTTTAGTGATGGGTAATAACTTCAAAGACAGTATAGAATTAGCAGAGTTATCAACACCGATTACATTTGAACGATTCACCTATAGTAAAAATGGCTCCTTCATGGGATGGGCAATCGACTCTAAAAATTATGGTAAATTTATGAGGCAAAAAACTAAAGTTCCACATTTGTTTCTAGTTGGTCAATGGGTATTTCCTGGTTTTGGCGTTGCAGGTGTTACTGCCAGTGGATATTATCTTGCAAAAGACTTACTTAAATCAGATGGAATTGATTTAGAGAAAGACTATATAAACTTTTTCTCATAATAATTTTCAAGTTTTTAAGAAAAACAATAAAAAAAGACTTCACATTTGTGAAGTCTTTTTCGTATCGTCAGATACTAGTTACCTAGCAACCACCTACTCTCCCACACAGTCGCCCATGCAGTACCATCAGCCGTCTAAGTCTTAACCTTCGTGTTCGGTATGGGTACGGGTGTAACCCTTAGACGCATCATTACTAGATCTTGAAAGATTATTCTTTCAAAATTGCACTTAAGTTTACTTTGTAATAACTTGTATTGGTCAAGCCCTCGACCTATTAGTATCGGTCAGCTGAACATGTTACCATGCTTACACCTCCGACCTATCAACCTCGTGTTCTTCGAGGGGTCTTACTAGCTTACGCTATGGGAAATCTAATCTTGAGGTGGGCTTCACGCTTAGATGCTTTCAGCGTTTATCCCTTCCCGACGTAGCTACCCAGCTATGCTCCTGGCGGAACAACTGGTGCACCAGAGGTCAGTCCATCCCGGTCCTCTCGTACTAAGGACAGCTCCTCTCAAATTTCCTACGCCCGCGACGGATAGGGACCGAACTGTCTCACGACGTTCTGAACCCAGCTCGCGTGCCGCTTTAATGGGCGAACAGCCCAACCCTTGGGACCTACTTCAGCCCCAGGATGCGACGAGCCGACATCGAGGTGCCAAACCTCCCCGTCGATGTGGACTCTTGGGGGAGATCAGCCTGTTATCCCCGAGGTAGCTTTTATCCGTTGAGCGATGGCCCTCCCACGAGGTACCACCGGATCACTAAGCCCGACTTTCGTCCCTGCTCCACTTGTGGGTGTCGCAGTCAGGCTCCCTTCTGCCTTTGCACTCTACGAACGATTTCCGACCGTTCTGAGGGAACCTTTGGGCGCCTCCGTTACTTTTTTGGAGGCGACCGCCCCAGTCAAACTGCCCACCTAACAATGTCCCGTCACCAGCTTCATGGTGCCCGGTTAGAATCCCAGTACTGTCAGGGTGGTATCCCAAGGACGACTCCACATCCCCTAACGAGGATGCTTCCAAGTCTCCCACCTATCCTGTACAGACAATACCGAAACTCAATGCTAAGCTACAGTAAAGCTCTACGGGGTCTTTCCGTCCAATCGCGGGTAGCAAGCATCTTCACTTGCACTACAACTTCGCCGGATTTACAGTTGAGACAGTGCCCAAGTCATTACGCCATTCGTGCGGGTCAGAACTTACCTGACAAGGAATTTCGCTACCTTAGGACCGTTATAGTTACGGCCGCCGTTTACTGGGGCTTAAGTTCACCGCTTCGCGTTACCGCTAACGATTCCCCTTAACCTTCCAGCACCGGGCAGGCGTCAGCCCCTATACATCAGCTTTCGCTTTAGCAGAGACCTGTGTTTTTGCTAAACAGTTGCTTGGGCCTATTCTCTGCGACCTACTCTCGTAGGCACCCCTTCTCCCGAAGTTACGGGGTCAATTTGCCGAGTTCCTTAACTGTAATTCTTCCGCCGGCCTTAGGATTCTCTCCTCACCTACCTGTGTCGGTTTGCGGTACGGGTACTACATTTCTCCCTAGAAGCTTTTCTTGGCAGCGTAGAATCAAGTACTTCAGCCTAAAAGGCCTTCCCCATCACACCTCAGCTAATACAGGCGGATTTGCCTACCTGTATACCTAAGTGCTTAGACTAGCATCCAATAGCTAGCACACTCTATCTTCCTGCGTCACTCCATCGGTAATAACGATTTGCAGTAGTATCGGAATATCAACCGATTGTCCATCACCTACGCCTTTCGGCCTCGGCTTAGGTCCCGACTAACCCTCAGCGGACGAGCCTTCCTGAGGAAACCTTAGGTTTTCGGCCACTAGGATTCTCACCTAGTTCTCGCTACTGATGCCAACATACTCACTCGTAATCAGTCCACCGCTCCTTACGGTACGACTTCAGCCCGATTACGACGCTCCCCTACCCCAGCAGATAAATCTGCTAGCCGTAGCTTCGGTGATAAGTTTGAGCCCCGAACATCTTCGGCGCAGGATCTCTCGACTAGTGAGCTATTACGCACTCTTTTAATGAGTGGCTGCTTCTAAGCCAACATCCTAGTTGTCTTAGAAATCCCACATCCTTTTCCACTTAACTTATACTTTGGGACCTTAGCTGACGATCTGGGCTGTTTCCCTTTTGACTACGGATCTTATCATTCGCAGTCTGACTGCCGGACTAATACTATATGGCATTCGGAGTTTGATAAGGTTCGGTAAGCGATATGCCCCCTAGCCCATTCAGTGCTCTACCTCCATTAGTCATATCCGACGCTAGCCCTAAAGCTATTTCGGGGAGAACCAGCTATCTCCGAGTTCGATTGGAATTTCTCCGCTATCCACAGCTCATCCCATGGTTTTTCAACACCAACGTGGTTCGGTCCTCCACGAAGTTTTACCTTCGCTTCAACCTGGCCATGGATAGGTCACCCGGTTTCGGGTCTACGGCATGCAACTAGTCGCCCTATTCAGACTCGGTTTCCCTTCGGCTCCGTACCTTAAGTACTTAACCTCGCTACATACCGTAACTCGTTGGCTCGTTCTACAAAAAGCACATCATCACACACATATGGTGCTATGATCGGTTGTAGGCACACGGTTTCAGGTTCTATTTCACTCCCCTCCCGGGGTTCTTTTCACCTTTCCCTCACGGTACTTCTTCACTATCGGTCATCAAGTAGTATTTAGCCTTGGGAGGTGGTCCTCCCTGCTTCCCACAAGGTTTCACGTGTCTCGTGGTACTCTGGAGCAGAACTATGGTCTTCTTGTTTCACTTACAGGACTATTACCTTCTACGGTGTATCTTTCCAGATATCTTCAATTACAATAGCCACCAATGTTATGTTCTGTCCGCAACCCCAAAGATAAATCTTTGGTTTGGGCTCTTCCGATTTCGCTCGCCGCTACTGACGGAATCGATTTTTCTTTCTCTTCCTCTAGGTACTTAGATGTTTCAGTTCCCTAGGTTTACCCTCCTATAGCTATGTATTCACTATAGGATACGTAGGGTTACCTACGTGAGTTTCCTCATTCGGAGATCTTTGGATCACAGGCTATTTGCGCCTACCCAAAGCTTATCGCAGCTTGTCACGTCCTTCTTCGGCTCTTGATGCCAAGGCATTCACCATGCGCCCTTTGTAGCTTGACCTAATGTCGTGTCATTATAACCGGCGTATTACTTCGTCAGCTTCGTCACTGCGCTGCTCACTTGTTTGAAACAAGCTCTGCTGCTCGTTCGGTCGCTTCCTCGTACTACTTGGTTCTAATGCCACTCCTAATTTGCTCCGCAAATTACGGTTCTGCACTTAGAAAAGTACATTTCATAATTTGTTTTTGAACAAACCAGTCTACTGACTTGAATACTAGCGTGCATTCTTATCAGTCAATTTATTACAAAGAATAGTAAATATCTTTACTTTAACTTATGTGCAATTTTCAAAGAACAATCTGAGATACTTGGTATCTCAAAATTAAACAGAGAGAGATTCTAACCAGAATTCGTATATATTAAGCCTGAAATGCATCAGTACTTAATAATTTCTCCATAGAAAGGAGGTGATCCAGCCGCAGGTTCTCCTACGGCTACCTTGTTACGACTTCACCCCAATCGCTGACCCTACCTTCGGCTGCTGCCTCCCTTACGGGTTAGCTCACAGACTTCGGGTATTGCCAACTCTCATGGTGTGACGGGCGGTGTGTACAAGGCCCGGGAACGTATTCACCGCGACATGCTGATTCGCGATTACTAGCAACTCCGGCTTCATGTAGGCGAGTTTCAGCCTACAATCCGAACTGGGACAAGTTTTTGAGATTTGCTCCACCTCACGGTCTTGCGTCTCTTTGTACTTGCCATTGTAGCACGTGTGTAGCCCTAGACATAAGGGGCATGATGATTTGACGTCATCCCCACCTTCCTCCCGGTTAACCCGGGCAGTCTCGCTAGAGTGCTCAACTAAATGGTAGCAACTAACAATAAGGGTTGCGCTCGTTGCGGGACTTAACCCAACATCTCACGACACGAGCTGACGACAACCATGCACCACCTGTCTTCCTGTCGGTACCAAAGGTACCGACTTCCCCGGTTAAGGGTAATTCAGGAGATGTCAAGTCTAGGTAAGGTTCTTCGCGTTGCTTCGAATTAAACCACATGCTCCGCTGCTTGTGCGGGCCCCCGTCAATTCCTTTGAGTTTTAATCTTGCGACCGTACTCCCCAGGCGGGATACTTATTGTGTTAACGGCGGCACGGAGGTGTTGAAACCCCCACACCTAGTATCCATCGTTTACGGCGTGGACTACCAGGGTATCTAATCCTGTTTGCTCCCCACGCTTTCGAGCCTCAGTGTCAGTTACAGTCCAGAAAGTCGCCTTCGCCACTGGTGTTCTTCCTAATCTCTACGCATTTCACCGCTACACTAGGAATTCCACTTTCCTCTCCTGCACTCTAGATATCCAGTTTGGAATGCAGCACCCAAGTTAAGCTCAGGTATTTCACATCCCACTTAAATATCCACCTACGCTCCCTTTACGCCCAGTAAATCCGGACAACGCTTGCCACCTACGTATTACCGCGGCTGCTGGCACGTAGTTAGCCGTGGCTTCCTCCTTGGGTACCGTCATTATCGTCCCCAAAGACAGAGCTTTACAACCCGAAGGCCTTCATCACTCACGCGGCGTTGCTGCATCAGGGTTTCCCCCATTGTGCAATATTCCCCACTGCTGCCTCCCGTAGGAGTCTGGACCGTATCTCAGTTCCAATGTGGCCGATCACCCTCTCAGGTCGGCTACGCATCGTCGCCTTGGTGAGCCATTACCTCACCAACTAGCTAATGCGCCGCGGGTCCATCTTATAGCGGATTGCTCCTTTGATTTTCATTTCATGCGAAACGAAAATGTTATGCGGTATTAATCTTCCTTTCGGAAGGCTATCCCCCTCTATAAGGCAGGTTACCCACGTGTTACTCACCCGTCCGCCGCTAAGAAAGTTCCGAAGAACTTTCTCCGCTCGACTTGCATGTGTTAGGCACGCCGCCAGCGTTCGTCCTGAGCCAGGATCAAACTCTCAATTTAAAGTTTAATCATAGCTTACTTACTTAGTAAGTCTTTTTTCAAAAGAATTGCTGGTTTAGTTTAAGTCTAATTTTAGACTTTGTTTATCTTCTCTGTTTAATTTTCAAAGACCAAGTTGTTTTGCTGTTTTTCTGACAGCTTTTATATCTTACCACTGTAAGATTTCTTTGTCAACACATTTTTTAAAACTTTTTTAAATTTAATTTAAATTTCGTTTTAAAATCTTGTGTTGTTTTGTCGAACTGTGTTACAGCGACATAGACTATGATATCACATCTATTGATACTCAATAATAAGTAATATGCCCTGAGAACAATTTAATTATGCATTTTTTTAATATTTCTCCATATTTCTAAGTATTTCACTAATTGATACACTTGGAAGTGTTTTCCCCAAATAATCTATTTTTTTAAGACGTAGATGTAAATGACTGTACATTTTTGAAACAAAAGTTACTTAACCTCTACATGAATTCTCCAATAAAAGTTATTTTTTAGATTTAATAATAATGTTAAGTACATTAAACTCTAAATAAAGATTTAGATGATTCTACGAATCTTTATTTGGATAAATTCTAATATGAGTTAGTTTACCTATATTTCTATTTCATTGATAATACAATTTAAATTTATTTCTAAGAAAGATATCTTAAAAACTCATACTTATGTTAAGGAATTACTTTCTAATAACTTAATTGAACCTTATATTCTTTAAATGCACGTATTAATACTTTACTTACTTTTCAACAAGAATATGGTAACATATATATGGGGGTGCAGATAAATGCCTAGTATTATTATCTTATTATTAAATGTAATAAACACATTAGATGAAGATTCAGTAAATTTTAAAATTGCTAATTACCTTCTATTAAATATAAATAGCCTAGAAGATTTTTCGATGTCCACTATTGCAAAAAACTGCAATGTTTCTAAGGCTACTGTAAGTAGATTTTGCAAACAGATCGGTGTTGACAACTTTTATGAGTTTAAGTTTATTTGTCAGAATAGAAGAACTGATGTAATAGACAAATATTATCCTATTGCTAGTTTAGAAAATAGTACAACTCAGTTTATAGATGAAACAATAAAAGCTCTTCAGCTAGTTAAAGAATCTCTTAATTCAAAAGTCTTGAATGAGCTAGTAGAAGACTTGATTAAATACGATAAGGTTGCTGCCTTTGGCCATATGCAGTCTGGAAATATAGCCGTATCTCTTCAGCATGACTTATTTTCAAATGGTAAGATGGTATATACACGAATGCCTTACATAGACCAGAAGCAGTTTATTGAAGCTGCAACCAAAGAAAACTTAATTATTATATTTTCAGCCTCAGGCACGTATTTTTCTAGATTATTTCAAAGAGATGGATTTTTTGATAAAAAGAATAAACCAAAGATATATATGATAACTACTTCTATGGTAAAAGTACCACCATCATTTGTAGATCACATAATCTCATTACCTAACAAATATGAATTGAGCTCATCAATGATATTACAGTGTTATGCAAACTTAATACCTCTAAAATATTTTGAGCGTGTACATAAAAAAAGCCTATAAATTAAAAAATTTATAGGTTTTCTTTATTGTATAAATACGCAAAAAAAGCATTCATATATCAATTATATTATATTGAGATAACTTCTCTAGCTTTTTCTTTTTTACCCTATCCTTCATTGATACAATACATAATAAATCCAACTATCAGCTAATTATCGTAAACAGCAATCTTCACCAATATATAACCTCTATCGTTTTCTTAATCTGAAAATCGTTTCACGAATTGAAACAATGTTGAAATGCTTTTGATTATTGTTTATTGTTTAAGTAGATTAGTTGAGGAGGTATTGAGATGGAAAAGAAACCAGTTAAAATCGTAACAATCGGTGGAGGTAGCAGCTATACTCCAGAATTAATGGAAGGTTTTATAAAGAGATATGAAGAACTCCCAATCAGAGAAATCTGGTTAGTTGATATTGAAGCAGGTAAAGAAAAGTTAGAAATAGTTGGTGCTATGGCACAACGTATGTGGGATGCTTCACCATATGATGTTAAAGTGCACTTAACTTTAGATAGAAGACAAGCATTAAAGGATGCAGATTTCGTTACTACTCAATTTAGAGTTGGATTACTAAATGCACGTATAAAGGATGAAAGAATCCCTTTCTCTTATGGAATGTTAGGACAAGAAACAAATGGTGCTGGAGGTATATTTAAAGCTTTCAGAACAATTCCTATAATACTTGACATAGTTAAAGATATGAAAGAATTATGCCCTAACGCATGGCTTGTTAACTTCACAAATCCAAGCGGTATGGTAACTGAAGCTGTTGTAAGATACGGAAAATGGGACAAGGTTATTGGACTTTGCAACGTGCCAGTTGGTGCTATGATGAAAGAACCAGAAATGCTTGGCGTAAAATTAGAAGATTTAACATATCAATTTGCAGGTCTAAACCACTTCCACTGGCATAAAGTAAGTGACAAGAATGGAAATGATGTTACTGCTCAAATAATTGATAAGATGTACAGCAATGATTCAGGTATCCCTGCAAACATTCATGATGTTCCATTTATCAGAGAACAATTAGAACAAATGAATTTAATACCATGTGGATATCATAGATACTATTACTTACAAGAAGAAATGTTAAAGCATGGCATAGAAGAATTTAACGGCGTTGGAACTCGTGGACAACAAGTTAAACAAACTGAAGCTGAACTTTTTGAATTATATAAAGACCCTAACTTAAACTACAAACCAGAACAATTGACTAAACGTGGTGGTACACACTACTCAGATGCAGCTTGTGAAACAATACTTTCTATCTATGCTGATAAGAAAGCTCATATCGTTGTTTCAACTAAAAATAATGGAGCTGTTCCTGATCTACCAGCTGACTGCGTAGTTGAAGTTTCTGCTTATATTTCAGGTAAAGGTGCTCTTCCAATAGCATTTGGACCATTAGAACCAGCACAACGTGGTTGGTTACAACTTATGAAGAATATGGAGCTTTGTGTATGTGAAGCTGCTGTAACTGGTGATTATGGACTTGCATTACAAGCCTTCATCTTAAATCCACAAATCCCTGGTGGTGCAACTGCTAAGCGTGTATTAGATGAATTATTAATCGCTCACAAGAAGCATTTACCTCAATTTGCTGAGAAGATAGCTGAACTTGAAAAGAATGGCGTAACTGTTAAAGACGAAGTTGCTGCTAACTTAGATTAATATCACAAGTAAATTTAGCCCTTAAAACTAGCTGAGTTAATAATATGCTCACTATTAAAAATATATAAACCCTAAATAGAAACTGCCAGCATAATTTTGCTGGCAGTTTTTATTTATAGGGTTCCTAGCTCACCTATTAATTTATACATGCTAAAATTCATAGGTGCGTGATTTTCGAACAAGTATAAATTAAGTTTCGATATATGAATCCTTTATTAGCTTCCAAGTAAACTCTAGGTTAAAGTTCATATATAGATTACCATTAATCTCAGCTTACATGGAATTAATTAGCTTTTAGCTAAATAATTATAAGTAGAAAAGTGATAATAGTAAAATATTATTGAATAATTAAAATGTAATGGAGAGTTGTATATATGCAAAACTTTAACTGGCAATTATTAGAATCTAAACATATCATTAAGGATAAATGGATTTCTTTAAGGGCTGATACATGTAAAATGCCAAATGGTAAGATTGTTACTCCATATTACGTATATGAATATCCAACATGGGTAAATGTTGTAGCAATAACTAAACAGAAAGAAGTTGTTTTAGTGGAACAATATCGTCATGGATGTCAAAAGACACTTTTAGAACTACCATCAGGTGGAATGGAACTTTCAGATAAATCTCCTCTTGAAACAATTAAGAGAGAATTGGCTGAGGAAACAGGTTATACAGGTGCAGAGTTTATTCATACATGTACTATGTCAGCTAATCCTGCAAATCATAATAACCTTACTTATTGTTTTCTCGCTTTGGACGTTGAGTTAACTAAAGATATTAATCTAGATGAAACAGAGCAAATAAGAGTTGTATTAAAACCCTTGGATGAAGTAATCAAAAGTCTTAAAAACAATGATTTTCTACAAGCACTACACGTTTCATCTTTATTTCATGCTTTCATGTATATAGATATAATAAAGATTTAAAACGAAATATGAAGCTAATACTACTTAACTGATAAAACAAAAATACAAAGAGTGTTCTTTGAGAATTGAATAATGCAGTTTATAGAATGATATTAAAACTTTCAAATAGCTATATATCACATGGAATAACTTGGTTATAGGTGGTATAATTACAAGTAATTAAGTCAGAGTGGCATAAGTATTTAAAAGATAATGCAACAAAGGAGGAATGAAAATATCATGAATAAATGGATAATCATTACTTTTATTGCTACTGTGTTAGGCCTAATTTTAATGTTAGTTTCATTCATAGAAATACGGAAAATATCAAAAAAATTAGATCAAATGGATGAAACGGAAATCGTTCCTGAAAATATAATGTTAAACCTTATCAAAAATCAAAAATTAGAGGTATTAGGAATATCAATAACTGCAATATCGGGGTTAATTCGTGTGTTTTTAAGATAATGTTATTATAAGTATAATGAAAGTTCGCAGTAGTAATTTATTACGAAACAAAAGGCTATATCAATTATGAACGTATAAGAGGGATTAATAATGAATTGGTATCACTTATTAAAAAACATTTCTATATTAGGTGGAATATGTTCCATATTCATAGCAATAGTAGGTTTTGTGTTGCTTTTATCGGCTTTAAAAAGTGCTAAATATGAAGGTAAACTTGTTAAAGAAACACCCTTGCTAAAGTACGCAGTAGTTCTGTCTACAGGAGTTATACTCACAATATTATTTCAAATTATTATTTTTATATTAAAATTTTTTGAAAGAACTTGATATTTTTAACTCACAATCTTCATATTTAACGTCACATAAAAAAAAAGAAGAATTACTTGAAACACTGCATTATTCAAAATTGAGTTTTGCGGTGTTTTTACGTCGTAAAGCAGGACTATTTTGTGTTATAAAAAGTCGCTGAAGTGATCCTACTTCAGCGACTTTTTTTGCGTATCTTAACTTTACTTTGCCTCTACCTTCTCAGATATTGTCTGAAAAATATTTGTAAAAACTACTTTAATATTATCTTCATTTTCAATATCGTTGTATAATCCATATCTCCAAGCTGTTATATTATCTCCATTACTTAATATGCCCGTAGCATATGTTAGATCTTTTGAATCTGCTGCATCCTCATATGATAGTTCTTCAAGGGTAAATGGTGGAAAGCTCTTTTTAGTCTGGATAAAAAAGAATGGAATGTTAGATTTTTTATATATCGAAGCATATTTTGCTTGTGCTGCCTCAGACAAGTTTTCTTTAGTTATAAAGATTGCATCATAATTAGAATCAAACTGCTCTTTTTCTAAATCAGAGAACTGAATTTTTGTGAACTTAACTTGTTTTTCACGAACCTTTGGTATTTCTCCTATTATTCCAATGCTTAAATTTCTTCCATCATAAGGCTTGGTCTTTATAGATTGAGGCTGCCTTACATTATAAGCTATTAGTACTATTAGGATAATGCATAGCAAAAGATAAACTGGTTTTTTCTTAATATTTAAAATCCCCCTCACTCCAATCAATATTATTTAGTTTTTTCTTACATTATTTAAGCTAATTTTCATGCTTGAAACTTTTATTATCTGGATTAGAGTTATCTACCATTGATCTAGAAGATATTTTTTTCTCGCCAGAATAATCATATACATATGTCACTGAAGGCTCGTCTTTAAAGGTAACCTTAATCACATATCCCCCATAACCAAGCATTTTACTGTCTAAACGATAATCAACAAATAAATCATAATCTCCATTTTTAATACCCTTTTCCGATAAATACTTTTCCATTGCGGCTTTAGCGTTAGTAATTTTTTCAGGCCTTTGATTTTCAAAACTCTTTATTTTATAAATATAAAAACCTGCAAACAAAACTATAATAATGGTGATTATAGCAATAACCTTTTTCATGATTCTCCCCATAATAACTAATTTGATCTATCATTAAGTTACTTATTTTATTACTAAATGGTAATCTTATTATATATTATCTCTGCTGCCTCTTTTGCTGAAATATTGCTAACATCTATCTTTTCAGTATCCATATTATGATAGCACTGCAATCTTGGCACAGTTCTCTCAATAACATCTTCTCTACGTATCCCCTGCTTTATATCTTCTTTAATTCTTGCTATTAGTGCTTCCTCTGAACATATTATTGAGAACTTATACTCCTTACAATCCCTTGTATCTAATCTTGATAATATTTCATCAATAATGCTTTGTTCATGCATAACCCAGCAAAAGATAATATTTTCATACTCAGAGCATGCAATAAAATTATTTAACATATAGGTTATATTATCAATAACCATCTTCTTAGTTTCCTCTGTGACAATAAAAGGTGACATATCCCAGCACCAATCACCATCAAGAAAAATAGATTTAGGTAACAACTTTTGCAGAATCTTACTTGTTGTCGTCTTTCCTACTCCCATGGTTCCATTTATAAAAATTAGGTTCTTCATCATAAGAGCCACCTCCTTTTTACACATTATTTTATATATTCACTCCAAATTTCCATAAATAGCTTAAGTCTACTGACATAACTAGTGTCGAACTTAATTTCTAATTCATCATAACTAAATACTGCTTCATATAAAAGTTCAGCAATATGATTATAGGTTTCATCATTATGGATTTTAAACTCATTTATATATGTCGTTTCTACTTTTAAATACTCTAGCTTCTCTGAATATCCATATCTATGAAAGTTCGTATTATACTGGTTGTCTCTAATAATCATTTGAGTTACTAGACCTTCCATAATAAGCATATGAGCTAAATGTGAGGAGATTAAATAGTCCTTCCTCATCAATTTACCTAAAGCTTGCACTGCGACAAACCAAAACCAATCTGCTTTTTCAAAATCATATTTGCATGATAACTTTCCATTATCCTCAATGGATGTTTGTGTATATTTCAATAGCTTAGCAGTTTCATCACACCTGCAAAAACAGGAAAAGTCAATTCGTATACCGTTATTAAGACATATACGCATTCCTTCTTTATCTTCAACTCTTTTTTGAAATATGATGCCAAATATTCTATCTTGAATATCTAATCTGGAAAAATACTTCTTATAGATTGGAGTTTCATCATAATAATCATTAGGGTGTAGTCTTAAATAAACATTTATATCTACATCACTATATTTATCATGATAACATTGCTCTAAGCCCTTTTTGATATTTCGGTTATCATCCATAGATAAAATAAATACATCCTTTATTTGAACCTTTTCCACTTCTGGTAATATAAATAACACTGATAAAAAACTTCGAGCTTCCTGCTCCATTACTTCTTTGTTAATATTCATATTTTATATTCCTCCTTTAATTATCTTAAACTAAAGGATATTTCTTAATTTCCCCATATTTCTCATATAATTTGACCTCCTGAATTGATTTATTTAAATTAAAAACAGATAATTAAGTTTTCTTTTCTTATAACACATTTCTACAAAAATTTACTTTCTACCATAAGAAATCAATATACATGGTGCCTGAATTATAAAAGCACTGTCTTTATGCTCTCTTGCATAATTGCTAATCTTAATTTGTCCATCCACAAATTTCCCTGCCTCTTCTTCACTTAATCCTCTTTGTATAAATGTATTTATGAGATTTAACTTTTCGTGATTTGATATTTTTTCATCCCATCCCCAAGCTTTAACTATGGCATTATACTTTTTCTCATGTTCATCTTTATCACCAAATGGATTTATAAATTTTACACAGTCATTCATTCTAACTCCAACATCTCTTAGACCAAGCTGCTGCATCAAAACAGGTATTTTTATGCCAAATCTATAATCCCTTCCCCCATCTGATAGTTCTTTTTTAAACATTTTTCTATGTAACCTGGGAATATCCAGTTCTGTATAATCGAAACCTTCAAAATACTGACCTGCTTTTTCTATCTCCAGATCTCCTTCCATACATATCACTAATCCATCTTTGACAACTGATTGTATCATTTTCTCCAAAATATCTTTTGCACCTGGAATATGTCTTAAAACAGCCTGTGAAATTACAATATCGTACATTTCTATAGGTCTATACTCACTAAGATTTGCTTTAATAAATCTTGTAGAATAACCTGATCCATCAAAAATATTTTCTGCTTCAGTTAAAAGGATCTCGCTAAAATCAATTCCTGTATATGTACTTCCTTTAGGCAATATTGGAAGTAATAATAATCCAACATAACCAAATCCACATCCAAAGTCTAATATATTAACCGGCTTATTTATCTTCCAAACCTTCTCTACCAAAAACTCAATATAGTCAGCATTACACCATCCAGTTCGAATTGCTTTTAAGAAATCAAGCTTCTCATTCCATAAAGTTTCACTCATAACATTATCCCCTATTAATAATATGACTTTTCAAATTCATAAACTTACCATATACAGATTATAACATTTCATTCCACATATTGTATATTTATTAGTTTTATATCGCTTATTACTAAAGGGTTCCATTACGAAAACTTACGTTATGCATGTTTGATAATCGTGGCATCTGGGGATTATCAAACATGCATAACTTAATAGTTGCGTCAGGAACTCAATAGAAAAAATTTTATGTCCGTTTATATTATTTTAGTTATTAAACTTAAAATTTATATATTCTCTCACTGGAAAAAATGAGTTTTTTTAACGGCTTACTATTAGACTGTCGAAACTTTAAAACATAGATGAGTTTTGAAGATTGCTTTTAGTGTTAACTGGTATGACTTTGTATAATTTGTAACTGGAATATACTTGAAGCCTTTATGGAAATGATTTAGAATTATTGTAAAATATTTGTTAATAAAAAAAATGGGGATGATATTTTGAACTTAAAATCTTTTATTTTTGTTCTTTTTTCTTTAGCTATGTTATTAGTTACTGGATGTTCTAAACCTATAAATAAAGAAACTTTAAAACCATTTAGCGACATCCAAGTTAGCTCAACTAAAAGAGTAGAATTTGATAACATGACAATCACCAGTGCTCAAAAAGAATCAGGTAGAAGTAAAATGGTTATTAGGTCAGATGATATAACCAAAATAGCTGAATACCTAAAAACAATAGATTGTGTATCAGTGAATCAGAAGGAGAAAAAAGCTGATTTTATTATTGGCTTTATGGACAACGAAGAGCAATCTAACAATTCTATACGCTCAATAGTTTTTTCTAAAAATCAAATCTATGTATACAAAAATAGCGGTACTGAAACCACTGAGTTATGTTACACACCTGTAGATAATAAAGTTGTTGAGAAGTTAAAAAGTTTATATAGTTCTATGAATTATGAAGAAGAACTTCTTATGAAGAAATAAATTAGTTTATTTCTTCTGCGTAAAATACCACTTACTTCATAATAACTTATCCAATATTATATATATTCCGTTTCATTATTAAAAAGTGTACTAATAATTATTTCAACTTTTATTGATAATTATTTAATTAATACAATTTGTTCGGAACTAATATATCTATATAAAAACCATTAGCCCAGAATATTTTTATAAAGGATGTGATAATAAATGATTAATATAGACTATGCAAATGAGGCAGAAATTCAATATATTATTGTCAATGATAAACATGTTTCTAATGAACTAATAGAGATGAAAATTAAATCTAAGGAGATTTTGTTAGTAAAAGATAAAGAAAATAAAATACTTGGATGGTTAAGATTCAATTACTTTTGGGACAACACTCCCTTTATGAATATGCTTTATATTGATGAAGCCTATAGAGGTAAAGGGTTTGGAACAGCTTTAGTTCGTTTTTGGGAAGTTGAAATGAAAGCTAAAGGCTATGAATTAGTTATGACCTCTACTTTATCAAATGAACTAGCTCAGCATTTTTATAGAAAACTAGGCTATAAAGATGCAGGAAGCTTATTACTAGAAAATGAGCCTTTAGAAATTATATTTACAAAAAATATATAAATAAAGGATTATTAATGCTATAAAGCAAATTGAGAAAACACATTAACATTCTAAAATAATTGACTAAAAATATAGACTTGCTTTAAAAGCTTAAGCAAATACGTAAAAGGAGTAAATTTTTATGACATTACAAAATATATACACCAATTGTCCAATATATAAAGGTAGTTTTATTTCACTAAGGCAAACAAAATTAGAAGATACAGAAGGTTTATTAAACTGCTATTCTGACGAAAAAGCAGTACCTTTCTTTAATTCTGATAATTGTAATGGGGATAATTTTCACTATACAACTAAGGAAAGAATGAGACAAGCAATTGAATTTTGGAACTTTTCATATATTCACAAGTATTTTATAAGATGGACAATAATTTTAAATGATACTAATGAAAAGCTTGGAACTATTGAAATGTTTCATAGAATTGCAGACGATGAATTTAATCATTATGGTCTTTTGCGAATAGATTTACAAAGCCACTATGAAACTGAACCAATAATTAGCGATATATTACAGATTGCAAACAATAACTTTTTTGATGCTTTTGATGTTAAAGCAATTCTTACAAAAGCCATTCCAGCTGCCAGTGAAAGAATTTTAGCATTAACAAATCAGGGATATTACCCACTAGGCCGTAAATTCATGATATATGATGACTATTATATGCTAGAGAAAAAATAGGCTTCAGCTTGTTGCATAAATTATATCTATGATTATAAAGGCGTGTAACTTGTTTATGAAAGTCTTCAAGAATGCGATTATATAGTGATAAATTTAGAAATCAAAAACTTATAAAGGAGAATACACCGATAATGGATATTTTAAAAAAAATAAAAAAAGCACAAAAAGTTTTATTTTTGGCTTTTTTAATCCTTATAATTGCGGTTATATCTTATTTTAACAGTAAACTAGTATGGCACACAAATGCTAAGTCATATATTGAGAAGTCATATGGGAAAGCAATGACAACAAGAGTAGATACTGAATATCAATACAATGGGAAAAAGTATAAGATTATTTTCAGTACATCGCAAAATAAAAAGGATGAACTTTATCTGCAATGTTTTGAAGAAAAATTCAACGGACTTTTTTACAAACCAACTTATGGAGCAGCTCAGGGAAATAGCACTTCACTTAATGGAGTTACCTGTCATTTTATTGATGGATCTACAGATGACAAATTCCTTGTATTTTATGGATATAACAAAAACCTTCAAGCTAGCAATTTAAGTGTTGAAAAAACTGATAAAGCTCATTGGATTACACAAGACATATCAAAACAAGAATACTTTTTATATACTTACACCAACGTTATATATCCAGTAACAATATTTAAAGATTCACAAGATAATGATATTACTAATAATTTTATCAATCAAGATGGCAGTTATAATTAGATTTAATTTACCTACATGTCTATGATTCAACAAGGCTATTCAAAATCATACCAATAACTACTAAAGCTATTCCTATCAAATCAGTAGTTGTTGGTATTTTATCGTGAAATAAAAATATACCTCCTAATAGGGTAAATATTACTTCTCCAGATTGAGTTGATTCTACAACTGCTAATTTATGTGGATTCTCACTTACCATATCAGTTGCCTTGAAAAATAATGTTGTTGCTATAATTCCCGAAAACACTGCTACTATTAAGGATTGAACAACTTGTCCTTCACTTGGAAAACCAACATTAAACAAGCCACATGTTGCGAGGACTATCCAAAATGGCATACTACACAGTGTCATACCAAATATTCTTTGAAGAGTACTGAACTGATTATTGCTAACTTCTATCATCTTTCGATTTCCAAGTGGGTAAGCAAAGGCACCTATGATTACAGGTATAGTTCCAATTAAAGCCTTTGATACCGATATACTTTTTGCATGTTGAAACTGCATTAAAAATATACCTATTAAAATTATAGAAGACATTATCAAGGATTTTCTAGGAATCTTGTTTCTTACTTTGATAACCCCATCTTCAGTTTGTACTTTTTTATAAAACATCGGAGTCAAAAGTGCACCTGCAATTATTGTAATTTGCCATGTTCCCGCTACAAGCCATGAAGCACCATACTCTGACGCAAAAGTTAAAGGAGCATAAAACACACCGAACCCTATCGTACTCCATAACATCCACTTGCCAGGTCTTCTTGATATATCTTTTATCACAGGAGTCAGTTGATTTTGCACAAGCATTATCAGCGTAAGCATTGGCAGCATAAAAATATATCTGAGAGAAGAACTCCAAACCCAGCTCCCACCTGAAACACTCATTTGCTGATTAAATATAAAAGCAGATGCAAAAAATAGCGAAGAAGCTATTCCAAATATAAATGCTTTTCTCATATTATATCTCTCCTTCCAATATAGCATTCCATTTTCATATGCTATATTGTTCATTATATAATTTACTTAACAAAGATATTGCGCTATTTCAAAATATAATATTCTACTTAAGATAACCTTAATTTATATGTAAAATATTTGAAGTTGCACAATCATTTGTTATATAATAACTTAATAAACACTTACAAAGCAAGCAAATTAGGTACTCTCTAATCCTTAAGATTTGCTGTTTTATAATTAATTTCAAAGGAGTGATTTCATATGAAGTTTAACAGTTCAACTATGGTATATATAATCAGGAGGGGAACTATACTCTAGCCCTCCGAAAATTAATTGGAGGAATATTTTAATGTATTTAAGTAGTAAAGAGATAATAATAAGACATGCAACTATATCAGATGTACAAACACTTTGTAAATGGTGGGCCGACGGTGAGGTAATGGCTCATGCAGGATTTCCAAACGGTATTTATACGGATTCAGATAAATTAATGGATAGCATAAGAAATGAAACTGACTCTGCAAGAAGGCTAATAATTGAGATTGATAATAAATGTGTTGGTGAAATGAACTATGCTATAAAAGATAAGGTTGCAGAAATAGGAATTAAAATATGTGACTTTACTTATCAAGAAAAAGGCTATGGCACTAAAGCTTTAAAAATGCTAATAGTATATTTATTTGATGATTTAAAGGTTGAAAAAATTATTCTAGATACAAATATTAATAATACAAGAGCTCAGCATGTGTACGAAAAGCTGGGATTTAAAAGGATTGCTACGAGAATTAATTCCTTTAAAAATCAACTTGGAGTATTTCAGTCTAGCATTGACTATGAGCTAATTAAGGAAGATGTCTTAATATAATTTAATATAATACTAATAAATTTATGCTTTCACCATTTAAAACAGGCAGTCCACTTTAAACTGAAGTTTGGACTGCCTGTATACTTTAGTTTTTATTCAATACTACTTGTTTTGTAAATGGATTCTTCCTAACAGCCAAAGAATATAAGAATGGGTATTCTCTTTTTAAGTGACTCATATAGTATATCCACTCAACTATCATCTGCTTATAACATCTTTTAATATCTCCTGACAGATGCACTAAATCTTCATTAGGAATATTATTAAGATCTTCTCTGTACGAAAGTTCATCGTAGATATGATATAAGGCCCACAGCATATCAGTAAAGGAATTATGCTCTAGAAGAGTTTGATTCTCAAACATAGAAAGTATGTTTTGCTTATTACTGAATATAAACTCTTTTAGTTCATTTAAATCTCCTGATTTACTATCAATTATAATCTCAGTCTCTTTGAAGTCTTTTACTATTTTTTGAAAATCCTTATCTGACCATCCATTTCCAATCCTAAGCTTTTCACTAATTTCCTTAAAATTCGAATTAAAACATGCCATATTGCTTATGGCTTTTACTCCTGTTTCAGTGAAAAATGCACCTATTACCACACTTATCTTTTTAAGGTTGTTCTGTTTTTCTTTAGTTTTAACAATCTGGTCAATCAATACCGTAACAATAATAACCTGCAGTGGTACAAAGGCCAAATCTTGTAATAGGTAAAATCCAGTGTCTCTTTGGTCATGAAATATAAAAATTTGAATAAAGTAAAATGATACCGAAATACAAAGCAGTAAAACCACTAACAAAATATTTTTATATAACTTCTTTATATTAATCCCCCCACAAACTTTTAATAAATTAGTGCATCCCCGTGAGTATTTTATCATATTTACTGCATCAATGGCAATTTTGTCCAAGCTTACTTTTTCATAACTCTATAAGAATAATTTAATTTAACTATATGCTGTTATTATTTTTTACATAAAAAATCTCTGAAGTAAGCTTTTTTTGCGCATCTATTTTTCCGAATGTATATACAAAAAATTTGGCAAGCAAGTAAGATTCATTTTTTACTATATATCAATAAAGACCTTTTAAATCCATTGAAATATGCAGGTTTAGGTAATTCAAAAACTTTATACTTTCATAGATAGTAAAGATAGTAGTCTAAATTTTTATCAAGAGTAACTTTATAAAAACTTATAAAAAATAATATTTATAACATAATATACATGTGTATTATGTTATGTTATAAAGTCCAACAAGTTTATTTGTTGGACTTTTTTCGTAATCTAAGAATAATAAGAACTATCGATGATAAAGCCTTCTACCTAAATCTTGATTTTCTCATTCTCAATAATGTACTGTTAAAATAGCATAGTAATCCTATAAATATCCCTATTATCCCAACAGAAATAAAGAATACTGACGAAGGGTATCTGATTATACGCTTTGGATATACGTAATTGGGCAGCATGTCTTGATATTTTACACCCAGCTCATCGACTGTAGCAAGATACATGGTTCCAGTATTTTTATCAAGCATGGATACGTCATATCCTGAATTTTCAAGGTTATAATGCAAGTTACCTAATTTGAGCTCCATCCCGTTAGTATTCTCTTTGACAAAGTTGTTAATATTCATTGTTGCCATAGTCTTTCCAACTGGGTTTCCCCAAATTGCAGAGATAACTAATCCAATAAATCCAAAGAGAAATAAAAACAGAGAAATTTTTCCCATATATTTTGTTTTCATAAGGAGCACTCCTTTAATATAATTTGTTGACTCTTTTATGCCAAACTTAAATGTGTACATCAGTTTTTTTGTTGTCTCTGTTATCCTTCGCCATTTTTACAATTACGATGTGATTATTCGCTTTATTATACCATAAATTTCATAATATTATAATTGATTGTAAATATCTGCGTAGTTAATTTTAAGCTGCTCTTTAAGTTCTTTGTTTTCTTCTTCGAGTCTTTTGATTTTTCTTTTCAAGCTTGCTATAATAGCGTCCTTATTATTATCATCCATTTCTCTTTTAACTTGTGATGGAGTAGGCACTTGCGATTGCTGATGTCTAAGATTTTCTATACGTTCTCTAATCTCTTTATTATCGTATAGTGTTTTTTTAGTAACTCCACTTTCACTTGCAACACTATTAAAGTTAATAGTTTTTCGAGCTTTTATAAGCCTTTGAATTGCTTTATCAACCTTTTCTTGAGTTAGAGCCTTACGTTTGCCATGCAACTCCTTTAAATGCTCTAAACGGTTATATTTGCTCACTTAGTCCACCGTCTTTTTTAACTTATCTAATCTACTGTAAATCATACTTCCTTGTGATATTTTAGAGTAAATATCTTCATACAATTGAAGCAATTCTTCATTTTCACTTACCATTTCAGTTCTGTTATATATTTTGGCATTTTCAATCATTGTTTTAGTAGAGTTTATTAGTATCTCATACTTAGTAGTATCTCCTTCAAATGCCCCAACACATAAATCTTTGCAAGGATTTCCGTTATTACAAGTTAAGCAAGGTGGTTGTTTTGCAAAGCTACATTTGCCGTTTTTTCTTTGCATACAAGTCCCATAAGGCGTGTCAAGGGCATTTAACTTGTGGTTTGTATATAGCATATCTATAATGTCAGATGGTATTTCACCATCATTTTCTTCTCTTAATTTATCACCTTCATCAAAACTAAATATTCCTTGATTAACTGCTTTATCAAACACTTTTCTTTTAGTATCATCAAGCAACTTAGCATATCTCATAGTCATTTCAGGCGAAGCGTGAGCCAGTAATTCCTGAACTGTTAGTATATCAGCACCACCATTCAGCATTTTTATAGCATAAGTATGTCTAAAAGAGTGATTTTTAAAGTGATATCTACTTCCAATTTCATCAGTTATATTGCAATCCATTGCTAATAAATTAAGATTGTCTCGAATCCATTCTTGACTATAAGGCTTGCCTTTTCGAGAACCTTTGTATCGAACAAATATATAATTTTCTGGGTTATTATCTTCATTACTATATTTTCTGGCAGTATCAACCAATACTGCTAACATATTAGCAAGTTCATCATCAATAGGTATTCTATGACCTTCTACATAAGTCTTTTCAATATCTGCTTCAATCCAAAACTTATTATTTAGTTTGACTAAACAGTCTTGTTTTAAACCTAAAACATCTGATATCCTAAGTCCAGTTTTAAACATGATATAAACTACTGGAATAACTTCTTTATGAAGGTTATTTATATTATCAAACAGTTGTTCCAATACAAAATCTGGGACATAATCTATTTGGTCATTTGATTTTTTAGATACTTTAGGTTTGTCTTCTGGAAATATTAAGGTTCTAATATTTTTTATTGGAGCAATACCGTATTCTCTTATTTGAATATCTAATAAAAACTTTTGAAGTACGTGCAATGACCATGATATGTATAGCTTAGGGTTAGCATTTTTCTTAGTTAAATTTTCTTTAGCATAAATATTTAACCATTCTATATATTGCAGTATATGTCGTCTTTCTAAACCTTTTAAGTCATTCCAATTAGGTTCTAATGTACATATATAATTAATAAAATGTGGTATTACTTTTAAATAATTTAGTGCTGTGTTCCAAGAAAACTTATTGTTAATTATTAATCTTTGATTTATATATTTTTTTACTTCTTCTTTTATTTTTAAATTTTTTATTTTGCCAAAGTTTATATAATATAATTTACTTGATTGTACATAAGTTATTCCATATTGTTGTAAATTTCTAACGTCCCATTTATCTTTTCCCCATTCTTCTCGTTCATCAGTTAAAGTAATAAAGTAAGTTATTATAACTTCTAAAAAATTAGCAGTAGGGGTTTTGCATTTATAATTCTTATCAAGCGACTTTGAGGTCGAGATAGTTTTTATATTTTTACTATTTAACCAATCTAACCATTGAATGTTTGATTTTTCTAAATCTAATTCTTTGAATGAATTTATATTAGGATACTTATCATTTATAAATTGTGATAATCGTTTTATAAATTGATTTTGACTTAATAAGCTTGGTTGTAATCCCCACTCATCAGAGAATAGCTTATTATATACTATAAACTTCATTTCCTTATTTACATTCTTATTATTAAATGGGAAAGAGATATTCTTGTTTGAATACTTATAGCTTTCAACTTGTTTCTTAAATTGTCCTACCTCACTAAAGAAATCTATATGCCATTTATCATTTTCTAAAAAATAGGTTGTTGATATTTCTGTATATGTTATTGATTTATCTTTATTAACTGTTTTTTCAGTATATTTAGATAGGGTTTCAGTTATTTTATCTTTAGGCTCAATTGTTGTATCATGTGTAAAAATGTTCACTATATTATTAGTCATTAGTATCTCCCTTACTTATTTGAAATGATGGTTGCGCTATTTCCCAATTTGCCCTTATATCTTCATCAGAAGGGTGTAAATACATATTCATAGTAGTTTGTATCTGTGAGTGTCCTAAACGCTCTTGTACTTGCTTTATATCCTTTGTGGCTTGATAATATATGGTTGCATGAGTATGTCTTAAAAGATGAGCATGAACGTCTATACCAGTTTTCTTTTTAAGTCTTTTAAATAAGTCACTAACATCTGAATATTCTAAAGGCTGACCTTTATTTTCACCTCTTAGTTTTACAAATACAAAGTTGGTATCTATCTCTAATTCATCTAAAATATCGTAAGCATAGTCATCAAACAAGTCTATTAACTCTTGTGATATATGTATCTCTCTTTCTCCTGTTTTCAATCTCGCTCCATTAGGAAGTTCCCCTCTATCAACTAACTTAATCCTATGACCTTTACTATGGTCAACTATAATATCCTCTATAAACAAAGATAAGGCTTCGCCGATTCGGAGTCCAGTTTCAAACAACAATTTTATTAAAAATTCATCTCTGATATTAGTTGTAGCATTGTAGACCTTTTGCATTTCTTCTTTTGTAAGAACTTTAATTTTACGCCTTGGTTCTTTAATTTTTAATATATTCTTACTTGAAGGCTTGTCTTTATTTACATGGTATAAGAAGTCTTTAAAGTGTGTATGACCGCCTGTAAATACTTGTTTCATAAGTTTATCAACCATATCATTGTTTATTTCTTCTGTCCTATATAAATAATCATAAAAGTTAGTAACAACTGTTATTGTTAAATTAACTGTTTTTTCAGTTCTCTTTGCTTTAGTTGGTTTTATATTAAACACCTTATTACTCTCATATGGGTTTCTAAGCCAACCCACAAAATCAGATAGTATATTTAAATTAACATTTCTGTAATCCACATTTATTTCTTGTAAGTATTCAAAATATAGTTTTAAGGAGTAGCAGTAGGTCTTTTGAGTATTAAAGCTCTTTTCGCTATTATCTATATACTTCAAATATTTTGCTACTGGTATTATTGGCAACCCTTTATCATCAACCAGTAAATACCTTCTTTGGTTATTATCCAACTTTATCTCTTGTACTCTCAAAACCCTACACTCCTTCACATAATCTATACTTCTATTATACAAACATATATTCTCATATGATATAAGTATATTCTACCAACTACACTAACTTAGTAATCTCTGTTTAATTATTATAGTATATAAAAAAAGATATGGAATTAGTGCTTATATTACACTATCTATTCCATATCCATAATACTATATTTAAAAATTTAGACTACTATCTTCAAAAAAAGCAATTCAACAAATAAATCATTACTTAGATTAAATCTTGTCTATCATGTCTAAGCATTTTCCCGCACCACGAACTACACATTCAAGTGGGTTTTCTGCAATATGTACATGTATATGTGTTTCACTTTGTATTAATTCACTTAACCCTTTTAAAAGAGCCCCACCACCTGAAAGCATTATACCATTGTCCATTATATCTGCGGCAAGCTCTGGCGGAGTTTCTTCAATAGCAGCTTTAATTGCATCAATTATCAAATTAATCGGATTTTTCAGGGCTTCTCGTATTTGGCTATCTGCAACTATAATAGATTTTGGCAGACCTGTTACCAGATCTCTTCCTCTTACTTCCATACTCTTTTCTTCTTCACCACTTCTTGCATATACACAGCCTAACTCAATCTTAATATTTTCTGCAGTTCTTTCTCCTATCATCAGATTGAATTCTCTCTTTACATAATCAATAATTGTCTCATCTAGTTCATCTCCTGCAACTCTTAGGGTTTTACTTGTAACAATCCCTTGAAGTGATACAACTGCCACCTCAGTAGTTCCAGCACCTATGTCAATAATCATGCTTCCAATTGGTTCATCTACAGGAAGTCCAGATCCTATAGCTGCAGCTACTGCTTCTTCCACTAACATAATTTTACGAGCTCCAACCTGGCTTATTGCCTCATTGATAGCTCTCTTTTCTACTTCAGTAACTCCTGAAGGATGAGAAATAGTGATTCTAGAACTTTTAAGAGCTCTTTTATCATTAACTTTTTCAATAAACTTTTTCAGCATTTTTTGAGTCAAATCAAAATCCGCAATTGTACCGTCCTTTAACGGTCGAACAGCTTCTATACCTTCTGGGGTTCTTCCTATCATGTTTTTAGCATCTACCCCCACTGCTAACACTTGTCTACTTTTTTTATTTATAGCTACCACTGAAGGCTCAACTAATAAAATACCTTTTCCTTTTACGTATAATAGTGTATTTGATGTTCCCAAATCTATTCCTATATCTCTAGTCTTCGTAAAAAATCCCATCAAAACTTCCCCCTTAAACTTGTAATACAATTCCTCTTTAGTTAGATTTACTGCAAAATTTATGGAAGTACCAATATATATTTTCCATAATGTGTGCAACTGCAAACTTTTTTACAGTATATACCTTGATTTACTCCCTTTTCAATGCATAAATCATGGGTATATATCCTTAATTTTCATAAAAAATATTATTTTGTATTTACTATAATAATTTCTCAAGCTTAAAATTCACTATACTTTTATAGTTTTTAAAATATTATCAATCTGACCCCTTTAAACATAAAATCTTTTCCGTATATATCTATGAGGATCGTATCATCACAGTAGTATAAAAAGCTTTTATAAAATAATGCTTTTATTCTAACTCTTATATACGATCTACGGTTATGTACTCCCAAGAATTATATATTTTATTTTAATTGGTTCTTAAGTGTATAAAAAATTCTTTGAGTTATCTTAAGAACCGAAATTAAACACCACTTCTATAATCCCTCTACCTATAGAAGTGGGCCCTTTTTCACTCTACTAAGGCTGGTAAGTTTTATTTTTTACTGTTATACTTTATAACTTCGTATTAGTTAACATCTTAAAACTATTTTTAAGTATCTACATCAGAATACAGTAGAATTTTAAAAATAGTTTTAGTTTAAATGTCTTTATCTTTTACTTTAGTAACCAATTTAAATATGTTTGCTACTTTAGCTTAAAATCTTTACATTGCGTAGCCAGTTTGTAAATTTTATAATTTTTTATGCAATAAAAAAGACTTCACATTTGTGAAGTCTTTTATGTATCGTAAGATACTGATTACCTAGCAACCACCTACTCTCCCACACAGTCGCCCATGCAGTACCATCAGCCGTCTAAGTCTTAACCTTCGTGTTCGGTATGGGTACGGGTGTAACCCTTAGACGCATCATTACTAGATCTTTGAAAGATTATTCTTTCAAAATTGCACTTAAGTTTACTTTGTAATAACTTGTATTGGTCAAGCCCTCGACCTATTAGTATCGGTCAGCTGAACATGTTACCATGCTTACACCTCCGACCTATCAACCTCGTGTTCTTCGAGGGGTCTTACTAGCTTACGCTATGGGAAATCTAATCTTGAGGTGGGCTTCACGCTTAGATGCTTTCAGCGTTTATCCCTTCCCGACGTAGCTACCCAGCTATGCTCCTGGCGGAACAACTGGTGCACCAGAGGTCAGTCCATCCCGGTCCTCTCGTACTAAGGACAGCTCCTCTCAAATTTCCTACGCCCGCGACGGATAGGGACCGAACTGTCTCACGACGTTCTGAACCCAGCTCGCGTGCCGCTTTAATGGGCGAACAGCCCAACCCTTGGGACCTACTTCAGCCCCAGGATGCGACGAGCCGACATCGAGGTGCCAAACCTCCCCGTCGATGTGGACTCTTGGGGGAGATCAGCCTGTTATCCCCGAGGTAGCTTTTATCCGTTGAGCGATGGCCCTCCCACGAGGTACCACCGGATCACTAAGCCCGACTTTCGTCCCTGCTCCACTTGTGGGTGTCGCAGTCAGGCTCCCTTCTGCCTTTGCACTCTACGAACGATTTCCGACCGTTCTGAGGGAACCTTTGGGCGCCTCCGTTACTTTTTTGGAGGCGACCGCCCCAGTCAAACTGCCCACCTAACAATGTCCCGTCACCAGCTTCATGGTGCCCGGTTAGAATCCCAGTACTGTCAGGGTGGTATCCCAAGGACGACTCCACATCCCCTAACGAGGATGCTTCCAAGTCTCCCACCTATCCTGTACAGACAATACCGAAACTCAATGCTAAGCTACAGTAAAGCTCTACGGGGTCTTTCCGTCCAATCGCGGGTAGCAAGCATCTTCACTTGCACTACAACTTCGCCGGATTTACAGTTGAGACAGTGCCCAAGTCATTACGCCATTCGTGCGGGTCAGAACTTACCTGACAAGGAATTTCGCTACCTTAGGACCGTTATAGTTACGGCCGCCGTTTACTGGGGCTTAAGTTCACCGCTTCGCGTTACCGCTAACGATTCCCCTTAACCTTCCAGCACCGGGCAGGCGTCAGCCCCTATACATCAGCTTTCGCTTTAGCAGAGACCTGTGTTTTTGCTAAACAGTTGCTTGGGCCTATTCTCTGCGACCTACTCTCGTAGGCACCCCTTCTCCCGAAGTTACGGGGTCAATTTGCCGAGTTCCTTAACTGTAATTCTTCCGCCGGCCTTAGGATTCTCTCCTCACCTACCTGTGTCGGTTTGCGGTACGGGTACTACATTTCTCCCTAGAAGCTTTTCTTGGCAGCGTAGAATCAAGTACTTCAGCCTAAAAGGCCTTCCCCATCACACCTCAGCTAATACAGGCGGATTTGCCTACCTGTATACCTAAGTGCTTAGACTAGCATCCAATAGCTAGCACACTCTATCTTCCTGCGTCACTCCATCGGTAATAACGATTTGCAGTAGTATCGGAATATCAACCGATTGTCCATCACCTACGCCTTTCGGCCTCGGCTTAGGTCCCGACTAACCCTCAGCGGACGAGCCTTCCTGAGGAAACCTTAGGTTTTCGGCCACTAGGATTCTCACCTAGTTCTCGCTACTGATGCCAACATACTCACTCGTAATCAGTCCACCGCTCCTTACGGTACGACTTCAGCCCGATTACGACGCTCCCCTACCCCAGCAGATAAATCTGCTAGCCGTAGCTTCGGTGATAAGTTTGAGCCCCGAACATCTTCGGCGCAGGATCTCTCGACTAGTGAGCTATTACGCACTCTTTTAATGAGTGGCTGCTTCTAAGCCAACATCCTAGTTGTCTTAGAAATCCCACATCCTTTTCCACTTAACTTATACTTTGGGACCTTAGCTGACGATCTGGGCTGTTTCCCTTTTGACTACGGATCTTATCATTCGCAGTCTGACTGCCGGACTAATACTATATGGCATTCGGAGTTTGATAAGGTTCGGTAAGCGATATGCCCCCTAGCCCATTCAGTGCTCTACCTCCATTAGTCATATCCGACGCTAGCCCTAAAGCTATTTCGGGGAGAACCAGCTATCTCCGAGTTCGATTGGAATTTCTCCGCTATCCACAGCTCATCCCATGGTTTTTCAACACCAACGTGGTTCGGTCCTCCACGAAGTTTTACCTTCGCTTCAACCTGGCCATGGATAGGTCACCCGGTTTCGGGTCTACGGCATGCAACTAGTCGCCCTATTCAGACTCGGTTTCCCTTCGGCTCCGTACCTTAAGTACTTAACCTCGCTACATACCGTAACTCGTTGGCTCGTTCTACAAAAAGCACATCATCACACACATATGGTGCTATGATCGGTTGTAGGCACACGGTTTCAGGTTCTATTTCACTCCCCTCCCGGGGTTCTTTTCACCTTTCCCTCACGGTACTTCTTCACTATCGGTCATCAAGTAGTATTTAGCCTTGGGAGGTGGTCCTCCCTGCTTCCCACAAGGTTTCACGTGTCTCGTGGTACTCTGGAGCAGAACTATGGTCTTCTTGTTTCACTTACAGGACTATTACCTTCTACGGTGTATCTTTCCAGATATCTTCAATTACAATAGCCACCAATGTTATGTTCTGTCCGCAACCCCAAAGATAAATCTTTGGTTTGGGCTCTTCCGATTTCGCTCGCCGCTACTGACGGAATCGATTTTTCTTTCTCTTCCTCTAGGTACTTAGATGTTTCAGTTCCCTAGGTTTACCCTCCTATAGCTATGTATTCACTATAGGATACGTAGGGTTACCTACGTGAGTTTCCTCATTCGGAGATCTTTGGATCACAGGCTATTTGCGCCTACCCAAAGCTTATCGCAGCTTGTCACGTCCTTCTTCGGCTCTTGATGCCAAGGCATTCACCATGCGCCCTTTGTAGCTTGACCTAATGTCGTGTCATTATAACCGGCGTATTACTTCGTCAGCTTCGTCACTGCGCTGCTCACTTGTTTGAAACAAGCTCTGCTGCTCGTTCGGTCGCTTCCTCGTACTACTTGGTTCTAATGCCACTCCTAATTTGCTCCGCAAATTACGGTTCTGCACTTAGAAAAGTACATTTCATAATTTGTTTTTGAACAAACCAGTCTACTGACTTGAATACTAGCGTGCATTCTTATCAGTCAATTTATTACAAAGAATAGTAAATATCTTTACTTTAACTTATGTGCAATTTTCAAAGAACAATCTGAGATACTTGGTATCTCAAAATTAAACAGAGAGAGATTCTAACCAGAATTCGTATATATTAAGCCTGAAATGCATCAGTACTTAATAATTTCTCCATAGAAAGGAGGTGATCCAGCCGCAGGTTCTCCTACGGCTACCTTGTTACGACTTCACCCCAATCGCTGACCCTACCTTCGGCTGCTGCCTCCCTTACGGGTTAGCTCACAGACTTCGGGTATTGCCAACTCTCATGGTGTGACGGGCGGTGTGTACAAGGCCCGGGAACGTATTCACCGCGACATGCTGATTCGCGATTACTAGCAACTCCGGCTTCATGTAGGCGAGTTTCAGCCTACAATCCGAACTGGGACAAGTTTTTGAGATTTGCTCCACCTCACGGTCTTGCGTCTCTTTGTACTTGCCATTGTAGCACGTGTGTAGCCCTAGACATAAGGGGCATGATGATTTGACGTCATCCCCACCTTCCTCCCGGTTAACCCGGGCAGTCTCGCTAGAGTGCTCAACTAAATGGTAGCAACTAACAATAAGGGTTGCGCTCGTTGCGGGACTTAACCCAACATCTCACGACACGAGCTGACGACAACCATGCACCACCTGTCTTCCTGTCGGTACCAAAGGTACCGACTTCCCCGGTTAAGGGTAATTCAGGAGATGTCAAGTCTAGGTAAGGTTCTTCGCGTTGCTTCGAATTAAACCACATGCTCCGCTGCTTGTGCGGGCCCCCGTCAATTCCTTTGAGTTTTAATCTTGCGACCGTACTCCCCAGGCGGGATACTTATTGTGTTAACGGCGGCACGGAGGTGTTGAAACCCCCACACCTAGTATCCATCGTTTACGGCGTGGACTACCAGGGTATCTAATCCTGTTTGCTCCCCACGCTTTCGAGCCTCAGTGTCAGTTACAGTCCAGAAAGTCGCCTTCGCCACTGGTGTTCTTCCTAATCTCTACGCATTTCACCGCTACACTAGGAATTCCACTTTCCTCTCCTGCACTCTAGATATCCAGTTTGGAATGCAGCACCCAAGTTAAGCTCAGGTATTTCACATCCCACTTAAATATCCACCTACGCTCCCTTTACGCCCAGTAAATCCGGACAACGCTTGCCACCTACGTATTACCGCGGCTGCTGGCACGTAGTTAGCCGTGGCTTCCTCCTTGGGTACCGTCATTATCGTCCCCAAAGACAGAGCTTTACAACCCGAAGGCCTTCATCACTCACGCGGCGTTGCTGCATCAGGGTTTCCCCCATTGTGCAATATTCCCCACTGCTGCCTCCCGTAGGAGTCTGGACCGTATCTCAGTTCCAATGTGGCCGATCACCCTCTCAGGTCGGCTACGCATCGTCGCCTTGGTGAGCCATTACCTCACCAACTAGCTAATGCGCCGCGGGTCCATCTTATAGCGGATTGCTCCTTTGATTTTCATTTCATGCGAAACGAAAATGTTATGCGGTATTAATCTTCCTTTCGGAAGGCTATCCCCCTCTATAAGGCAGGTTACCCACGTGTTACTCACCCGTCCGCCGCTAAGAAAGTTCCGAAGAACTTTCTCCGCTCGACTTGCATGTGTTAGGCACGCCGCCAGCGTTCGTCCTGAGCCAGGATCAAACTCTCAATTTAAAGTTTAATCATAGCTTACTTACTTAGTAAGTCTTTTTTCAAAAGAATTGCTGGTTTAGTTTAAGTCTAATTTTAGACTTTGTTTATCTTCTCTGTTTAATTTTCAAAGACCAAGTTGTTTTGCTGTTTTTCTGACAGCTTTTATATCTTACCACTGTAAGATTTCTTTGTCAACACATTTTTTAAAACTTTTTTAAATTTAATTTAAATTTCGTTTTAAAATCTTGTGTTGTTTTGTCGAACCGTGTTACAGCGACATAGACTATGATATCACATCTATTGATGCTCAATAATAAGTAATATGCCCTGAGAAGAATTTAATTATACACTTTTTTAATATATCTCCATATTCCTAAATATTTCACTAATTGATACACCTGGGAGTGTTTTTACCTAATTATTGTTATTAGCCAAACTTTAAAGGCACCATGAACATAATATTCATAGTGCTTTTATACTATTCCCCTGATATTTAATATCTATTCCTCTAAACAGATAACCTACTTGATCCTTAAACTCAAAATAAATATTTCGATGATTCTACGAATCTTTATTTGAAAAATTCTAATATGAAGGAGTTTATCCATAGGCGTACCACTTCTAGTCGAAATCTATTTTCAGAATTTCTGTGGGTTCTAGAAGTGAAATTTAAAAGACAAATAAGTAACATACCTTATCAGTATAGCTGCAATTTCTTATTAAATCTTAGGTAATATACGATAACACTCTAATAATATAATATTCAAGGTTAGCCATACTCCACCAAAAACATATCCAGCATAAATATCACTTGGATATTGAACTTGATAAAATAAAACACTTATACCACCAAGGAAACAGATTACTATAGTTATAACTACAGATGATATTCTAAGCCAAGTAATCTTCGTATGGCGTAATATGAGGAAACATACAAAGCCATATGTAACTATAGCCATTAAAGATTGCTCACTAGGAAATGTATATTTAATATTTCCTGAAAATAATACACCAAGTGGTCCCATACGTTTAAAAGCAAGTCTTAATAGAGTTTGTAAAGCCTCTCCACCTAAAATAGTAAAAAATACGAACCTAATTTCGAGAAACTTATCTATACCTTTCATTATGATGAATATAATCATGCAAACAACAACAAATATTAATGTCTTTAAAGAAGTTAGATAATAAAACACATTCATCAAGAATCTCCAATTATCAGTAAAGATTATCTTCATAAGATAACTTACAATTATATCAAATTGATTGAATTCATTAGCTAAAAAATCTTCAATGACACCTATTAGAAGAGCAAAGAAAGTGACAAAGGCAACAGAAACACTAAACATTGCAACTTTAATCTTACCGAAGGAATTGAATGTTCTCATAGCCTTTCTAAGTATTCTTATAGTAGCTTCAATAATCTGTTGCTTGTGGCTCCTATACAAATAAATAACGACTATAATTAAAGATATAATAACTCCGCCTATGATTAAATATTGGGTAATTAGCTTATGATACTTTTCCCACTTAGTACCTAAAAGCTTACCTAAAGAAATGAATGTTGTAGTCCATAATATAGCTCCTATGTAAGAATTCAAAGCAAACTTCTTATATGAAATTTCAGTTATACCGGAAAAGTATCCTGTAATATGTCTAACACCTGGTATGAAATATGATATAATTAGCAACCTATTTCCATACTTATTAAACCATACTGAAGTTTTTTCTAATCCCTTTGGTCCAAGATGTATATAATGACCATATCGTCTAAAAAAGCGAACACCTAATCTACTTCCGATAAAATAAGAAATTGTTACACCAATAATTGTTCCAGTTGATGCAACTGCAATACTAAAGAACCAATTTAATTTTTGCTGATTTACTAGAAATCCACAATATGTCATAAGAAGCTCACCAGGAAGTGGAAATGCAATTAATTCTAATGTCAATGCAATTAGCAAAACTATATATCCATAATGATCAAGTAGTCCAGTTATATACTGCATTTTTCATTCCTCCACGTCTTAACTTTTATAAATTCATTGTAATAAATTAAGATATAGTTCTTATAAAATTACATCTTAGATATATACAATTGTACACAGATTGTCCATCAAACATATTTATCCTTAACACTTACTAATCTAATATCTCGCCGACATTTAATACTTATATTATATACCATTTTCTGTGTCGATATCCTATTAAAGTTTTTACACATTCCTATTTCGGAATGCACCTAAGAAAAATCTACCATACCAACCAGATTCATTTTTCATTGTATTAATTAAAAACTAAATATGAAGCACTTCTTAATTTAAATGAATTGAATTTACTAACTTTAGCTAACATAAGAATTATATACTTTCCTAGTTTATTGCAAAATAATAAAGCCATTTGCTAAGTAAAAAGAGAGCCTTAGCTATAGGCTTTATTTTACCAATACATACCATCTTAAATTTACTGATACTATTCATATAACATTACCTACTATGGCTATGTTCTTTATAATTATTCCATAACCTCATAATAGGTGTCGATAATTTCATTAAATCAATGCTGTTTTCATTGCTACATACGTTATCGATTATATAATCAATGAATTTATTATCTAAATTTTTAATATATCCATCCATTTGTTCATTAGTTTGATTCTCCAAAAATCTTCTAAGCGTCATGGAGTGATTGTAGTTTTCGAATAATGGTTTAGTTAATTGCTCATAAACTCCTATATTACAAATGTCGTAAGCTGCATATACACCAGTTAAGATAGCCGCAAATTGGCCAAACCCAAGTCCAGGAGATATGGTACCAAAACAATTCCCTGCAAAATATGTATTGTCTATTTTGGCTTTATTACATATTCCCATCATATATCTAGTGATTTCAAATTTATCTGTAATCTTAAAGCTTTGTTTTAAATCCTTACTTACTAAGCTATAAGCTTTTTCCCACATTACTTCTATATCTAATTTTATGTTGTCAGGATAATCTGGATAGGCAATAACTATATTACCTTCTTTTTCTGAAAATGGTATAACCCAAATATAACCTTTAGGTATAATATCATAGTTGAACCATACATGCGGGTTACTAGTTACAAAGTTACCTTCAACAGTAGCACCTTTTATCGTTACAGTTAAATCACACTTATAATTTCCGATATCTGCTGCATATTGTCCATCCCCTGTAGCTAATACCACTGAATCGAAGTGTTTGCACAAATACGGATAATCATAGTTTGAGTTAAAAATAATTTTAGATCGTATTTGTCTAGCTAATTGACTCTCATATGAATTGTTATGCCTGCCTCTTATATTTGTATATCCAATCTTCCCTTCAATGTTCCCTATTTCATTTTTAGAATGAATGGTTAACTTTTTGACACGATCTAAAGGTTCTAAGTTTATATTGTAATTTTCCGAAATATATTCTAGTGAATCTTTAACTGGTCTATTTAAAATGCTAAACATAGCCTCAGAGTTAATAAATCTATCTCCTACCTTACTCCGGCTTTCAAAAATTGTTGGTGTAATTCCATGCTTTTCTAATGTTATAGCGCAAGAAAGTCCTGACATTCCAGCTCCCATAATAGCAACTTTCATTTACAACACCTCCTAAATATATAGAAAATTTTTAACTTCTTAATTTATACCTATAAAAGTGCAAGTACATATACCTAAACTATTATATTTAAGTTTTTATACTAATAAATTTCACTTTATAGTGTATACCTTATTAAAATCCCTATACATTGGCATTTCAACTAAACTTTTTTGAGACTTAGAAACTTTCAGAAATATATTTAACATTTATCATTTATGTTCAAGCCACTTGCATTCAGTTATCTCCATTTTAGTAAAGGTGGCCTTAAAAGAAGATTTTTCTGGACTACAGGCATATACACCAAATCTTATATTATCTGCACCTTCAAAAAGGTGGCAAATTCTCATTTGTTTATAATCTACTCCATCATAAGAGTATTCTATGCAAAAATCGCTTTCACGACGGCTTAATCTATAGTATATAGATTTAATATCAGCTGAAATGTCAGTTGTAGCCCAATCTGAATATCCGTGATTAGTAACCACACTGCCAAGTCTCTGATATTCATCATTTTCGTATTCAACAGATGCTTTAAGCCAATTATCACTATTTTGATAAAGCACTATGCCACACTGATCAAAACGATGCTTGCTTTCAAATTCTGTCATAACACAAAAAGAAAAAAACTTCTCATCAGTCTCCATAACTAAAGCAGGCGCATTATCATTTCTAAATCCATAATAAGTCCTCTGCCATAAATCAGTACCTGGCTCAGTAATCATAACTATTTTATCCTGATTCACTGACTTTTCTTCTAATTCTCTTATCCAAAATAGCTCTGTAACATCAAATTTCATTATCCTCATCCACCCTTTTAACTAAATATTTTGATAGTAATTTAAATATTAGGCACTATAGAGTTCCTAGCTCAAGTATTAATTTATAAAGCCCAGAATATAGGTGCGTGATTTTCTCACAGGTATAGATTAAATCATCCTTTTGAAATACAACTTATTATACCATAAATTCACAATTTACCTTTCGTAAACTACAACTTCAGCGGAAATAATAATGAATATATAGATTCAACATGGAAAATATAAAAATAAGTAATTTGAATTATTCTGGAGGTTATGGTTATGGAAAAAAGTCATGTAGACATGGAAAAACTTAATGGAATAGCTGAAGGTGAGCATTTTGAATTCAGAGATGTGGTATCCGCCACTTTACCCAAAAATGAACATGCACAAGATGGAGCTATTTTTAATAAGGAAGTTGAAGAAGGCGTTTATAAAAACATTGTTGTTATAAATGAAGATGTAGACCATGTAAGATATAAAAAAGTTTAATTTACAAACGGTGAGCGAGACTTCTGTTTCTGCTCACTTTTTATGATTACACTAAGTGTTATTTATTTCAAAGTATATCTTTATGTTTTAACGTATTATAGAAGTAAAGATAAATAATACACCTATACTTATTTATAAAATTTATTTCAATTTAAAACCTCTACCCCATACTACTCACAGTAAATATTATAAATACAGCTGCTAGGAGAAGTAGTATTACGGCAATTGTTGTAATAAGCAATAATATATACAATATTTTAAACTCATTTCTTTTCTGAACAATAGTTAATATTATAGAGATTATAATATCTCCCACCCATAAGATGTACCCCAAAGTATTGTCTAAGATTGTCCAATTAAAAATCCAAAAATATGTTATCAGTAGATTTAAAATTATAAACAGTACTGCTATCAATTTTATTTTTTTATTTTTAAACATAACTACTCAACTCCTCTTTTAACACACACGTACCATAATAAGGATATGCATCTGATTTATTCTATATAACCTCATACGATAGAAGTTTAAAAAAGTTACGGAACATGTAGAATAACTCTCACACTTTCAAGTATAAAATCCGTAGAACTTATGCATAATAAAACAAAAAAGCATGGCATTATATTCCTAATATAAAATATTTATACACAGTTAAAGCGCTGTATCGAATTTTCACCTTTAATGTTAAGAGAGGACACTGATTAAATATGATAAGTATAACCAAACTATTATGCGATTCTACCAATTATGGGGATAGCTTAAGATATGTAGAAGGGGCTTCATTAGAAAAATACGGGGTAAGCCCTGGAAGAGGTCCCGTAGTTGCTTGGAATTGTACAAAAACTTGTAATTTGAAGTGTAAGCATTGTTATGCAAGTTCAGATAGCAAAAAATATAATGGTGAACTTACGTTATCTGAAGCAAAAAAATTCATTGATGATTTAGAGGAGTTTAAGGTACCCGCCTTGTTGTTTTCTGGTGGAGAACCATTAATGAGAGAAAACATCTTGGATTTATTAGCATATGCAAATGAAAGAAAAATCAGGAGTACCATCTCTACAAATGGAACACTTTTAGACAAAAATACTTGCACTGCTTTAAAGAAAATAAATCTTGGGTATGTTGGCGTAAGTCTTGATGGAATTGGATCAAATCATGATAAATTTAGAGGGGTTAAGGGTTCTTTTGATAGCGCTCTTCAAGGTATAAGAAACTGTATTGAGGTTGGTCAAAAGGTTGGTCTTAGATTTACTATAAATAAAAATAATTATAAAGAGTTAGAGGATATATTTGAATTAATAAAAGAAGAAAAAATCCCTAGGGTCTGCTTTTATCATTTAGTTTACTCAGGTAGAGGAAATAAAATGATTGAAGAAGATATTACTAAGGAAGAAACTAGGCAAGTTTTGGATTTAATCATAAATAAAGCTATAGAGTTTGGCCCTAGTGTTGAGATACTCACAGTAGATAATCATGCAGATGCAGTTTATGCATGCTTAAGCTCAATAAACAAATGTGATAATAAAGCTGAAAACATATTAAGGCTTTTAAAAACTAATGGAGGAAATAGATCAGGAATGGCTTTCGCTAATGTTGATTTTTATGGAGATGTTCATCCAGATCAATTTACTTGGCAATATACTTTAGGAAATGTTAAAGAAGAAAGTTTCGGAGCAATTTGGAAAAACTCTAATAACGAAATATTAAATGGTCTTAGAAATAGAAAATCTTTATTAAAAGGTAGATGCTCAAACTGTAGCTGGTTAAGTGTATGTAATGGAAACTTTAGAACCAGAGCTGAAGCAATACATAATGATTTTTGGGCTGAAGACCCTGCTTGTTATCTCACTGATGAGGAGCTACTACAGCCTCGATATGGCAGTATATCAACATAAATATAAAACTATATAACTACTTTTATATTTAAATAGTTATATATAAAGTCTTATGGTCTCAAAATTTTATGGTTAAATATCCTACTAAGCTTTATTTTAGTTAAATCTTTATACTGTTCTAACTTCAACCATTAATTTATACATGCTAAAAGTTATAGGTGCGTGATTTTCAAACAAGTATAAATTAAGTTTCCGTAATGGAACCCTATATAGGGTTCCAACTTCAACTATTAATTAATACATGCCCGAAAATCCCCAGATGCCGCGATTTTCGAACAAGTATAAATTAAGTTTCCGTAATGGAACCCTATACATCAAAATTCAACTGAATAACAAGTAAAAAATTATAAAAAGGTGTGTAAAAATAAATGATAATATCCTGGAATACAACAAACAGATGTAATTTAAAATGTAGTCATTGTTATAGGAATTCAGGCAAAGAAGTAGAAGGTGAATTAAATACAGAAGAAGCCAAAAGACTTATCGATCAAATTGTAAAAGCAAATTTTAAAATTATGATATTTTCTGGTGGAGAACCCTTAATGAGGAATGACATCTTTGAACTCATAAATTATGCCTCTAGAGCTGGACTAAGATCTGTACTTGGAACAAATGGCACACTTATATCGAAAGAAATGGCTCAAAGATTAAAAGAATCCGGAATTTCTGCAATAGGTATAAGTCTTGATAGCTTAGATCCAAATAAACACAATCTTTTTAGAGGAAATGATACTGCTTATAGTGATACCGTCAATGCAATGAAAAACTGTAGAGATCTTGGCATTAGATTTCAACTTCACACAACGGTTATGGATTGGAACAAAGATGAAATTATCAGCTTAACTGATTTTTCAGTGGACATGGGCGCTGCAGCACATCACATTTTCTTTCTTGTTCCTACAGGAAGAGGAAAAAATATAGAAGACGAGTTATTAAGTCCAAAAGAATACGAAAAGCTGTTGACTTCAATAATGAAAAAACAAAGTGAAGTTAATATAGAAATAAAACCAACTTGTGCTCCGCAATTTGTTAGGATTGCAGAAAACTTAGGCATTAATAGCAGGTTTAAACGAGGCTGCATTGCTGGAATAGATTATTGCATAATTAATCCTAAAGGCGATGTTCAGGCTTGCGCTTATTTAAATGAGATAGCAGGCAATGTTAGGGAAAGTGATTTCAGTGAAATTTGGAGAAATAGTCAACTTTTTAATAGGCTAAGAGACCAAAAATATAATGGTCACTGCAACAGCTGCTCGGCAAAAAAAAATTGTGGTGGTTGCAGGGCAAGATCTGCATATTATCACAATGGAGATTATATGTCAGATGATAAAATCTGCATGATCAGCCATTAGAACTATTAAGCTCTGTAATATACTATACCATTTCTAAAGGAGTATTTTTATGGATGTAATAGATGAAAATTTACTTAATCTAATGCAAAATGAAATTCCAATAGATAGAAGACCTTTTAAAATACTAGGGCAACAGTTATCACTTACAGAAAATGAAGTTATAAAAAGAGTAAACAGATTAAAAAGTGAAGGTATTATAAGAAGAATAGGAGGTATCTTTAGTTCGAAAAAAATCGGTTATACAAGCACCCTTTGTGCCGCTAAGGTTCCAGAAAATAAAATTGAAGAGGTTGCTTCGTTAATAAATCAGTATAATGAAGTAACTCATAATTACATTAGAGAAGATGATTACAACATGTGGTTTACGATAATAACTGATTCTCATGAAAGTTTAAATACTATTCTACAGGACATACAAGTGAAAACTGAGTTAAGAGATATAATAAGTTTGCCATCAGTTAAATTATTTAAAATTAAAGTAGCTTTGAACCTTCAGGGAGATGGCAAAGATGATTGATAATTTTGATAAAAAAATAATAAGAAAATTGCAGGAGAATATTTCAATATCAGCTACTCCATTTAAAGAAATAGCTGATGAACTTAATATGAATGAAGATGACCTTATAAGTAAAATTAAAACTTATAATGAAGCAGGTATACTAAAAAGAGTTGGAGCCATACTCTATCATAGGAAAGCAGGCTTTAATGCTAATGCAATGGTTGTTTGGAAGATTGATGATAAAAATTTAGATGAAGCTGGAAAATATATGGCGTCTTTTTCTGAAATAAGTCATTGCTATGAAAGAAAGCCTTGTGATTCTTGGGATTATAATCTTTATTCAATGGTACACGGAAAAGATAAAGAAAGCTGCAATAAAATTATTGAGAAAATTTCTAATGATCTAGGAGTTAAAGATTACAAAATTTTATATAGCACTAGAGAACTTAAAAAGACCAGTATGAAATACTTTCTTTAGCTTCTCTTAAACTTTAACATTAAACCCTTGATTTTCCATTAAATTAATTATATAATAATAATGTTTTAAAATTTTTTTCACAAAACCGAGCTAGATTGAATTTATTCAGTCTAGCTCACTCCATTTATAAAATACTTTATTTACTTTCATTCCAAAGGATACTTCAACTCCTTTGTAACTTCTTTCCTTAATAACCATGTACTTCTTTAATGCTTAGACTTCAAATAAAAATAACCAATCACTCTATCTATTATGGAGCAATTGGTTATTTATTTAACTATAATAATTGTAGACATATGTACTATTTTGCGTTTACGTATTCTCTATCTTTTTCCATTATGTGCTCTTTAATCCATATAACTATGAAGTCTAAAAGATCTTGAACATACTTATCTTGATTAGAATCAACATCATTTAGATTAACATTACTTACCTTTTGAATAAAGGAATCATGTTCAATCTTATGAGTAAATAATTTCTTATAACCTATACTTGCAAGATATTCTTCTTCAGCAGAAAAGTGAAACTGGGCATAGTCTCTTAATTCTACTATTATCTCCATTATTCTATCATACTTGTCCACATAAAAATCATTGACTAAAAGCTCATAGCCTTTATTAGCTATTTCAAATAATTTCTTGTGTTCATTGTCTATTTTTTCCATACCAAGTTCAAATTCAGGTTTCCAATTAAACATTATACCTTCTCCTCTTTTAACAATTATTATTTACAAATATAGATAATTATATCACGTATGTTTCAAAATTGCTGTAAATAAAAAATAGATTTACAATAAATATTTTATCAAATTAAATTAAAAGCAACTATTATGCTTTTGTTAAAATTTCGAATATTTGATTATTCCCTCTTCTATCTGCAAACTTATACTTCCTATTTCGCTTAAATATTCAACATATGGTCTTAAAAGTCTTTCTATTAAACCATATCTAGCCATAGTATTTATTCTTAAGTTGAAGCTTTTAGTAACAGCTGACCTAACAAGATCCATGGTCATACCATCTTCTATCACTTCATATACTTTTAAAGCTATAGCTTTGTAAAATTCTATGTTAGCTCCTATAAGTTCTGTAATATCGTTGTAGATGCCTTTATGAGCTACAATGTATTTACTGCATTTTAAGGTATACAGCTTATCCTTACTTTTTAAATCTTCACTTACTATATAAGCATAAGGAAGCTTTGCTTCCCTCATAGTTTCATAACCTACTAAAGCATCCCCTAAATAACAGACTTCATCTGGAGTTGTAATGCAAATATGAGCAGCACTATGTCCTGGAGTATGAAAAATATCAAACTTAATTCCACAGACTTCTATAAAACTTTGATTATAAGAAATCATAACATCAGTTTCACAAACCATGTGTCCAAACTGTTCTCTAATTTCAGTTAAAGTTAGCATACTATAATATCCTTTTAAATTCACAATAGAGCTGCAAAGCATAGCTTCATATGCTGGCATTGCAATAATACAGTTATATTTTTTCTTAAAATATGTATTATTTCCTATATGATCTACATGTGCATGAGTGCATATTATAGCAGCTATCTTAAAATTATTATCTACAAGAAGCTTCTCTATTTCTCGTCTCTCACCTTTTGCTAAACCAGAGTCTAACATAATTATTTCTTCATCATTTATCTTATAAAATGGAAGATAAGTTCTTCCAGTATCAATACAAAAAGTACTCCCTTTAATGTGTTTTATCTTCATATAGTGTCCTAGTAAAAAAGTGTGCTATATCTATTCGAGCCACTAAATACTGTTCCTTTCCTAATATGCTAATTTAAGAACTATACTACCTCAGTTTAAAAATATTTTCAATATCACAAAGATTGTCATATGAATGTGCTAAATCCTTTGAGGCTTGCCCAAGGTGAATAATCAAATAAGCTTTTAAGCTTAAAACCACATTAATTTTTTCAATATAATAGTATCAAAACTATAAATTATATATAATCTTTTTATGGAGGTGAAATACATGAGAAAACTAAACAATTATCTATGTGTTGGGCTACTCATAAATGGAATTTGGTTAATCTCAAGTCATTTTAATTTACTACCTGATTTTATTGAAGGATTATGTGTAGGTGCTGGATTATCCTTAATACTAATGGGATTGTATGCAGAAAATCATGATATTTCTAAGCTAAAAAATTACAAAAGAACTTTATTAAAAAAAGTTTTTAGAAAATAAAAATAACCAATTACATTAAAATATATAATGTAATTGGTTATACTTTTCAACTAATGTTCTATAGAATTATGCAGATAAGTCCACCGTTACCTTCATTTATTATCTTTTGAAGGGTCTTTTGGATCTTAACTTGTACGTCCTCTGGCATCTTGTAGAGCTTGTTCTGTAGTCCTTCTTTTACAAGAACTTCTAGGGATTTACCGAACATATTACTCTGCCATAGTTTTGTTGGATCACTTTCGAACTGTTCTAGAAGAGATTTAAATAGCTCTTCTGTTTCTTTTTCTGTACCCATTATTGGTGATATCTCTGTTTCGATATCTGCCTTTATGAAATGCAAGCTTGGAGCGCTGGCTTTTAGCTTAACCACATACTTTCCACCTTGCTTTACAAACTCTGGATCTTCAAACTTCATTTCTGTTAGCTGAGGGGCTACAAGTCCATAACCAGTTTCTTTTACTTCCTTCAAAGCATCTGAAACCTTATCATATTCAACCTTAGCTTCATTAAGTTCTTTCATTAAAGTCATAAGTTCGCTTTCTGATGATATATCATTGCCACATAATTCACTAAGTATTTTATAGAAAATGCCTTGCTTTGGATTTAGCTTTATTCTTGCTGTACCATCGCCTAGGTTCATCTCATCAATATCAGTAAGTCCCATGAAATCTTCTTCTCTATATCCATCCAAGCAAGTCTTTATGTCTCTAACTTTAAATATGTTTTTACACATATCCTTAACTATGTTTAAGAAATTCTCTTTTAACCAGTGAGATGGATCTAATTTTTCTATCCATTCTGGCATATCTATGTTTACTTCCTTCACTGGGAATTCCTTAAGTACTTTTTTGAATAATTTGGTTATGTCTTCTTCCTTCATGGATAATACATCCATAACCTGCACTGGAACACTGTACTTTGCTTCAAGTTGAACCTTAAGTTCCTTTGTTTCAGGTGCATTTACTTTAGTTGTATTAAGTACAATTATGAAAGGCTTATCTATTGTTTTTAATTCTTGAATTACTCTTTCCTCAGCATCAACATAATCTTCTCTAGGTATTCCTGTTATACTGCCGTCTGTTGTTATAACTAAACCGATAGTTGAATGATCTGTAATTACCTTTCTTGTACCGATTTCAGCAGCATCTTCAAAAGGAATTTCATAATCAAACCATGGAGTGGTAACCATCTTTGCTTGCTCACCCTCCATATAGCCTAAGGCTCCTTTTACAATATAACCAACACAATCAACCATTCTTACCTTGAATTTTAAGCCTTCATCTAAAGAGATTTCTATAGCTTCATTAGGTATGAATTTAGGTTCAGTAGTATGAATACTTTTGCCTGATCCTGATTGTGGCAGCTCATCCTTAGCCCTTTCTTTTTTATATGAATTTTCTATCTTTGGTATTACCATAAGATCCATGAATCTTTTAATAAATGTAGACTTACCAGTTCTTACAGGCCCAACAACACCAACGTAAATGTCACCTTGGGTTCTTTCAGCTATATCCTTATATATATTAAAGCTGTCCAAGATATACCCTCCTATATATATTATTAACACTACATATATATTTAAATAATTCGGAAAATATACATAATTTTTTCTGATTTTAGAATATATATTAGTATTTTTGAAAGTGAGAAAACCCCACTCATCTCATATTTCAAATATATTCACAGGAGTGTATAAATACATCTTTTTATAATGAAATAATTAAAAATATTTTTTTATAACTTTTTCATATTTTTATGTCTTGCTCTATGTTTTCTTGCTGGGTCGTACTGCTGCCAATATACTACTTTTTCATTATATTGAGTTCTTGGCTCCTTTATCTCTCCAGCGTAACCCACATAAACAGCCCCTAGAGGAATAACATGTTCTGGTATGTTTAGAATCTTACGAACAGGTTTGATCTTACTTGGCAAAGGATAAAGGCCAATCCATATAGAACCTAGCCCTAAACCAGCTGCAGCTAATAGAATATTTTCCGTGGCTGCGCTGCATTCTTGTATCCAATAATCTATGCTTGGTTCAGAAAAAGCAAAGTCCATATTTCCACAAACAACTATTTAAGATTCTTTTTTCATACCTTTTAGTATTCATAAAATAATAAATGAAGTTAGTACTCTATAATCCAACTATGTTATAATTTATAGAGATTATGATAATTACTAATATTAACAATGAATTCACTTATACTATATTAAGTGATTTATTTCTTATATGAACAGAGGGATGAATAATGAAAATTATTAAAAAAACTCCTACAGACCCAGACGCTATTCTCTTAATGGATGAGTTATCAAAAACGTTAGAATCAATAACAGGTGACAGTGGGAAAAATTCTTTTGATCCAAAAGATGTCTGTGTCCCACGTTCTTTGTTTCTAATTGCATATGGCGAAGGCGAAGAACCATTAGGCTGCGGTGCTATACGCCCTATTGATGCTAATATAGCTGAAGTTAAAAGAATGTTTGCTAAAGCTAAAACAAAAGGTGTTGGAACGAAAATTCTTCTAACTCTAGAATCTGAAGCATTAAAACTAGGTTATTCAACCCTATGGCTTGAGACTAGAGTAATAAACAGAGCTGCAGTATCTTTCTATAAAAAGAGAGGTTATATTCAGATTCCAAACTACGGCAAATATATAAATAATCCTAATGCAATTTGTTTTGAGAAGAAATTACTTTAAGTAGACTTTTCACTTTCGATAAAATGGTCATTCTTAAATAAATGTCGAGACTATTTTATAGAAAACATTTTTACTACTTGCTTAGGAACTTGCCCTTTTAAATTCTCTAATTCTAATTTTTCCATTTCCATATTTTCAGAATCATCATTGTCTTTATAGAAATTATAAGCATAGTAATGACCTAAGTAATTAGCTCTTAAGTCTTTATCATTTATTAGTGCAACGATGTCATCAAAACTTGCTTCTTTATAGTTACCATGTACAATAGCATATTGATTTAGATTCCATATAGCAAGCTCAACTTCTCTAGTCTCTGCATCCTTATGCATCCTTAACCATCTTCCGCCATCAGTATAGAAAGCGCCGTTTCTAGCAGGAATCAAACAGGAAACTCCCATACCTAAAGACATAGCACCAAAAAGTGAAAGATATATATTATTTATAGTAATTCCTAGAGGTAAAAATATCGTTCCAATCGTTATAGAGAATATTGGTCCACCTAAAAGTACATATCCAAACTTTTTAAAATTAGCTATATCTTCTCTCTGAGGCATAGTTGCCCCTACTCCTCCCCAGAGCAAAGGATCTTTCTCAATAAAGAACTGTACCTTATCATCTTCCTTTCGCCTTAATCCAAAAGGACCAACTATAAGTAGATAAAACTTGAATCCTGACTTTAACCCCACAAGTATATGCCCTAACTCGTGAACCGCACTACAAATTACTAAAAAAATAAACACACTGAAAATTAAAAGCAAAAAATCCATCATAGCCCCTCCCTTCTATAAGAACTCTTTTATTAAGCTTCATGATAAGTCTACATTTTACATGTAAATACTATAATAAAACTTTAAGTATAATAGTTAAGATTTACACTTCTCTTACTTGTACAAACAAAAATACTTTGTAGTGAAAAACTGTTCCTGGAAATTCACTGCATTCTTAATATCTTCTTCTTTTAAAATAATATCCTCAGGAACTACAATCCACTTATCTTCCACATCATCTAATCTATGCACTACTGCTATTACTTTTCCAGTAAAACTCTTTACTGGTTCGTCAACCCCTAATATATAAGCATCCTGGTCTGCCCCATCGCCAGCAATGATTCCTTCTACATACCCATAGTTTACGGTATAGTAAATACTTTTGTGTCTAGGATGATACGTGCCTAGTGGCCTATCAACTGTAACTGTAACCATCTTCCCTAAAATATCATAGCTATTCATAAAAACTTTCATCTCCTTTAATATAGTTGCTGCCAAAGCTCCATGTTTAAAAGCAAAGAGTTATTTCTAAGCGGTTCCGGATTATCTTATAAACTTTTTAGCCTACTTGTTTAATTAGCTATATTCCTCCTCTTTGCTTAAATACAAATAAAATATTTAAATTCTATAAGAAAGAAGCTAAGAAAGCATAATCGTCACTCTTCTTAACTTCTTTTTGTTTTTGTAAATCATCTAATTATTTGTTTACAAATATATAGTTTGCCAAAATGTTCTTTCCAATGTAGTACAAAATAATTAGAACTAGAAGTGCAAAGAACCCTATATAGTAAAATAATACCCCGGTTATAATCCATAAAACTCCATCAAATATAGCCCATTGTCTTTCTGTTCCATCAGGATATTTACTCTTTACTACATTATAAGTACCATTTTTCCCTAAGTATCTTCCTTTAATTATAGCCAAAAGTCCGTTTATTATAAAAATTATAATAAGTAAGTATTCGCTTATCTTCATATATTAGTTCCTCTTCCAATCAAATTTTTATCCGTTTGGACATTCTCCCTTTCTTGCTTCAATAATCACTAATAAATAATCCTGTATCATTTCTCTTGTAACTTCCATTTCATTTAAATATAAATCCGCTAAAGCTTTTTTGAATTCTAGAAGCTGTTCTCTATTCTCAGCATCAGTTGGAACAGGTGTGTATTCCACTAAAAATACTGTTCTTGCTACATCATACAAAAAGTCTCCATGACATACATTCATAAAATCTATAACAACCGCACGATCACCTGATATTAGTATATTATCTGGATGGAAGTCTCCATGACAAAATGCATTCCCTTCTGGAAGGATGTCTAATATCCTCAAAGCTTTTTGCTGCTCTATTGTTTTTGATGAAGATATATCTAATATTTCTTCTCTTAAAAAATCTTTGTAGTTAGGTACATCACTAATATTATTTTGCCCCATTTTCTTATGCAGCCTTGCCATAGTTATTGCACACTGCTTCACATCTCCGGTCTTTAAAACCCAATGTAGAAGTGATTCACCCTCTGCTTTATCATATACAATGCCTAACTGCTCTTCAAAATCTATGATTTCATAAGCCTTTGGTTTTTCAAAACTCATGTTTTCTATAGACTTTGCATTATGAAATTCTCTTTCTATAGCATACTTAGAATATCCTTTATGAAAAAGTTTAAGGACTTTATCATCTTCCCATTCATATACAGTAGCAGTGTTTCCTATACCAATTATATTCTTAAGCTCCACTTCAAGTCTCCTAATCATGAAAGTATTTACTTCTTCCAATTTTTAAATTTATTTTATAGAGTTGCCTCGGTTTGTAATATAAGAAGATTGTGTACTGATTTTTAGCCCCCACCAGTTCCATTCCAGTTTATATACCAAAGTCCATTTTTCTTAATAAAAGCATAATGGTCTGGCCCGATGGCAGGATTCTTACAGGCATAGAACTGACCATAGTGTGAATCTATATTTGCCTTATAAACATCTGTAGTAAATGCTGTAGTAAAATATCCGTTAAAGAATAAATTGCTCCTAATTAATCTTTCTGGTGTTGCATGAATATATAAGTATCCACCTACGAATACAAGTACTACTATTAAAATAGTAACCCTTTTTAGAGTCCTCATATAACATTCCCCACTTTATCAAAATCAAAGCATTTTTTACAGTTATTAGTTTAATTTATTATATATCTTTATTAAAAAGCTTATAATACACTCCTTCTATATCAAACATCAATGCAGAAAAATGTTTCTTTAAACTTTTGTTACCTAATAGTTTCCCCACTTCCACCACTGCAACTATTGCTAACATCCCGATTCCCAGAATGCCATCAAGGGAGTTATCATTCACAAAATACGTCCAAGTAGAAAGCGGCGGTTTATTCCTCTCATTAATTTCTTCAAAGGTAATTTCTGAATTTTGAAGTTTTATATAATCATTCTTTATAGACTCTTCTATTTCCTGCTGTAGCACTTCAAACTCTTCCACTAAAGTTAAATTAAACACTGTTAATGGATTTTTACCACCTAAGATATTAAGATGAATTCCTTCTTTAAGATTAGCGATTTTATCAAGATAATCTGCCCAGCCTTTATCAATATGAAATAATCTTAGATTTCTTTTAAATTGTTCAATCTCAGAATAAGTATATTTTAGTTTTAACTTCTCGTATAAGATTGAAAAATCTTTATGCAAAATCTCATCGTTAAATTCACCATTAATTATTTCTATACGGTTATTGTACATGCATTGTCTTTGATCGTTTAATATAAAGGAGAACTTATATAATTCTCGTCTTAAATCGGAGTTCTTTCCTTGAACAATCCTCTGCACTTGGTTTATTTTATAGTTGAATATAGGCTTTGATAATGGCTCATTCATTTGTTTTGGCATTCTTCTTTCTGGAATAATATTCTGTATTCCATACTTTACAATAAGATCATCTTCAAGACTTACAAAGAATCTTGTTATCCCTGGATCACCTTGTCTCCCAGATCTTCCTTTTAACTGTTTATCAATTCGCAGACTCTCATGAAGATTTATTCCAATAACGTATAGGCCACCTAACTCTTTAATTTTTTCTCTTTCTACTCCTTCAGGACCACCAAGTAATATATCAATTCCTCGTCCAGCCATATTAGTTGAAACAGTAACAGCTCCCAAAACCCCTGCTCTTTCAATTATCTTCGCCTCTAACTCATCATTTTTGGCATTTAGTACTTGGCAGTTAACTCCACTACTTAATAGTTTATCTGCTAAATCTGAAGACTCTTTTACACTGCTAGTTCCTATTAGGATAGGTTGACCAGTCAAATGTACTTTTTTTATTTCCATAACCAATGCTTTGTATTTTGCTTCCTTATGTGTAAACACATAATTTGGTAGATCTTTTCTGATAGATTTACGATTAGATGGTATTACTGCAATCTCCATGCCATAAACATCATATAGCTCATATTCTGCATCAACAGCAGTTCCTGTCATACCAGCTACACCTTCATACAACCCAATAAAATGTTGCAGAGTTATTTGCGTTATAATTCTCCCTTTTGACTGCACATCTAAGTTTTCCTTAGTTTCTAATGCCCCTTGAAGTCCATCCGGCCAATGCCTGTTCTTTGCAACTCGCCCTGTAAACTCATCTACCATTTCAATCTTGCCATCTCTTACAATATAATCTATATCCTTCTCTAAAAGCACATCAGCATAAAGAGCACTATTTACTTTTCTTAATAAATCGAAGTTTTCTTCAGCATACAGGTTTCCACATCCAAGATACTCCTCAATATGATCTATACCACTATCTGTTAAATACACATTTATCGAATACTCATCAGTAGTGTAATCATATGAAGGATTTAATGTTGCTACAGCTTCTCTAACTTTTCTAAGATTTAACTCTTTTTCATCTGAACTAGAAGCTATTACAAGTGGAACTCTTGCTTCATCTATTAATATTGAATCAGCTTCATCTATAATTGCGAAGTAAAAAGGTCTATGTATTAAATCTTCTTTACTGTAGCAAATGGAATCCCTAAGATAGTCAAACCCTGCTTCCTTTGCCGTAACATATGTTATGTCACAAGCATAAGCTTCCTTCTTTTCATTTACACTCATATTTTCTTGAATAAATCCAACGGTTACTCCTAATGCTTCATATATTGGTTTCATCCAAAGGGCATCTCTCTTTGCTAAATAGTCATTGAAGGTAAGTATATGTACCCCTTTTTTTAAAATACTCAGTAGATATGCTGGAAACACAGCTGTAAGTGTTTTTCCTTCACCTGTCTGCATTTCAATTAACTTTCTTTCGCTAAGTGCTACAGCTGCTAGTAACTGCACATCATAAACGTCAAGACCTAAAGTTCTTTTTACAGCCTCTTTCACTAGTGCAAAACCATCTACAAGAAGTTCACTAGCTATCTTTCCGTTAGACGCTAGCTCCCTTAACTTTTTTGACCTACTTAATAATTCCTCATTACTTAAAGATCTATAGTCAACCCTTTTAATTGCTTCTACTATACTTTTATAATTATTCATAATAGCTTTTTTAAGCATTTCAATTCCCTCCTTTGACTTTATACTCATAGGATAAAACCCTAATATATAATATTAAAATCTCAAACTCTCACTTACTTCGAAAATTACAATACAACTCTTTTAAACAGAAAATATTTATAATAATCTTATATTACCATATTGTGTAAATGTTACAATATGCGGTTGCAATAAAACGAAAAAAGTTGGTACACATGAATTATCGATTTCATATGCCCCAACTCTTATTTGTTTTATTTTTTAATTGCAGTCATTGCTATAAGTGTTAGATAATTTTCTATATCAGCATCATGAAGATCAAAATCAGCAGTGGATCTCCATAACTCTTTTCCATCTTCTATTGTCTCTGCATAAGTCACATCAACAATACCAGTCTTACTCCATAATTCCTTCCACCAGCTAGCACTGTGGAAACAATACATATCTGGTTCCCAAAACTCTTTCATTTTCTCAGGTAGACCATTTGTGAATTCTCTTGTAAGCCCAGGGCTCACAATTCCAAATTGCCCACCTTTCTTTACTAACTTTGAATAATAATTAGGAAAATAAATTTCATCAGTTCCAAAATAGTGGTATGCATCAATACTAATAGCAGCATCAAAATATTCTTCAGCATAAGGCAACGAATGAGCCTCTGCTCGAATTGGGAATACTTTATCTTCTACCCCCATCTCCACAAAACGATGATAATTATCAGTTGGATTTATCCATAGATCATTTGCAAATACAGTTACCCCAAATTCCTTAGCAAGAAATATTGAAGTTAATCCCATTCCGCAACCCATATCTAATACACGCATATCAGGTTTTAAATCCATCTTTTCACAAAGAATCTCTATTAACCACATTGCATTTGGTCCAAGCATTTTGTTTTCTTCAAAAAACTTTCCATACCTTTTATAATAGCTTTCAGTTTTTATAAAATTTCTCATTTATTTAATACTCTCCTTTAATATGTTATTCTTATTTTCTTTAACCAAATAAAGGTGATAAAAGAATAACACGCAAGGCGATAATATTTAAAAGTATCTCAGGCGTGTTATTCAAAAACCACCCTTAATACACTGCTCTTTCTATTAAACATAAAGACACTTCCTTTCAAATATGCTAAAAATATTTTACCATGCATATCCATATTATGCAGCTTTTATTTCTTCTTGAGCTTTTTTCTTAGTTTCTCCAAAAGAAACGGATAAAACAAGACCTGCTATTACAATACCAAAGGCTACTAAAGCTGCAGTTGAAAAACCTTTTGCCACTGCCGCTTCATTTGTCCCATTGCCTAAGGCTAAAGTCTTAACTTGAACTGCTGACATTATTCCAATGAAAAGTGAAGATCCAATGGCAGCTGAAACTTGCTGAAGTGTATTCACTATTGCAACTCCATCAGGATAATATTTCTTAGGCAATTGATTTAAGGAATGTGTTTGAGAAGGTGACATAGTGAAACCTACTCCTATGCACAAACATATATATGTTATTACAACTCTAACCAATGATGTTTCGTCAGTAGAAAAAGATAGCATAAGTGTAAATATAGCTATTATAGCTATCCCCATAGGTACTAAACGCTTCACACCAATCTTATCATATAATTTCCCACCTATTGGCGTTGCTATTCCGTTAAAGATTACAGCTGGTAATAGTGAAAGAGCTGCAACAAAACTTGTTTTTCCAAGAGATCCTTCTAAATACATGGGTAACATTACATTCATAGTGAACATAACCATCATAGACACCATAACTAATAATACACCTATTACAAACTTAGGATACTTAAACGGGGATAGATTAAGCATAGGCTCGTCTAGAATAAGTTGTCGCTTTACGAAAATTGTAGTTGCAATAAGTCCCAGTATGAAGCTTGCTAAAGCAATTTTAATATCACTACCACTAATACTGCTTATTCCATATATTATAGCCCCAAGGCCTAAAGTAGATAACATGACTGATATAATATCTAACTTTGGATTTGTAAGCTCCGCAATATTTACTAAGATTAGGCTTCCAGCAATCATAACTAACATTATGACTGGAATTAAAGTAATAAATAAAACATGCCAACTAAAGTACTGTAATATTATTCCTGATACTGTTGGTCCAAACGCAGGCCCAAGTGATATGGCTGAAACACATATAGCCATTGATGCCCCAATTTTCTCTTTTGGCGCCACTAATAATACTGTATTCATCATAATTGGAATCATCATTCCTGTTCCAGATGCTTGAATCATCCTTGATATTAATAGCATACTAAAAGATTTAGAAAATACTGCTAATATAGTTCCTACAAGCAATAGCCCTAATGCACTTAAAAATAAGTTTTTAGTCTTAAAGCTTTGTATTAGAAAAGCAGTAACAGGCACCATTACAGATGTAACTATCATATATGCTGTAATTATCCACTGAACTGTTCCTGCATTAACTCCCATTTCTTTCATGATTCCCGATAACGCAACATTTAATATAGTTTCATTAAATGTTGCAATAAATGCACTTAGTACTAGTACTGCTATGATTGCTGTTGAATTCACCTTTTTTGCAGTATTAACTTTGTTTTTTGCTTCCATTAATTCTCCTCCATTCATTAGACCAGTCTACATAATTAAGACTCATAAAAATAGAGTATCTAAAGATATTTTGTATTTAAGTGTAATCTTTAGATAACTCTTAATAAACTTTTATACTTTTATTAGTGTTTTAATTTGCTTAGCTGCTGTTCTCAAAGCTTCACCATTTTTTCTAGTTAAACTAAGGATTATAGCTCCTTCTGTCAATGATAAAATAAGCGTTGCTATTTCTTTAGCTCTATCTTTATCTACACCATACTCTGTAAGTTTCTCAAAATATATATCTTCTATAGAAGAAAAGGTTTGTTCACAGGCTTCACGTAAAATTTCACTTGTATCATAGATTTCTAAAGCTAATAAACTTATTGACATATCTCTTAGCTTCTTCTCGTTTTCTAATATTTCAGCTAAACCTATGATATTAGCTGTAATACCTTCAATTGGGTTATTGAATCTATCTAAGGATTTTTTTAAGTTCTTAGTTATCTTATCACGTGCAAATTTAATTGATTCTAAAGCAAGCTCTTCTTTTCCATTTGGAAAATGATAATAGAAAGAACCTTTTGGAGCTCCGCTTTCCTTAAGTATTTCATTTAATCCAGTTGCATGATATCCTTTTATTTCAAAAAGTCTACATGACGTCTCTATAAATTTAGCTTTTGCATTTGTATTAATTCCCATAAGCTTATTAAATTTACACCTTTCAAATTTATTATGGTGACTGGTCTACATGTAGATTATAATTATAATTTTCCATAATTTCAACATATTTTTTATTTTTATTTTGGATTTTCAAAAATCCCCCTTATAACTAAGAGGGATTTTAAAAGTATAGGCATTATATCTTATTTAGAGATTTTATTTGGAACAGGCTTATCTATAGACTAACTTCCTGAACTCTCATAACTCTTAATTCCTCGATTCCAGAGTCCATATGCAAGTATCCAGGCCACGCCTGCACAAAGTATGGTTCCTCCTACTCCATAAACAAAACTGACCTTACCTAACATATATTCTGCAGGAACAAATGCGGTAAAAGCAAAAGGAACAATAAACTGAACTACAATACTTATTGCCCTTGGATAAATACTTATTGGATATTTTGCAAAAGTACTGATGTTATAAACCATAAAAACAAGGTTTATAGAATTTTTAATCCAAAAAGCAAAGGATGCAAAAAACAACTTTATGGAGGTATAGATTACCGATCCAGCAAATACTAATATTATGAAAATTAGTATATTCAATATAGATATAGAGATATTTATCTTAGGTACTGAAATAGCTAAAATCACTATTCCTACAATAATTTCTCCAAAGGCATCAGGTTGAAATCTCTCAGATATCATTTGAAAAAATGGGTTTATCGGTCTTACTAAATATCTATCAAATGTTCCTTGAATCACCATATCTCTTGCAAAAATCCAAATGTTATCCATAATTAAATGATCTATCCCTCTAGGTAACTGTGCAAATCCGTAGATAAATAACATATCATAATAACTCCACCCATTCAGGGTTGGGATATTGTTAAATACTAGGTTAATAAAAGCTATACCAGAGGCTTGGATTAAGAAAAATCCGAACAACCCAAAGAAAAAATCCACTTTATATTCCATTAGGCTCTTTAAATATTGGATTAAAAACTTTTTATAAAGCTTAACATATCTCATAACATCAACCTCCAAGTATGGTTAGTTTCTTCATTGATCTATTCCACATGAAAGTGCTTAAGAGAGCAAGTAGAACTATCCAAACCACTTGAACTAATAAACTACTTAGGATTTCATAGCCTTTTATCTTTCCTAGATATATCATTATGGGAGTATAATTCATCGATGAAAAAGGTACAAACTTCAATACATTCTGAAACCAGTGTGGAAAAAACACTAATGGTATTAGAGACCCTGAGCAAAATTCAATAACTGCTGCTTGTATTTGAGAGATACCCCACAGATTTGTAAAAGTAAAGGCCAGTAACCCAACGCAATAGTTAAAGAAAAAGAGAACAAAATATGCTAATATGCAACTAATTAAATATAATCCTAAAGTCATTATATCCGGTGGAAGCTCTCCAATAGTTATATATCTCACAATCAACAATATTACCCATAAAGGTACAGCTGCAAATATTAGAAAAGCTGCTGTTCCTCCAAAGCATTGAAAAAGCACTCTTCCCATGAAATTTATAGGCTTGATTAACGACATAGCTATGGATCCGTCCCTAACTTCTCCTCCTACAAAATAAGTTGCATTATTATCTAATATTCCAGCTGTTATCCTACTCATAAATACATATAAAGCCATCTCAGCAGCTGTAAAACCATACATAACTCCTTGAGGAGAATTAGCAAAGATAGCTTTCCAAAGATAATAAACTACAAAGGTCGCTATTATATTTCCTAATATGAACATGTACACATTTGCTCTATAGGCTACAAATCTTTGAATAGAACATTTTAAGAAAGGCATATAGACTTTTGCTAACCTTTTCATTAAACGCTCACCTCATTCCTATATATCTTCTTAATTATCTCCTCTATGCTTGTTTCTTTGATTGATACATCTATTACTGGGCACTCTTTCATAATTACATATATTATATCTGATACAGGGATTTTATTTTTGTTAAAGGTTACTATTACTGAGCCATCCCCTTCTTCTATAAATAAGTCTTCCTTTGAGAAATTTAGTGACTTATTAATGTCAAAACTTTTAAACACTTCAGTACTTTTTACTTTAATCTCTACTTGACTCATGTACCCAAAGGTACTCTTTATTGCTTCAATGCTTCCATCATAGATTTTCTTACCATTATCTATAATTATTATTCTGTTACAAAGTTCTTCAATATCATTTAGATCATGAGTAGTTAATATAACGGTTGTGCCAAATTCTTTATTTATTTCCTTAATGGCTTTTCTTACTTTTTCCTTGACCATTACATCAAGTCCAATGGTTGGTTCATCTAGATATAATATTTTAGGGTTATGAAGAAGTGATGCTGCAAGATCGGCCCTCATTCTTTGACCTAAGGAAAGACTTCTTACAGGTGTTGCCATGAATTCGCCAAGTCCCAATACGTCGTCCAAAAACTTCATCCTATACTCAAAATCCTCATTTGAAACTTCATATATTTCTTTCAACACGGTGAAGGTTTCTCTTAAGGCTAAGTCCCACCAAAGCTGAGTTCTTTGTCCAAAAACTACTCCTATTTTCTTTGCATTTTCTGTCCTATTTTCATATGGCACTATACCATCTACAGTGACTTTGCCGCTGGAGGGTGTAAGTATTCCAGTCATCATCTTTATTGTGGTAGACTTACCTGCACCATTAGCGCCTATATAACCTACTATCTCACCTTTATTTATTGTGAAGGTCATGTTGTCAACTGCCTTTTTCAAAGTATAATCTCTTGAGAATAATCCTTTAAATGCTCCCTTAAGCCCTTCTTGCTTCTTTACTGTTTTAAATTCTTTACAAACATTCTCTAATACGATCATGTATTAACCTCCTAGCTTCAACATATAAAGATAACTCTACTAACCTTATTGTTCTTTAACAACTTATATTGAAGCACATATTTATTAAATATTATTAGTTTCTTAATATTGCTAGTGCTTATTACTTAGTCACAAATATTTTTATTTATTACTCACAATAAAATGCAACCGATTGCATAAAAAGATGTAAACAGCCGGTTCATCGCTACTTTTTCATTGTAGTTTGCTTTTACTTAGTTGTCAATATATGTAACTGCTTTTTGTAACAACCTATAAAGCTCACTTTTTTATTCATCTTCCTTTAAGGATATACATTAGAAACCTTACAGGCGCATAATTTTTATTTTTTATTGAATAGCCAAAGGATTTCTAAAACCATTTAAGTATGTAGCTTTAACATTCATAGAAACCTGATGCCTTTCTTTACAATAAAAAAGTCGCTGAAGCGACCTTCTTCAGTGAGCCTTTTTAACGCATCTGCCTTTCAGAATGTATATGAGGAAAATCTGGCACGCGGATATGATTTTTTTTTTACTGTTAACCCTAAACAGCTGTTCTAAACCCTTGATATTACTAGGTTTAGCTAATAAAAAATTTCAAACTTTCCTATACAGTAAATAAGAACCCTCATTATTATGAGAATTCTTATATTATCTACACTAAAAACTTATTTATATAAGCTATCAATCAAAGTTTTTGTCTTTATACTAATGTTATTTCAACAACTCTTTTATATATCCACTTAGTTCTATTGCTGCTTTTTTATGAGATAACAAGCCAGGGTGATTCCTTGCGCCAACTGTTTCTTCTGTGGTGTTTGGAAGTTGGAATACAGTTACCTTGTTATCTTTTGTTGCTTTAACATAGATGTCTACAGCTCGATAGATAGCTGGCATCATAGGTATACCAAGCATTCCATATGCCCATATAATTTGAGCTTTCTTATTATATTTTCTAATCTGAACTAGAAAATTATAAACTGCCTCCTCAAAGGCTTGTAAATCTTCTCTATTATAAGTACCATCTTCATTCAATCGTTGCTTATGAGTCTTACCACTTATTTCATCTTTCCATTCTGGATTATTGAATGCTCCTGAATCATTTGTCCCAAGATTAACCACTACAACATCTGGTTGCCAGGAATCAAAATCATTTTCTTTAAATGCCCCTAAACTTTCGTTTTCCCCCCCAGTAAGCAATCCGCATACCTTACTATAATATTTAGGTATATTGTAATAAGGATTATTATCCCAGCTTGTATATACTCCCCAACCACTTTGAGAAATAATCCTATAATCTGCATTTATAGCTTCTGATGTAAGATTGCAATAATTATCTATGGCGCTAAACCACATAGGAATCCAATCATCTTCAGCTTTACTTCCTATTGCTCCTTCACCAGAGGTTATGCTATCTCCTATAAATTCAATCTTATATTGTTTTTCTTCTACTGGAAAGAACTCTCCATCAAACTTTACTGCATGTATTTGCATTAAACATTCTGGATCTTCGCTCATAGCCTGTACATCTTTCACTACCTTAATATTTTTTATGACATCTTTATTCATTCCTCTAAATATGCAAATCCAATATCTTCCCGCTACTAGCATTTGTCTACTTACAGGAACTGAATTAATAACTATACTAATCCAAGGTTCACAGACATCATAGTCAACCTCTACTTCAATCCAAAGTTCTGTACCTTTTGCGTTCAATTCAATAGCACTACCTGTCCAGAATAATGTAAGAGGTGAAATACATCCAGTGGTCCTTCCATGAACTTTTAAATTTTCTATATCACATAATTTTTGTATCTTCAATTTTTCATTTTCTCTCACTATTTCCTCACTCCTAACTTTTATACTACTTTGAATTATATCACTGTAGTACTTTTTCCAGAATAAGTTTCTAGTTAATCTAAAGAAAAATGAAAATATTCTACAAAAATACTTATCTTATAAAATTAGTATATATTTTATCTTCTCTTTTATTTTCTTCTACGGTACCTGCCCCTGCCTTAACAAGCTTTAATAACCATGCCATATTTTTACCTAATACACTCATAATTTGCATTCCCTCTTCATCTTGTAGTGCTTCTCCAGGTGCTGTTCCATTGACTACATTCCAATAATTAGATGTAGGCATTAACATTTCAGAATAATTTAAATAATTATTTAACTGATTGAACACAGGAACTCCTCCAGCTCTTCTTACAGCCACAACACTTGCACCAACCTTATGTCTAAGCATTCCATTATTAATGGACGTAACGTAAAATGCTCTATCTAGAAATGACTTCATAGTTCCTGGTATAGCAGCATAATGTACAGGTGATCCTAAAATAATCCCATCAGCTTCCTTCATTTTTTGAATCCAGTCATTGACTTCATCATTCTGCATTACACATCTTTCATTCATATTCCTGCTGCATCCACCACAATCCATACATCCACGAATTGTCTTATTACCAACATGAATAATTTCTACCTCTATATTTTCCTTTTCTAATTCAGCAGCCACTGCCTTAATTGCCTCATAAGTATTCCCATTTTTTTTTGGACTCCCATTAAAAGCTACAACTTTCATACTTAATACCTCCACACACTTTAATTTAAAATCATGTGCTTATTATATGGTTCAGTAAATTAAGGCACAAGTACGCACTTTTTAGTTAGATGACTTACTTTTTAGTAAGATTTATGATGTTCTCTATGTTTTAAGGAGAACTAAATTTTATACTATTATCAGACTACATATATTTTTATCACTGGATTTGCAATTATGAGCTTGCTTAATATATACTGTAATTCTAATTAGTATTTAATCGAACTTGATCCTGTTTAGTATTATTGAAATTAAAATTTTTTAATAATTGTATTTTTAGCAAATTGAATCAAAAGGTTGAAAGTAGGTAATTGAATGATTAGTTATAATGGCAAAAAATATGTTTGCTTATTAGATTTTGCTATGGATTTTATTAGAGGTAAGTGGAAAGCTGTTTTGCTTTGTCATTTATACGATGAGCCTAAAAGATTTTTAGAACTTCAACGGATTACTAAAGGCATAAGTCAGAAGGTACTAAATGAAAAGCTTAAGGAATTGGAAGTTGAAGATTTAGTAGATAAGAAGGTTTATGCAGAAATCCCTCCAAAGGTTGAGTATTTCCTTACTGACAAAGGAAAAGATTTAACTAAAATTATTAAAGAAATTGAATCTTGGTCTGTTAAATATTACCCTCACCTAGATGAAGCTTGTAAGCAATCCGATGCTACAGACTAACTTTAATATAATAGATTATAAAAATAACAACATCGTAAAATCCTAACTTTTAAATTTTACGATGTTTTAAACTGCCTTAAAATTGTAAATATAAAGTGCTCTTAAATAAAAAGTTCATTTTAAATCTTTTTTTAATTACTTAATCCAATGACTTGGACGTACTACCCTCAATGGAAGTGTTGTACTAACATCTCCCTTTGCTGCATTTATTTGCGCTTGATTAAGAAATATTGCATCTCCAAGATTTGAGCCGCAAAGATCAGCGTCTCTTAGGTCTGCTCCTATTAAATCTGCTCCACTCAAGTCAACACCTTTAAGATTTGCAGCAATTAGACATGTACCTCTCAGATCTGCACCTTTAAGATCCATGTTCCTCATATCAGTACCGAAATAGTCAAACCTTTTAGCACTTGGCCTTCTCTTTTTACCGCTATATTTCCCTACATTTTTAGCATTATTACGCACCATCTCACTGGTATTTCTAAGAAACATATTAACCTTATTTCTATGAGCTTCTACATCAAGTTTTAAAAGTTCTTCAGCATCCAGAAGCGTAATCTCCTCTGTTCTATTAATTAATAATCCTATTTCTTGTTTTATTTGACTCTCATTATGAATATTAAAAGCTTCAGTTAGATACCATAACATTTCATGAAGCTGTCTCATTACTAGAAAAGCTTCGAACATTTGCTTGGAAACTTCAGGTACTTTACGCCAGTCTTCTCCATCATAAGTTACTTGAGCTATCTTTTGACCTGCACCAAAGCATTCATATGCAGTACAGCCTTTAAGTCCCTTACCTATAAGACTCGTATGAACAGAACAGGTAAAATCCTCCTTTAAATTTATGCAAGGCTTACCTGCCTCTTTGTTGGTTGGAAAACCATCTGAAGCTGAAAAGTACAAAGCTATACAGCACAAGCCGAAACAGTTTTTACAATCAGCTTTTAGCTCCTTATTAAATTTGTCTTTATCTATATATAACATACTCATTTACCTCATATAAAAAAAGTGTAATAAATTTTTCACCCTAACATTATATCATACAAAATATACTTTTCTGTTAAAGGCTTTACAAAATAATGAAACTTGCTCTGGTTTTAAACTAATGCTTATATTTTTTTCAAAGTAAAAAACAAAACATCTCACTAATGATTTTGAATAGTGAGATGTTAAAAGTTTTATATATTAATAATTAGATTTTTAAGCAACAAGTTCTCTTCTTCTTACATAAATCCTAAAGATTATTTCTTCTATAGCAGAAAATAAACTCGTAGTTATTAGATATAGTCCAAGTGCAATAGGAGCTTTAAAAGTTATTATTGCACTCATTATACTGGATACTAATATATTAGTCTTACTAATTTTAGCCTGAGTTGTTATGCTTAGAAATGGTACATAAGGTAGTAAGTTTGGAATTAACACTGATATTACATAGGCAGTAGGTATAATGAAGAAATTATCTGCCATTTTTAAACTTGCTACCCAAGGAACGAGCATAGTTGCCGTGCTCATTGGCATCTTTAATATCACATTGTATAATGCAAAAAATATAGGTAGTTGAAGAAAGCTCGTTAAACATCCTAAAATACTTTTTGAATTTTCCTGATAATATTTTTGTGTTTCACTTTCTAATTTTACTTTATTATCCTTATATTTTTCTTTTATTTCCTCTAGCCCTTTTGCAAGTTTTTGCTGTTCCTGCATTCCAAACTTCTGTCTAAAAGATAATGGTATTAACACTACCCTCACCGCTAATGTAAGGAGTATTATAGCTATACCAAAATCCCCTGTTATATTAAAGAAATAACCAAGTATCGAATTTAATAGATTTGAAATGATGTTCATAATTTTCCTCCTAATTAGTAAAGTATATTAAGATACATCACTTCATCTAAAAAAGCTCACAATACCGCCAAATGTCATATTTTTCATAGGAAAAATAGCTTTCTTTTATCATAAACCTAGAAAAATCTAGAGCTTTTGAATATGTCTTCTTTATGTAATTATATTTAAATCTTTTTATACAATTTCTTGCTTCTCTAATAGTATAGGCAATAAAACCTATAAAGAATATTAGAATAAGGAATACTTGTATACTGTTCAGTAATTCCGCTCTCATAAAGTTACCTCGTCACTAAGATATATATGAATTATACCACTTTATGAGTTATTATCAACCACCTTAATGATATTTAATAAATTCTTTAGCTTAAGCTGTGATTGTTTCCATAGAAAGAGGCAAGTTATTGTATAAGAGTTTGATTTATTAGTATAAATAAAGCATTCTTTTATATCTTTCAATATAAAAGAATGCTTATAACATATTTGTGATTAGCTAATTACACGCTTCATAGCTTTACCTTTTTCACAATAGCTAGTATCATTTACAGATTCAACTGTAAAATTCCCATCTTTGTATACTATCTTTGATATACTTGAATTTTCCATATGTCTTAAATCAAAGCTATTATCCAAATAACTTATAACTAGTCTAATTATCCCTCCATGAGATACTACAAGCACATTTTCATCACTATCACTAGAATTTTGTAGGCATATCTCTTTTAAAGCTTCCATAATTCTTTTTAATGCTGTGTCATGATCTTCTGCTTCCTTTGTTTCATCTAAAGCAGCAATGGAATTTACATACTCCTTTTGAAAATCATATTTTTCTATTGCTTCTTCAAAGGAACTTACATTAAGGTAATTAAGAATAGCATTGAACTTAACTCGTTCAAGTTCTCCTTCAAACTTTCCGAAGTATACTTCTCTTAATCCTTCCACTTCTCTTAATTCTAAAGTATCACTGGCTCTGTTTTCCTTGATTACAATCTTTGCAGTTTTTGTAGCTCTACCTAGGTCACTGCTATAAACTGCCTTAAATTTAATATCACTTACCCCAAGTCCAACATTTACAGCAACTTCTGTTCCTTCTTTTGTAAGTACTCCATCACACCAACCTTGCACTCTTTCAGCCTTGTTTAAAATAGTTTGTCCGTGTCTCATTAGATATAAAGTAACTTTTCCTATTTTCTTCTCGCTCATTTTTCCTCCATATAAAAATCTCACCTAACATCAAAGAGATTTTAGATTATATACCATTTAATTATACTTGTACTACATATAGCACTTACTAGTTTAGATTCAATTCCTATTGATTTTAAATATCTACTTTTCATTATTTATTAAATCAGTAAATTTACTCTTTCTTTTATTATATAGTATCATTAGTGACCTTAGTAATTCATCATCACTATAGCTTTGCTTGACTTCAAGCTTAGCTTCAACTATAGTGATCTTTTTTATTAGCATTTCTAGTATAAACTGAGTATCTTGCAATAATTGAAGCATAATTATATTTTTTTCGTGATCCTTGTCATCATCCTCATAATTTCCATCATCATTTTCATAATTAAATTCAATCATTCTATATCTCCTATATATTACTTACTTGAATATATTTAAAAATAACTATCAAACCTATCGCTCTAATCTTTTGCTTTGAAGTTTCAAAAAATTGAAAGCAAGTTATAATCTTTTTGTTGTCACTAGTCTAATCCCTGAATTCATTTCTTCTATAGTAAGGTGCATTATTCCAGAAATATAATCCTCTCTATAGTCTTCTGCGTGTATGATTTTAGGTCTAACATTCTGTGGAATATACCTAGAACAATATTCATTTATTAAATCTAAATTATACTCTTCAAATGCGTCTCCACCTATTACAACATACTCTGGATTTACTATACAGCTTAGGTTTCCTATGGCTATTGCTATTGCATTTGCATATTCATCATTTGTGTGCTCTTTCGTAACTGTAGAAGCAAAGGTATCTCCATTGCCAAGTTGAAGAAAAGATATTTCACCAGCATAATTTGAAAATCCTCTAATTAGCATTCCATTAGCTATAATACCTGACCCGATACCAGTAGTCATAAAGTTGATATAAATCATATTTAAAAATTTAGATGAAGAAACTCCATCTTCTTTAAGATGATTATTAGCAAAACCAACTGCTATTGCATTAAGATCATTTTCCATAATGACTGGAATATTATATTTCTTTTCAAGATAATCCTGGACATTAAAGTTATGCCATTCTTCTAATTTTGTCCCTGTAAAAAGGCGTCCATTGGCTACTGCTGCAGGCACTCCAATACCAATACATTTTATTGAATCAAACTTATCTATTAAGCTATTCAAAACATCTTCCACTGCATTAATTTGTTTAGTTTCAGTGATTTCTACTCGTCCTTCTTCTAATAGTTCTCCAGCTGAATTACCTACTGCATAATCTAAGTATTTATTCTCAACACATAAAGCAACTGCCAGAGAATAATTAAGATTAAGAGTGTATCTTTCAGCCCTTCTACCTCCGCTCGACTCATCGTAACCTTGATTTTGAACCTCGCCCTCTTCTATAAGCTTACTCAGTATAACTCCAACAGTAGTAAGACTTATCCCTGTCTCTTGTACTAATTCTGCCTTAGTTGCAGATTCTAAGTTTTTCAAAGCATTTTTGATTATGTCACTATTTAATCTCTTTAGAATATTAGGCCTTCCAGAAAGTTCACTCATTTCATTCTCCCAAATCTAAAAAACTAATAACTTTAAAATATATGTCCATTTTTTACATCCATTTTATCAAAATGGTTTGTCCTAATTAACATAATTAAAGCAGCTACAAAAGCTAATGTTCCAAGCATATAAATCATGTAACTATTGCCATATTGGTATACAATTCCAAATGCATATCCAAATATAGCTCTTCCAATAGACATGGCTGCATTGAACAAAGTAATTGCAGTACCTAAAACTGCCGAATTAACTGAATTCCTAATATAAGTCAAGTTTCCCACTGTAACCATCGCAACACCTAAACAATGAACAATACTTACTGCCAAGAATGCATATTGATTATTAGAAAATGAATAAACTCCAAATCTCACTATCATTGAAATAACAACCAAAATATAATACTTCTTGAAACCTATTTTATTAATAAACTTAATAGCAACCATTAAGAATAATACTTCTGGCAGCACTGTTATAAAAGTCATCCAACTAATTAATGATTTGGTACCGTGTAAAGTAGATACCAGATGATTTCCAGCATAACTCATTGCAGAATCTACTACTACTGTTGTAAGAATAGCAATGCACAAAATAAATATGTAATTTCTATTGGTCAATAGTTCCCTAAAGCTACTTTTTTGCAGCGTATCTTCTTCTCGCTCTTCCTCATTGCCTTTTTTAGGGAAAGTAAAACTAATTGGAATAGCTATAGCTAATAAGAAAGCATAACTAGCGAAAATAGGCCCATCTAATCCAAATTTATCTGCTAAAAACCCAACTACCATACTTGCTAGCATATATCCTAGTGACCCCATAGCTCTAATAGCTCCATAATTGTCACCACTTTCGTGACAGTACTTAGTAGTTACAGTATCCGACATAGGTATAGTACCTAATCGCATTGTTTCTAAACCAATTGCACAGAATACTATCATTGGATATGTTGCTGCTTTATGATATAAAGCAACCATCACTAAAGCCCCAGCAAGAGATACTCTTAATAAAGCATTATATCTTTTAGTTTTATCTCCAACTACTCCCCAGATAGGAATTACAGTAAATCCAACTACTGAACTTAATGCGGCAATTAATCCAATCTGAGAACCATTTAATCCCACACTTTTTTCTAAATATACATTTACATAAGGCATGAAGGTTCCAACAGCTCCTAAATATATAAAATAGAAGGCTTTAAAACTTAAACTATAACGATTTTTCATTGGTTGTCCCCACTCTCCAAACTTATTACGCAAACTTTTAAAAGTTTATGTAATAAGACTAGCATACCACCTTATATTAATCAATTATCGTTTCAAAACTTGCATACTCTTTTCTATTTCTGAAAAAAAACATTTTATTACTAACTTCTTTGCACCTTTATTTTCTAGTTATAAGTAAAACACCGTAACTATTTCTAGTACGGTGTTTTATAGAATTAGCTTAAAGCTTATCAAACTTATAACTTGCTATGATATAAAAGTATTCTTATCATATGCATTCTTACAAAAAATTTCATTAAGTCTTTAAGATCATAAATCTAAATTCTATTGTGGTAACTTGCCATCAAGCAGAATATTCGTTATTGATAGTATTTGTTTTGTGTCTGGAACCATGTCATACTTCTTCAAAAATACGGAACTTTCTTCAGCTGTTTGCTCTTTAAACATTCCAACGCTAAACCCAGGCTCTAATTTTTGTTTGCTCCAGTCAATGTAAGGACCTTTGATGTTAAAACATGATAATTTATCTCTAAAAGAGTATATAGGGTCGTTATATCCAACAAGTACAATAGGAAATTTATTCTTAGCTTGTTCACTAAGCCAATCTGAGTCAACTAAATTTACAGAATCTTTATCTATCCAAATCGCTGTGTTTTTAGTAACTAAAGCTTTCATTTCCTTTTGACTAGTTACACGCAGAACCTCTGGATACTTATCAAGATCTTCTTTGGTAAGCTGTCCGCCTTCTTTAGGTGATAAATAAATTGCTTTTACTGTACTTTTTTCTTTATGGTAGCACCCAGTAAAAGAAGATGCTAAAGCTACCACAATTATAATTATAAAAGCTAACTTATCTTTCTTTATTAGGTTCATACATACATCTCCTTATGTTCTTTAAAATAATTTATTCACTAGTCTTTACTCCATCATCAGAAACTCTCGAACATAGGGCCAGTTGAATTTATCTTCCTTGTTTCCACCTATCAGCATTTCTAAAAATATTTAATACATTTGCAACCAATATTAAAACAAGTGCTATAACTCTTGCTGAATTGTTACCTTCTCCTATACCGATAAACAAAATTACTGCTGCTATTATGATTAATAGGATTGATGCTATTAATAATATTTTTTTCTTCATACCTCTCTCCTTATTTAAATTGATAAACCTATAAATAATAGTATTACTTTATTTACAGAGTAGCTTCTTTTCAAACAACACTACCTTAACTGAACCGCTCATATATTCATCAACAATGTTATATCCAAGCTTTTTATAGAAATAATGATTTCGCTCTTTATCTGCTGGTGTTTCTAAACTCCATACAGTTACATTGGAAAATTCTTTTTCAACAAACCTTATGGCATGTTGTCCTATTCCTCTATTTTCATAACTAGGTATTACACAAAGGCAACCAATATAACAAGTATTATCATTATTTTCTCTAACGCTTATATTACCTACGACTTTTTCATCACTAAATATTTTGTATGATTTTATTTTAGTATTGAGTAGTGTATTAGTCATACTTTCTATTGATATATTGTATCCTGGACATTCACCATATTTTATATAGTCTGAAAAAAAACTTAGATTTCTAACCTCAACCAATACTTCAGCATCTTCAATATTAGCTATTTCAAACTTTATTTCCATATAAGGATCTCCTTACTCTCTATACCTGCACTTCAACTTATTATACATAATAAGCACATTAATTTCAATAATATGGTATATAAGTTATAATAACCCACGTGTACTTATTACTGGATTCCAATATATTATCAAAGGGAGACCTTTTTCAGATCTCCCTTTACCTTCTTTATATTACTTGTCTTCTAAAATTGCAATCGCTCTAATTGGCGCTCCATCAGCATTCTCATATTTTAGAGGAAGTGCACATAGAGTAAACAAGTCGTTACCAACTTTCTTTAGATTAGTCAAATTTTCAATAACAACTATTTCAGTTTCAGCAAAAAGCTTTTTGTGTAAGGTTAAGTTTTCATCTGCAATAGGGTCTATACCTATTACATCTAAGCCCACACCCTTCTTCTTACTTTGTATCAGATAGTCTGCAACCTCTTCTGTGATATAAGGGTACTCTCCGAAATAAGCATCTGTACCCCAAAATTCATCCCATCCTGTTCTAAACAAAATAAACTCTGCTTCATCAGCCTTTTCTATTACATTTTCAATATATTCAATAGTGATTTTCTCACCTTCCTTTAAATCACTGCAATCAATTACTAATGCTTTTCCTACAAATTGTTCAGCAGGAAATGAATCTAAAGTAGTTTTTTTATCAAATATATGAGCTGGTGCATCCATATGAGTTCCTGTATGAGAGAACATAGTTAATAAGGTTTCTTTAAAACCGCTTTTATCATATGTATTTGCAATTTCTAATTTAGGTTCCTCTGTACCGGGATATACTGGCATTCGTTCTGAAATTGTATGGGTTAAATCAATTATTCTCATAGTTTAATCTCACTTTTCATAGCTTCTATAGCTCAATTTCTAATATTCCTTCTAGCTCAGGAATAGATATAATCGTACTTTCATTTATATAAGTACTAAAACCATTATTTTTATCTGATACTATACTGCTAGCTAACACTGGCATTTTTCTCTCACTTACAAATTCCTTTAGCTCCATGATTCTCTTTTCATAATTCTCATTAGTGAAATGATAAATAAACAATACAAAGTCTAAATCCTTTGTTTCTATAGATTTCCAATGCTTTAGATCCATACAAATGAACACCTTAAATTTCTTATTAAACATTTGAAAAGTTTCATGTTCTTTCCCAGCTTTTATTCCTTGCATTTCCTCTGTTGAATCTGGGAAAACCTTAATTTGTTTTTTATCTTCAGGTAAGAATTCACAACAGTTATAAACTTCTTCGTTTATTCTTACTAAAGAATTAGTTAGCAATATCTTTCCTTCAGGTATTTTTAAGTTTTTCTTTGCTACATCTCCTTCAATTATCCACTTATCTACATCAACATTACTTTCTGAGACCAATGAACCTGTAAAAGCATACTCTGGTAAAACCAATAACTCCCCTCTACTCTTATCAATTAACTCTTGTATGTGTGCAATATTATTTCTAATATTACCTTTTTCGATTTTAGGCTGTAATAATGAAACTTTCATTCTATTTCTCCCTTATTGTTTAATATTTTTATATAGTTTAACTTTCAATTATGCTCACTTTTATTATTAGTCTATTTTCTATTAATATTATCTTGTAGCTACTTGTTATTATCAGTATTCAATGAAGATATTCTAGCTGTTATAGCGCGTCCATTCCAATCACCTTCTATACCAAGTTCTTTTGGTGATACTGTCTGAAAACACCCTTCCATACCATCTATCTTAATATTTCCATCTGGTAATATAGTTACAATAGTATATAGCCCTTCTTCATAAAGTACTAAGTCCTTAATAAACGGGTATCTTTCATGTATATCCTCAGAATAAGTAAAATGCTCGTACTGTGGTCCAAACCAAATATATGACATTGCATTTACTGCAAAATAATATGTATCTCCAATCTTTCTTATAGAGTCTGCATGATCATGCCCATTTAAACACATTAGTACTCTTTTTTCAGTTTTATTTATATCATTGATTAACTGTTGCACTTCATTACGGTTATGAACTCCTCTTTTCATGAATTCATTTTCAAAACTATGATGAGAAAGGATAACAAAGTAAGGGCATTCTTCTTTAAGCTCTTTCTTTAGCCAATTGAGCTCCTCCTCCGGTAATACAGGATAAATTCCAGCGGAAGAATCATAATTCTTTTTACAATATGGTACATACTCTCTATCATACTGTATGAAACAAGTATCTAAAGCAATAAATTTTATATCACCATACTTAAAGGAATAGTAGCTATCTTTCATCCCAAAGAATCTAAGCACTTCTTCTCTATCACATGAATCTGAATCATGATTACCAATGAGGTTATAATATGGTCTTCCAGTACTATTAAGTATGTCTAGCAGTGAGTTATTATTTTTTGTAGCTTTGCAAAAATCTCCAAGGTTGACGATAAAATCTATATCTTTTTCTTGTATATCAGCTATAAAATTTTTCAACCTTCTTTGTCCATCATGAATATGGTCGTAATGCAAATCGGTAAAAACTGCAAATTTAACTTCTTTCATATATTTTTTCTATCCCTTACATTTAATATTAAACTGATATAGAAATAATAATTTTTTAAGAAATATTATGTTTATATTAACTCTTTATAACTCTTTATAATAAAAAGTAGTTTCATGTAGCTGTCCACTTAATGACTTTGCATATTCAGGGACTTTTCCAATTACTCATATAACTTATAAAATGGATCATAGGTGCTATCCTCGTTCCAAATATACTCTATTCTTTGGCTAGTCTCCAATGCCTTTGCTTTCCCCAAAATATCTTCAATAAATCCTAAAGTCATATCCATACCGGCAGATACTCCGGAAGAAGTATATAGCTTTCCGTCCTGTACCCATCTTGCTTCTTCAACCCATAGAACTTTTTCACCTTGCTCTGTTACCCACTTATATGCCTTTTTATTTGTAGTTGCTCTTTTATTATCTAATATTCCTGCTTTTGCAAGTAAAGCCGAACCAGTACAAATACTAAGCGTATATTTAGCACGATTATGCAGCTCTCTAATAAAGCTAATAAAACTTTCGTCACTAACATTTTCTCTCGTTCCATTACCACCTGGTACAATTAAAATTCTTTCTACGTCTTTCTCTTCTTTATATAAATTACTCTCAATTCTTACTCTTTGAGAGCTTTCAATGACCTCTCCATCTATAGATATGAAATTCAACTTAAATATATCAGGAAGTTTACCAAGTATTTCAACAGGTCCAAATACATCCAAAGTTTCAAAATCATCAAATAATAGTACATCAACTATGTAGCTCATTGCTTTATCTCCTTTTGTTTATATATTTCTACAATCCTAATAACCTAATATTTCGTATCTTTCTTCAATCAATGATTTCACTGCTTTATCAATATCCTTATTCTTGATTAGTATATAATCTGTATCATAAGTGGAAACAGCAAAAATACTAATTCCTTTGTCTGCTAATATTGAACTGATTGATGAAAGTATACCAATCAAAGAAAAATCTAACGGTCCTTCAATCTTTAAAATATTCCAATCTTTTTCACACTTTATATTATCAGGAATATTGTCTTCGTCGCACACAATAGACAGCTCATCAGCTGTTTTTGTTATAGAAAAGAACTCTCCATTTTGAGCCCAACTAGGTATAATCTCATTTTTATCTAGTCTACAAACTCCATACTTATCTCTTAATAATCTCATTGTCAATATTTTTTCTTTCCTCATCTTTACACCCTTTCTGAAAAATAAGACTAGTTCTAATTACTATAATCATATATAAAATATTAATATTTTTAGCTTTATACTCCACAGCTAAACCTGCAAAGTAGTACATTAATCACATTAATTTAAGATGATTTTTATTGTCATATAACTAAATTTCACCGTATCTTTTTAACCTCTTTATATAATTCGACATAATATACATAGTGAGGTGACTTACTATGAAAAGCCTATTTACTAAATTTTTAAAATTCTATAAGAATACCAATTTAGCTACAAAAGCACTTATTACCATAGGTATGATTGCACTAATAGAAACAGTTCTGACTGTATTTCTTGATACATCTCAAACAAGCCCAAATGCCATTGCTATAAGATCCGTGATGTCAAGCATCTTTGGTTTTATATTTGGATCTCAGTTATCTGAAAACTCAAATATTGAAAATATAAATATTCAAACTCAAATAGCTATTTTAGTAGCTTTAATTTGCCTTATAACATCGATAATTGCACATTGGTTAAATGTAAACCAAGTTGGAGCCGCATCAGTAGAGATAAGAAATCTTTTATTTTCCGCTGTAGGCTTTTTATTAAGTAGAGCAAAACATACTGGTTAGAGTGTTTTGCTCTATAATTATACTTATTTTAATTATTATTGTGATTAATGCTTAAATTTCTATATACTAAATCCTCTCTTTCTTTGAAACCAATTGATTCCCAAAATCTATTTCCTATATCATTGGAAGCAAAAGCAACAAGTGCAACTTTATTTATTTCTTCTTTCCTTAGAGCTCCAAGAACAGCTCTAACTAAAGCTTTTCCAATTCCTTGACCTCGATATTCACAGTCTACTCCAGTATGATAAATATATCCCCGTCTTCCATCATGACCACATAATATTACTCCTACAACTTCATTTTCTAGCTTTGCAATAAAATTAGTTGTAGGATTCCTCCTTATAAATTTATCAATTCCTTGCAGGGAATCATCAAGACTCCTCATTCCCATACCTGAAGTATTTGTCCAAAGTTTATATACTTTATCATAATCTTCAATAGTCATTAAACTTATATCCATAGCCTACACCCCAATGTTAATATTTTAAATGTATTGTTCAACCATCAAAAGATATTTTATATACACAATATACCATAAAATCATTCATTTACAGATAATATTATTGTTATTTAATTTAATTTTATGATAGATCTAATTTTTAGAGTTCTATTACAAAAACTTAATATAGATATCCCATTTCCATTATTATAAAAGCATACTAATAGTGTTTTTAATAATTAATACCAACTAATTCAAATAATGCATTTTTTAAAACTAGTATATCTATATCTTATTTTAGTAAGAATGTACTTATTTTAAATTTTAAGGATAACACTATAAACATTATACTTTTCCTTACATATATGTGCCCTTTCAAGTTCTCTCATCCAAAGTCGTGAGAGCTTTATCTTTAATAATAAAGTACGAAATGAACATACTAAACTTGGAGGTGGTTTTATGAAAAGAACAAAATCAAGTGAACATGATAAAGTACTTACTTCTCCATCAACAACTGGCTCCTTTGGCTTATCGACTTCTTCAAACTTAACTGTTGAATCTTCAGACATTGAAGGTGATGGAAGCGATTCATTAATACCAGAGTTTCATAAAGATAAAAGCTGGTCTTCAAAAACTACTGCAACCTTTGATGATAACGAGGAATAAGTAAAACTTGAGCATTTACATACTTCGAAATATAAATAAATATTAATACTATTGCTTAATGAAGAAAAAAACAGAAAACTTTTAGCCCATATTTAAAAGTAAAGGCCATGCATATCAAGGAATATTTCCTATATATTATGCATGGTCTTTATACTTATAATCTATTTTATTCTCTCTTATACTAAAACTTATTTTTTAATCTTCCTAATCTTAAATTCCTTATCTTTTTTAGGTGCTGCAAGTCCAGTGCTAAAAATCATATCAGTCAAACTAATAAAAAATCCTATTATGATTCCAAATCCCACATCACCTAAGTTAAAGAAATCTTTTATTGAAACAGCTAGAAATATTGTGATTAAAAAACTAATACTTTTTATAAATGCCCTTTTTTTTATCTTATTTACTATTTTTTTAATTGGTTTAAACGCTTGCAATATACTTTCATCTAATGCACTAAATATTATATAAAATACAATTGATGATATAATGGCCGATACAATACAGTATAAAAAATCATATAAAAACTCCATATCTTCTTCCTTTCAAGTAACCTTTTACCAATTTATCCTCTTACTTGATTATATAATTAATAACTATATAGTTCAATCTACTTCAATCCGAAATTTAACAGATCTATAATCTGTATTCACAATATATATTTATGTTCCATATATTAAGGTGTAAAACAATTCACAAAACATTTTTTAATATTTAATTTACACATAGTTAAAAAGGAGAGAATCCATGATATTTTTTCTATCCGCCCTACTTTTTAGCCTATCTTCAAATCTAGATAACCTAGTAATTGGGATGGCTTATGGCTTAAAAAAAATTAAGATATGTCTTTTTAATAATCTTGTAATAGCTGGTATTACCACTACAGGAACTTTTTTATCCATGTTCGTAGGATTATTCATTTCAAAATTCCTATCTAATTCTGTAGCAAATAAATTGGGTGCCATAATAATAGTATTTTTAGGCGTATACTTCGTCATTCAAAGTATAAGAAAATTTTTAAATAATGTTAATATAAAAGATTTGGCTTTAAAAGATATTAAAGACATGGTAGAGTATGCAGAAAAGTCTGATACCGATAAATCTGGTGACATAAGTACCAAAGAATCTTTTCTTGTTGCTCTAGGGTTAACCTTTAATAATTTAGGTACAGGCATAGCAGCTAGTATAACAGGTGTAAGTATCCCTTTAACAACTGTCTTAACCTTCATACTAAGTATTGTTACTATAATGTTTGGGCAAGCATTAGGTAGCAATGTAATAGGAAAGCTTCTGGGAAAATACGCTCCACTAGTATCCGGAATATTACTTATAGTACTAGGCATAATTGAATTTATAAATTAACACTTTCAAAAAATAAAAAGACTTGCCTCAACCTCCTGATTACACCTACAAATATCACTATCTGTAGCCTAGGTTAAATGCAAGTCTTTAAATTATCAATATAAATTACTGATATTTTTCTGATTTCTTATCTCTTTCCATAAGTCCACTAACTGCTTCATTTGGGCTTAACCCATCAAAAAGTATTCTGTGAAGAATATCAGTAATTGGCATATCAACATCAAGTTTTTCTTTTAATTCGTAGAAAGCTCTGCAGGCTTTAACTCCTTCAACAACCATTCCTACTTCTTTTTCTGCTTCAGCAAGGCTCTTACCTTGACCAATTAGTATTCCAGCCCTTCTATTTCTAGAGTGCATACTTGTACAAGTTACAATAAGATCGCCCATCCCTGTCAGTCCGAAGAAAGTTTCCATCTTTCCGCCAAGTTTAAAACCTATTTTGCTTATCTCCATCATACCTCTAGTCATAAGCGCCGCTTTAGCGTTATCTCCGTAACCTATACCATCACAAACTCCAGCTGCTAAAGCTATAATATTTTTCACTGCCCCACCTATTTCCACACCAACAAGATCATCATTGGTATATATTCTAAGATGAGGAGCCATAAATAAATCCTGAACTTTTTCAGCAGCTGACATATCTTTAGAACTTGCAACTAAAGTAGTTGGGTATTGTAAGGCAACTTCTTCTGCGTGAGAAGGTCCAGATAAAACTACTATTGGATTATTAAGCTCCTGCTCTATTACTTCTGATAATCTTAAATCAGTACCTTCCTCAATCCCTTTAGCTATACTTACAACCACTATATCCTCTGGAAGTTTTCCTTTAAGTGATTTGCAAGCATTTCTTATTACATGGGAAGGTACTGCAAGCACTAAGCATCCTGTATCCTTAAGTGCTTCCTCTAAATCGTAATAGGCAGTGACATTTTCAGGAATGTGCAACTCCTTAATGTATCTATCATTTGTTCTTTTGTTGTTTATCTCATCAACAACCTCTTTATCTCTGTCCCAAATAGACACCGTTACACCCTTTTTGGCTAGAAGAATTGATAAAGCTGTTCCAAAGCTTCCTCCTCCTAAAAAAGTCACCTTATTCATACTTTTATTCCTTCCTTTCTCTATACTCTATTTCTAATCCTGTTCCTTTAAAATCAAAGCTTTCTCTTAGCTGATTTTCAAGATATCTTCCGTAAGAAAAATGTAAAGCATTGCTGTCATTTACAAAGAATATAAATTTAGGTGGTTTGTTTGCAACTTGAGTTGCATAGTATATCTTAAGTCTCTTAAGTCCAACTACTGGTGGTTCTTTCATAAGTACCGCTTTATTTATAACCTCATTAAGTATACCAGTTGATATTCTCTTTGAGTAGTTATCATAACAGCCCTTAGCCATCTCTAGCACCTTATGTACTCTTTGACCAGTTAATGCTGATATGAATAAGAAAGGTGAGTAGGATAAGAACTTTAAGTTTGATTGAAGATCTTTTAGATAAGTATTCATTGTCTTATCGTCTTTTTCAATCAAATCCCACTTATTTACTATAACCATTATAGCTTTATTCATTTCATGAGCAAAACCTATAATTTTTTCATCTTGATCAGTAACACCTTCTTGAGCATCAAGCATAAGTATAACTACATCTGCTCTTTCAATTGAAGCGTAAGTTCTTATTACACTATACTTTTCAATTTCTTCTTTAACCTTACTTTTTCTTCTAAGACCAGCAGTATCTATAAGTATAAACTTACCTTCATCTGTTTCAAGGTAACTATCTATAGAATCTCTAGTAGTACCTGGAACATCACTTACTATTACTCTATCTTCACCTAAAAGCTTATTGATAAGTGATGACTTACCTACGTTTGGTTTACCAACCATAGCTATTCTTACATATTCATCTTCTTCGTCATCAGTTCCAAGTTCTTTGAAGTGTTCTACTACTCTGTCAAGCATATCTCCTAGTGCAAGACCTTGAGTTGCTGATATTGTTATAGGATCACCTATACCTAAATTATAGAACTCATAAGCATTAGCTTCATCTTTTAAGTTATCTATCTTATTTACAACAAGTACAACAGGTTTTTTACTCTTTCTAAGCATTTGAGAAACTTCTTTATCTGCTGCTGTAAGTCCTTCCTTACCATCAACGATAAACACTATAACATCTGCAGTTTCAATAGCTATTTGTGCCTGTCTTCTCATTTGTTTTACTATAATATCTTCACTTTCTGGCTCAATACCACCTGTATCTATCATAGTAAATTTGTAGTTTAACCACTCAGCCTCTGCATAAACTCTATCTCTAGTAACTCCTGGTGTATCCTGTACTATAGATATTCTTTTTCCTGCCAATTTATTAAACAATGTAGATTTTCCTACATTTGGACGTCCAACTATAGCAACTATTGGTTTTCCCATGTTTATTCCTCCTCACAATATGTGTTTATAATTTGTATCAAGTCTTCTCCAGTGTAATCACATACAATGACTTTCACATCTAGCTGCTCTTCAACATCTTTTATCTTTAGATCATCAAGCATTATCTTATCCTTAGAATCACCTAACTCATACCCTTTTCTGAACATGTTATCAGCCATTATAAGGTATGGTGCTTCAAGGTTTTCTTTTAGCTGATTTATAATATCTTTACCAGTTAAAAGTCCATTTACTGTAATAGTTTCTCCAAAGAAATGATTTATTACTTTATAAACATCAATTTTTATATTATTGTTTTTATTCATAATGCTATCTGCTACTTTTTTTACTTCATCATAGGCAGAAACACCTGTAGCAATAGCGAAATGGCCCTTTATATCGTCTTTTAGTTCTGATATATCTCTTTCGATGGTATTTCTAAGCATTCTTATAACGCCTACACCATCTTCTATCTGATGATATCCATCATAGAAATCTTCATCAGGTATGTCATAATTACTTAAAACATAAAACTCGTCAGATAGTCTCACAAAAGGTGAACCTATTTCTTTCATGAACTTCTCTTGTAGCTTCTCTACCAGCTCAATTTCTTTTCTTGCACTGTCACCATCAAAAATATCTAATTTTGCAAGTCCTTCTCTATGTTTAGTTATGCCTATTGGAACTGCAGCTATATTTTGAATAGAAGGGTGCAGCTTATATAAGTCTAAAACTGTCCTTTGAAGCTCTTCTCCATTGTTAACACCTGGTACAACTACTATTTGAGCATTCATTTCTATACCAGCCTCTGCTAGTCTCTTAAGCCTGTCATAAACATTACCTGCAAATCTGTTATTTAACATCTTAACTCTAAGATCTGGATTTGTTGTATGTACTGATACATTAATAGGACTTATTCTGTATCTTATTATTCTATCTATGTCACAGTCCTTCATATTTGTTAAGGTTACAAAGTTACCCTGAAGAAAAGAAAGTCTTGAGTCATCATCTTTAAAATATAAAGTATCTCTCATACCCGTAGGTAATTGATCTATAAAACAGAATATGCATTTATTGGAACAGCTTATTGCCTTATCCATTATAGAAGCCTCAAACTCTACTCCTAAGTCTTCATCATATTCTTTCTCTATCTCATAAACCCAAACTTCACCGTCTGGTTTTTCTACTTCTACATCTAAGTATTCCTCTGCCATCAAAAACTTATAGTCTATAACGTCATTTACTTCTGTTTCATTTATAGAAATTAAATAATCTCCAACTTCAATTCCTAATTCTTCTGCTATTCCGCCAGGAAGAATCTTCGCAATTTTGTTTTTCATTTTTTTCACTCCTGAAAAATACTTCAATATGTAATATACCCTATTAGCCCTTAGTAGTCAACAATTAACGCTTTATGCACAGTTTCATGTGACTCTAAATATCTAATATTTATAGGATAAAAATCGTATTCACTATAAATTTTGTCCATTTTTATAGTAAGTTATATACTATATAAAAAATATTACACTTTTCTTTACAGTAAAAAAGTCGCTGAAGGGCTCTTCTTCAGTGAACTTTTTTGCGCATCTGCCTTTCCGAATGAATATGAGGAAAATTTGGCAGGCGCATAAATTTTATTTTTTACTGTATAGCCATAAAAAGCTTCTGAAAGCATTAAAATATATAGGTTTAATCGACATAAAAATATTACACTTTTCTTTACAGTAAAAAATAGCTCGAATATCCCCAAGGATTCCAAGCTATTTTTATATTTAATAAAGATATATTTATTAAATACCCTATTCACCATAGTTAAGTTGTTAACTACATAAATTAAAATTAAGCTACTAATTTATACATTTAAAAAGTGCACACATTATAAATAATTTGACATTGCTCTTTGATTAATGACTTATAAATCTTACTTAATTATTCATTAAGGTCAACAAAGTTTCCAGTAACTAGATAGATAGTCCATTCACATATATTAGTAACATGATCTGCTATTCTTTCTAAGTATTTGCATACGAATAACAATTGACTTGCTTGAGTCACTGTTTCGTGATGAGAGTTCATATATGCTAGAAGTTCAGTAAATACTTTCTTATACACAGCATCTACTTCATCATCCATCTTACAAATCTCATAAGCTTTATCAGAATCTCCTTCTATATAAGCATCTATAGAAAGCTTAATCATTTCTTGTACGACTGTGGCTATCTTTGGTATATCTATTAGCTTTTTAATATACTTTTCATCTTTAAGTCTTCTTGTTATCTTTGCTATATCAACTGCATGGTCAGCCATTCTTTCAAGATCTGTAACTATCTTAGTAGTTGTAAAGATATTTCTCAAATCTTTTGCTAGAGGCTGCTCCCTACCAATTAACTTTATACACTTGTCTTCAATTTCTCTTTGAAGATCATCTACTAAATCGTCGCCTTTTATTATTCTCTCAGCTAATTCCACATCCTGATTCACTAAAGATTCAACTGAACCATGTATTTGTTTTTCTACAATGCTTCCCATTTTTACTAAGTCATCATGTAAAAGCTGTAAACCATAATCGAAAGATGTTCTTGTCATTTATATCACCTCATAAAGTAATTTTAACCGAATCTACCTGTTATATAATCTTCTGTTCTCTTATCTCTTGGCTTATAGAATATATCATCTGTTTTTCCGTATTCTACAACTTCTCCTGTTAAGAAAAACGCTGTATTATCCGCAATTCTTCCTGCCTGCTGCATATTATGAGTTACGATTATAACAGTATATGTCTTTTTTAGTGTATCCATTAGTTCTTCTATTTTATTCGTTGAGATAGGATCAAGTGCAGAAGTTGGTTCATCCATTAAAAGAACTTCTGGTTCTACTGCAAGAGTTCTTGCTATACAAAGTCTTTGTTGTTGACCACCTGAAAGCCCTAAAGCACTTTTCTTTAATCTATCCTTAACCTCATCCCATAGAGCAGCTCCTCTAAGACTTTTCTCAATTATTTCATCTAACTTAGCTTTATTCTTTATCCCATGAATTCTTGGTCCATAGGCTATATTATCATAGATTGACATTGGGAATGGGTTTGGTCTTTGGAAAACCATTCCTACCCTCTTTCTAAGTTCAATTTCATCAAAATCATTATAAATATTTCTGCCTTCGAAGAATACATCTCCTTCTATTCTAACAGAATCTATAAGATCATTCATCCTATTCAAGGTTCTTAAGAAAGTTGACTTACCGCAACCAGAAGGTCCAATAAGTGCAGTTACTGTATTTGGTTCTATATCAAGGCTTATGCCCTTAAGTGCATGATTATTTCCATAATATAAATTTAAATTATTCGTTGAAATTATTGACATGTTATATCCTCCTACTTACCACTATAAGACTTATAAAGTGCATTACCTACTAATCTTGAAATTATATTAAATAAAAGCACCATTATTATTAAAACTGCTGAAGCACCATTTGCAATTTGAGTAGCATCTGGCACTGAACCTTCTGATTTAAGTTTCCATATATGAACTGCTAATGTTTCTGCAGGTCTGAATACGTCATATGCAGACATCTTATCAGCAGAACTCATACCAAAAAGCGAAAATCTACCAAATTTAAATAAAGGTGCACTCATGCCTGCTGTATATAAGAAAGCTGCTGCTTCACCAAAAATTCTTCCTGCTGCTAATATGATTCCGGTTAGTATTTGCGGCATAGCATAAGGAAGAGTTATCTTTCTTATAGTTTGAAATCTTGTTGCCCCCAGCCCAACACTTGCCTCTTTTACTTTTTTTGACGCTTCTCTTATTGCATTTTCACTTACTCTTGTCATAGATGGGAGGTTTAATATACTAACTGATAAAGCACCAGCTAAAACAGAATACTTCCATCCTGCGAGAGTAACAAATACTAAAAGACCAAAAAGTCCAACAACAATCGAAGGAAGTGAAGACATCGTCTCTATACATAGTCTTAAGAAATTAACGAATCTTCCTTGCCCTGCATATTCTGAAAGATAAATACCAGCACCTAGTCCAATAGGAACGGTAATTATAAGAGATACTATTAACATGTAAAAGGAGTTAAATAGCTGTGGTCCAATGCCACCGCCTGCTGCTCCATTTTTAGGCTGACCGAATAGGAAATTGAAACTTATCATTCCGGCACCCTTATATAAAATATAACCTAAGAAGGATATTAAAAGCAAAACAATTGATACAGAGATTATATAAAGTATTGAAGTAGCTATTTTATCTGCAGTTTTTGCCTTCATTATGCTTCACCTCTTCTTCCTATTTTTCTAACTATAACTATAAATATAAAGGATATTATTAAAAGCATTAAAGCTAATGACCATAAAGCATTATTCCACTCAGATCCAAAAGCTGTATTTGCCATATCCATTGTAAGTACGCTTGTAAGCGTAGTTGTTGATTGAAGAAGATTTGTTGGAAGCTTTAATGTATTTCCGATAACCATTTGAACTGCAAGAGCTTCACCAAAAGCTCTAGCAAGACCAAGTACTACCGCAGTAAGAACTCCGCTTTTTGCAGCTGGAACAACAACTTTGTATATGGTTTGCCATCTTGTTGATCCCAATCCATAAGCTGCTTCGATATAATCATTAGGTATAGTCCTTATGGCATCAGATGAAAGTGATGCAATGGTTGGAAGAATCATTACACTTAACACCAAAATACCTGCTAAAAGACTTGATCCGTCACCATGAAAGTTATTTCTTATTATTGGTACAAGTACACTTAAGCCAATCCACCCATATACAACAGATGGTATACCAACGAAAAGTTCTAAAGCTGGCTGAAGAACTCTTTTACCATACTTTGTAGATATCATATTCATAAAAATTGCAAGAGATATAGCAATTGGTGTGCTCACTATTACTGAACCTATAGCAACTGCTGTTGATCCTGCTATTAAAGTTAGAGCACCAAATTGAGGTGAATCTGCATTTGGTGTCCATTCTGTACTAAATAAGAATTTAAATATAGAATATCTATCTTTTGTGAACAAACTTAATCCTTTTGACGCTATAAAAAATATAATGGATAGAGTCAATACCACTATTAAAAGTCCACAAAACACTGCAAAACCTTTGCCAATATATTCAGATTTTAATTTTTGCCAAAAACTTCTTTTTTCCATAACTCTTCCCTCATAATATTTATTGTTGAGTATCATCATATATAACGATTTGAAATATATCATTATGTTTATTAGAACGAACTTTATTTACTAATTTCCTACTGTTAATTCATAGGAGTCTTAGCACTTTCAATACATCTTCAAACACCTTAAGACTGGCGTAAGCCAGCCTTAAAAGCTAATTTATAAACTATTTAACCTTCATATCTCCAACTGAGATAAATCCTAAATCTTCAACTGCCTTCTTGTTATCAGCACTTGTTATATAATCTATGAATGCTTTAGCAAGATCTTTAGCTTCACCTTTTGTATACATATGTTCCCATGACCAGAATATATATTTTCCTGTAGTTATGTTTTCTTTTGTTGGTTGTACGCCTTCAATTGATACTGGTACTAATGATTTTTTAGCATCTGCGTCTAGTAAGTATGAAAGAGCTACGTAGCTTATTGAACCTTTTGTGCTTTCTAATGCAGTCTTAACTGAACCATTAGCATCTTGTACTACACCAATCTTGTCATTTTCAACATCTTTCTTACCATCTAAAACTGTTTTCATGAAAGTTGCTCTTGTTCCTGAAGAAGCTGGTCTGTGAACAACAGTTATAGGTAAATCAGTTTTTCCATCGATAGCCTTCCAGTTTGTAACTTTTCCTGAGAATATATCAGCTATTTGAGCTTTAGTTAAGTTAGTTACTGGAACATCCTTACTTACTGTTACTGCAAATCCTAAAGCAACAACTTGATGATCTACTAATTGTGATGCTTCTTCTGGTTTTAATTTATCAGCAGCTGGAACATCTGAATCTCCAATTTCAACTGCACCTTGTAAAACTTGTGTAAGCCCAGTTCCACTTCCTCCACCTTGTGAATTTATTTGTGCATCTTTATTCTTAGCTTGAAAATCTTCACTTGCTTTATCTATTAGTGGCTTTAAAGCTGTTGATCCTGATATTGTTATTGATCCAGCAACTGCTGCTTGCTTTCCTGAATCAGTAGCAGTTTTATCATCACTCTTTGAAGCACATCCTGCGAAAATTCCAGTTGCCATAGTTAATGCTAGTGCGATTACACCGAATTTTAAACTTCTTTTATTCATATTTGATAACCTCCAAATTTTATTTACTGTTTTATTATTTATCTACCTTACATAATAAATTATATTATTCTTAAGTTAAGTAAGTATTAGCTGTTTGTTAAGTAATAATATAGTAATGTAAATTTTATTTAACAAAGTGTATAAATTTTATGAACATCTTTTACTCTACCTTAAAGTTTGAAATTGAGCTCTGAAGCTTATAGACAGTTTGATTCATAGAGTTTTTAACTTCATCTAACATCGCTGAATCTTCCCATTGTTTATTAACAGAAACTGAAACCTCTTCAATACTTTTGTTAAATTCCTCAAATGTAGTGTTAACATCTGATAATCTTTTATTCATTTCATTCTTATCCTTGTTAATTCCAGTTATATTGGTATTAACGTCTTGTATATAGCCAATAATCTTGTCTGTGCTCTTTATAATAGTGTTAAATTTGTCTACGCTTATATTTAATACATCTGTTTGCATATTAAAGAAGTTATTTAGTTCTTCCATACTTTCTGAAGTTTCATCAATATTGCTATTTATTACCTTAATCAAACTATTAATTGATTTCATTTCTCCTTCAATAGACTTTGAGAGCTTTCCAATTTCTTCTGCTACAACAGAAAAACTCTTTCCAAACTCACCTGCTCTAGCAGCTTCAATAGAAGCATTAAGTGATAATATATTTGTCTGTGTTGAAATATTTGTTACACCTTGAGCTATAGTATTTATGCTATTCAAGTTTGTTATAAGTTTTTTTATACTTTGATCTATGGCATTAAAGTTTATACCTGCATTGTTTCCTATATCTCTTAATTCATATATAGAATTCATTCCTTCGCTATTAACTGTTCTAATAGAACTTGCATGCTTGTACATCTTTTCTGATTTCATATTAATTTCGTTTAACTTTTCTTCATATCTCTCAAAACCTTCGATACACCATTTTATTGCTTCATCAATATTCCTAGTTTCCTCAACCATAACCTTGGATGACTCCTTTATAAAAGTCATACCTTCATGATTATCTTCTTGGACCGCTGAAAAGCACTCATTTATATTAAGTAAATCATTTGCAGAACCTTTTATCTCATTTATTAGAACTCTTATATTTCCAATCATCTGATCAAAGTTATTTGATAAATCTCCCAATTCATCTTTACTATTAACATTGCTTAAAACAGTAAGATCGCCCTCAGATATTTTTCTTGTACTATTAGTGAGATTTTTAAGAGGTTTAAGTACTGAATTTATCATAATAATTATTAAAGGAATTAATATTATTTGTTCTACAATTCCAAATATAATCAATACTCTTCCTATGTATGTAGAAGCTTCAAGAATCTCTGCCTTATTTGCAGCAAGTACAACCATCATTTTAAGTTCAGGTATAGTAAGTGTTTCAGCCACCATTGATTTTCCATTCTCTTCATATGATTCTATATTGCTATTTGCCTTAGCCAAATATTGAGGGTTTTTAATTAGGCTTGCAATCTCTTTTATGGATATAGGTTTATTAATCTTGTGCATATCTGGGTGATATACAATTTTATTAGAACTATCCACCATAAAAACAAATCCAGTATTAAGAAATTTAAAAGAATTAAATCTTTCAGAGAAATAACTGCTATCAAGAACCTTTCCTACTGCCCCAACTATTGTTCCGTTCTGATCTTCTACTGGAACTAAGAAGTACACTATAAACTTGCCAGTTATAATTGAGCTTTCCACAGATCCAACTGCTTCTTTTCCTGCTTGCGTAGCTTTAAAATATTCTTTTGATGAAAGATCTAAGCTCATATATTGATCATTAGAACTTGCTTTAATTACACCTTTTTTATCAGTCACAAAAATTGCTTCATCATAACTTGTAGAAACCTTTTTTAGTCTTTCATTCAGACTTTTTTGTTTTTCTTCGCTTAGATTGCTTTCATAGTATTCTGCTAAAACATTTTCCTTACCTATACTTTTCAAGTTTTCTATTTGATATGCTATCGAGGATTTAAAACTGTTCCCTATTTCGCTGGTTATAATATTCATGTTGTTATAGTTTGAGTTCATTATCTTATTATTTGCAACAGCATAAATAGAATAGTTTGTAATAACCGTAAACACTATAAGGAAAAGACTAATTGTTGTTACAATTTTTATTGATATCTTCCTTTTTTTCATCCAAATAACTCCCCTTCAGGCATTTTTATAATGCTTATCTTCTCTTATTGTTGAAAATTTCGTTTCCAATGTATATTTTACATAAAAATTATTAAGCGAAGATTAACCAATATTAAGCCTAGGTGAACCTCTGTTAACTATAGGTAAATTTGGCAGGCTAATAAGTTTTATTTTTTACTGTGTAGCCATAAAGAGCTTCTAAAAGCATTGAAATATCTAGGTTTATCTAACTTGAAAATTTTATAATTTCCTATACAGTAAAAAAAGACCAAAGAATTATGATTATCTCATAATCCTTTAGTCTCTATGATTTTTCTTTATTCTTTTACACCCTTGATCTTTATGATGAATTTAGTCCCTACTCCAAGTTGACTCTGAACATCAATATTTCCATTAAAGGTTTTAACTATATGTTTAACTATCGCAAGTCCTAAGCCAGTTCCACCTTTAGCTCTTGACCTTGCTTTATCAACTCTATAGAATCTTTCAAATACTCTTGCCACGTCCTTCTTAGGTATACCAATTCCTGTGTCTTCTACAGTATAAGTTATAATACCATTTTTATTATTTGAAGTTATTAAAACCGAGTCACCTTCTTCAGAATACTTCACAGCATTATCAATAAGGTTTATCATCATCTGTTTAAACTTATCTGGGTCCCCCACTAATGAAAGTGTATTATTCAAATCCGCAGACAGTTTTATCTTCTTCTTTTCAGCTTCAATTTTCATTAAGGTATAAACATCTTCTATTATTCTATCTCCACTAAAGTTCATTCTTGTACATTCTATATTTTGTTCTATATTGGATAAGGATAATATGTCATTTATAAGCCTTGTTAATCTCTCTGCTTCTTCATTTATTATATTTAAAAACTTTTGTCTATTTTCTTCATCATCTACATATTTTAAAGTTTCAGCGAATCCTTTTATAGATGTAAGTGGAGTTTTAAGTTCATGAGACACATTAGCAACAAATTGCGATCTCATATTTTCAAGCTTCTTTATATCAGTTATATCCTGAACAACTGCAACAGTACCAATGTGCTCTCTACCATTGATAATTTCTGCAGTTCTTATCCTTAATTCTCTTTCTTCTGGCCAGATTATTTTTATCTCTTTATATGCATCAGAAGTCTCAAAAACATTATCCAATTCAAAATCCCTTATATGATCCATAAGAGTTTCTCCGATTATATCTTTGTCTATGCCGAATATCTTTTCAGCATAAGGATTTATCATTATTACCTTATGACTTCTATCAACTGCAATAACTCCACTATCCATACTTTTTAAAATCGCTTCTAGTCTATTTTGTTTGTCAATTAATTCATCCATAGTTACTTCAAGCTTATCTGCCATTTCATTAAAGGTCATTCCTAGACTTCCAAGTTCATCAACAGAACTAACTCTAACTCTACCATCTAATTCTCCTCTTGCTATTCTTGCTGTAATAATCTCCAATTCTTTCACGGGATCAACTATAAATCTAGTTAGCTTTAGAGAAAGAACTACAGATAAAACTAATACGAATACCAAAGTTATCAAATAGTATTTAATGTTAGTGTCTTGAAATATTTTTACATTATCTAAGGGTATTGAAGTTCTCACAATGCTGCCATCTTGTAGTTTAGTTGCATAATATACTAAATTTTTATTTAAGCTTTTGCTATATCGTACACTTGATCCTTCACCACTTTTTATAGCTTGAGCTATCTCAACCCTTGTAAGATGGTTATCAAGATCCTCCAGACGCTTATCTGTATCAAATTCTACAACTCCTGTTTTGCTTATATACGTAAATCTTATCTCCCTGTCAAGAGCTTTTACTTGATTTAATTTAGCTATCTTGTCAGGCTCATTTGCAAGTATTAAAGTTGCAAGTAAATCATTATAATGCTTCAAGTTTGCTTTAGAGTTCTCTAGATACTGATAATTAGATATTGCAATAAAAGAAGACGTTACTACAACTAATGAAAATATTATTGTAATAATTACCGAAAACATTATTTTTTTCTTCATAAATTATTCTCCGCTTGAAAATCTATATCCAATTCCTCTTATTGTTTCTATGAATCTAGGATTTTTATCATCATCCTCAATTTTTTTCCTTAGATGTCTTATATGAACATCTACAGTTCTTGTTTCTCCAATATACTCGTATCCCCAAATCTTGTCTAAAAGCATATCTCTAGTAAGAACCTTTCCTCTATTTTGAACCAAGGTCTCTAAAAGTTCAAATTCTTTTAATGTTAACTCTACTTTTTCACCATTCCTAAGCACATCATGCTTTAAGAAATCAATTGTAAGATTTCCAATATTCAAGGACTTTTCAAAGGATGGAGTACTTACAGTTCTTCTAAGTACAGCCTTTACTCTTGCCACAAGTTCTCTTATGGAGAAAGGCTTTGTAATATAATCATCTGCTCCTAACTCAAGTCCCAAAATCTTATCAAGCTCTTCACCTTTTGCAGTAGTCATGATGATTGGAATATTAGCAGTCAAGGAATCCTTTCTTATTTCTTTGCAAACATCAAATCCATCTAGCCCTGGTAACATAAGATCTAACAATACTAAACGAGGATGCTCTGATTTAGCAAGCTTTATAGCATCAATTCCATTGTACGCTGTTATTATTTTGAATCCTGCATTTTCTAAATTAAATTTCATAAGTTCAACGATATGTTCTTCATCGTCTACTATAAGAATTTTTTCATCAGCCATAATGTTCCTCCATTATTTAAAATAGATGTAAGTAAACATTCTTCCTGAATGCTCCCCATCTTTTCTGTAAGAATGTAGCTTTATATTTTTTTCACATAAAGTACAAGAACCACTCTTAATTATATTATCTTCATTTATACCTAAATACTTTAGTTGCACCTCAATACATTTTTCAAGATTTAAAAACCTTCCATTATTGATATCTTCTTCTTTATACAGGTTGTTTTTCTTAAACTTATCTATAAGCTCTTCACTTACTTCATAACAGCACTGCCTTATATGTGGTCCTATAAAAACTTTAATAGAACTGCTTTCACAATTAAAATCTTTAATCATAACTTCTATTGTCTTTTTTACAATACTGTCAAAAGTACCCTTCCACCCACTATGTACTGCTGCAATCACCTTTTTATTGCTGTCCCATATTAAAACAGGAACACAATCCGCTGTAAATACACCAATAATAGTGTCTACACTAGAAGTAATAAGTGAATCCCCTTCAACTTGACCATCTAACACAACATCATCATTCGCTATGATGATCTTATCACTGTGGATTTGCTTTAAATAACAAATTTTCTTAACTTGCAAATCATCTTTAAGTTTTATTAAATTATTCTTTCCTTCTTCAGTATCAAACTTAAAATTTGCATCATTTAAAGCCGTTGTGACCCCTAATTCAACTAGTGGATCTTCATAGGTTAAAATCTGAAAATCATTTAACATTTTTTCTTTCATAAATTAACTTCCTTTACATTTTAGGTAAATTAATAAATTTTCTCACTCTTTTCACTTATAATTTTAACATTATCATTACATAAAGCAAATAAAAGCAAATTTATTTTAACTATCTTTAACTAAGATTTAACAACTAATCTTATTTCCTAGGTAATGTTATACTCTCCTAAACAGAAATAAAAGAACTACTTTTTATGTAGTTCTTCTGATAATCCCATCAAATTTTTAATTTCTTCCATAAAAGTATTTATGTCTTTAAATTGTCTATACACTGATGCAAACCTTACGTAAGATACTTCATCAATATTCTTTAATCTATCCATTACCATTTCACCTATGTAATCAGTGCTAACTTCTGTAAGCATCTTATTACTTATAGTCTTTTCAATATCATCAGCAATATCCTCTATTTGTCTTCTAGAAACTGGTCTTTTTTGACATGCTTTTATTAACCCATTGATTAATTTCTCTTTATTAAAATTCTCTCTAGTAGAATCTTTCTTTATAACCAAAGTTGGTATGTCTTCAACCTTCTCATAAGTAGTGTATCTCTTACCACATTTTAAGCACTCTCTTCTTCGTCTTATGGCTGTATAATCCTCAGTCGACCTGGAATCAACAACCTTACTTTCTTCGTATGAGCAGTATGGACATCTCAAGCTATTCACGCCCTTTCATTAATGCAACTTCCTTAACTTAATTTTATTGAATAAGCTAACCTAAAGCTAACTCCAAAATCCTTCATTAGCATATAAGTGATTATCTATAATATATTTATTATACACACTTATTACTATTTTTGCTACATATCTGATACAGTTTTTTCCTTACTATTAACCAATATAACATCTACACCAATTTTTACTACATCTTCCCAAGGTATTTCAAGCATGTCCATTTTTCCGAACCAGTTACTTTTCTGGACAGGTATCAATATCGATACTATTTTACTTTCATCACAATCAATCTTTAAATCTCTAATATAGCCAAGTTTTGCACCTAGGTTTATATCGACTACCTCCATGACTCTTAGATTATTTAATGAATGCATACTCAATTCCATCTAACATCCCTCCATATAAAAATATATGATAGAAAATGGTATAAAATGATATCCTTTTTCTTCTAAAAATAATTAAATATCAAAGTCACACTATTTTAAAATTTCGTGCTTTCATTTACAGTAAAAAATAGAGCTCAAATGAGCTCTAAACATACTTTCTCATATGCTTTAATGCAGTCTTCTCCAGCCTTGATACCTGAGCTTGTGATATACCAATTTCGTCAGCTACCTCCATCTGTGTTCTACCATTAAAGAATCTAAGAGTAAGTATAAGTTTTTCTCTATCATTTAATTTTTTCATAGCTTCTTTTATAGAAATATTTTCAAGCCAATTATCATCTTGATTCTTACTATCCGATATTTGATCCATCACGTAGATTGCATCTCCTCCATCATGGTAGATTGGTTCAAATAACGATACTGGGTCTTGTATTGCATCTAACGCAAAGACAACTTCTTCCCTTGGTATTTTTAATTCTTTAGCTATCTGTGAAATAGTAGGTTCTTTATTATTATCATTTACTAATTTATCTCTAACAAGTAAAGCTCTATATGCAATATCTCTTAATGACCTGCTTACCCTTATGGCATTGTTATCTCTTAGATAACGTCTTATTTCTCCTATTATCATTGGAACTGCATAAGTAGAGAATTTAACATTCTGAGATAAATCAAAGTTATCTATAGCCTTCATTAAACCAATACAACCTACTTGAAATAGATCATCTACATTTTCGCCTCTATTATTAAATCTTTGAATAACGCTTAACACCAATCTTAAATTACCATTAATAAATATTTCTCTAGCTCCCTGCTTTCCATCCTTCATTTGAAGAAGTAATGCTTTCATTTCTTTTTCCCTCAAAACAGGAAGTTTAGAGGTATTGACTCCGCATATTTCTACTTTATTGATTATCATGTGTAATCAACCCCTTATAAGTAATAGATACTACTGCATTAAAAATTATTTCCTATGGGAGCCATTTTTATACGATTTTAAAAATTTATAATTATTTATAAAGTACTTGACAATTTCATTTTTCTACTTAAACCATTCTATTAATTTCTTTTTTCAATCTTTTAATTATTTTCTTTTCTAATCTTGAAATATAAGACTGCGATATTCCAAGCATATCAGCTACCTCTTTTTGAGTTTTTTCTCTTGCACCATATAAACCAAATCTTAATTTTACTATTTCCTTCTCTCTCTCACTCAAATTCTTCATTGCCATGAACAGCAATTGCTTATCTACTTCATCTTCAATCAAATTATAAACTATGTCGTTATCAGTTCCTAAAATATCTGACAGCAGAAGTTCATTTCCGTCCCAATCAATATTTAATGGTTCATAGAAGGATATTTCTGCTTTCACTTTACTGTTTCGTCTCAAATACATAAGTATTTCATTTTCAATGCATCTAGATGCATATGTAGCTAGCTTTATCTTTTTTTCTGGATTAAAGGTATTAACAGCTTTAATTAAACCTATTGTCCCCACAGAAATTAAGTCTTCTACACCTACTCCAGTATTCTCAAACTTCCTTGCAATATATACTACCAATCTAAGATTTCTCTCAATGAGTATACTCCTTATTGTATCATCACCACCTATAAGCTTAAGAACTAGGTTCTCTTCTTCTTCTTTTGTTAAAGGTGGCGGAAGTGCGTCATTACCTCCAACGTAATATATATTTTTTGCAAACAACTTCATTTTTGTTAATATTCTGTTGATTAAAACGCTAATACTTATCATGTAAATAACACCCCTCTATAATACTCCTCTAGATAATAGTGCACCATAATCATCATATGGGCTGAACTGGTCCTTGCATAAACATATGACTGCATCTTTAGTGGATATCAATTTATCATCTTTATATAATTTTATTTGATTCATTCTAAACCCTTCCAAACTACCTTTTCCACCATTTATTACTTTGTATGGTACAATTAAAGCTCCCTTACCTTCTCTACTAAATCCTTCCAAATAATTTTTATTTATTAATATCACTGGCAAGGTTGTAGCTGGTTCAGTTAACTCATTTCCCGAATCTAAAAATGCTTTAACTCTGAAGTTCTTAGAATTATCTGAGAATTCAATTTCATAAAAGAAATCTGTTAAAGATTTTCTATCTCTTATAAAAATTATGGTTCTATAAGCAAAAACATAAATAATCATTAATGCTAGTAGCATATACTTTAAATAGATATTTTTAAGAGTAAATGCCGAAAACAAATCATATGGATTATTCATCAATGAAAATGCAAAAATAAAACCACAAAGCAGGATGGACCATAACAAAAAGATTCCTGTGCTTTTAATTAAAACTAAAAAATTAACCTTTCCTAAAGTTATATAAATCATAATCATAGGAATAATTAACTTAACTGGAAGAGAGACCATCACACTTAGACTTGGAAAAAAATATAACAGTGTGTAGAAGGCGCCTAAGATACTTCCCAAGGAAGCTCTGACAAATGAAAACTTTATTCGTACTGTTTGTAATGTTATCGTTATTAGAAAGAGATTAATTATAAAATTTTCAAAAAGAATTACATCTACATATACCTTCATAAACTCACTCCTCAAAAACATTATAAAACTAAGTAGTCTAAAATTTTGTCATAATGTAATAACTATGAAATTTTTTTATATGGTCATATTTTACAATTATTTCCACAATTCTTTCAAGTTCTACTATTTGTCATATATTCTTCTAAATATTGATATGCTTCTAGATAGAATTTTAGAATGAAGATGAAACACTTAGAACCGAAACCTATTTTTAAAACTCTCACGGGTTCTGGTGAGAGAATTTAAAAATAATAAGTTTTATTACAAAGTGGTACATCTATATATAAACCCGTTGCAAGTAAAACATATAGTCAATAATTGGTTTATTATCAGTAATCAGCAAAATTGTCTATCGGTTTTATTAAATAGAATTGGGGATCTATACCTTAGTAAAGCAAAAAAATAAGACATGCTTTCACATGTCTTATTTTTAAATATCTACATTAATCATTTACGTATAATTTAAATACTTAAATTACTATCTTTTTGTTCTTCTCAAAAAAGCCGGTATGTCTAATTCATCTCCGAAACCTTGATTGCTTGCAGTAGTAGCCGCAGCTTCTTCTTTAGCAGCTGTTGGTTCTGTCGCAATTTCTTCCTTAGGAGGCTCTACATCTCTAGCTATTTTTTCAAATCCTGTAGCTATTACAGTAATTCTTATTTCATCCTTTAAGTTCTCATCAATTACAGCTCCAAAGATGATGTTTGCATCTGGATCTGCAGCTTCTTGAACAATTTCAGCAGCTTCATTTATTTCTAAAAGACCTAAATCTGCTCCACCTGTTACATTTAATAATACACCTGTTGCTCCTACAATTGAAGTTTCTAGTAGTGGTGATGATATAGCTTGCTTAGCAGCTTCTTGTGCTCTATTGTCTCCACTTCCGTTACCAACACCCATATGTGCAAGACCTTTGTCCACCATTACAGCTCTAACGTCAGCAAAGTCAAGATTAACTAGACCTGGAATTGTAATTAAGTCAGATATACCTTGTACACCTTGTCTTAAAACATCATCAGCTAATTTAAAAGAATCTAGCAATGTAGTTTTCTTATCTACCATTGTAAGCAATCTTTCATTAGGAATTGTAACAAGAGTATCAACTCTTTGCTTAAGGTTTTCAATACCCATTTCAGCATGCTTCATTCTTCTTCTTCCTTCAAAAGGAAACGGCTTTGTTACTACACCAACTGTAAGTATACCCATTGATTTAGCAATTTCAGCTACTACTGGTGCAGCTCCTGTACCAGTTCCACCACCCATACCTGCAGTGATGAACACCATGTCTGCTCCTTTTATAGCTTCTGATATTTCATCTTTGCTTTCTTCAGCGGCCTTTTTACCTATATCAGGGTTAGCACCTGCACCTAATCCCTTAGTTAACTTTTCACCAATTTGTATCTTTTGATTAGCATGAGATAACATAAGTGCTTGTTTATCTGTATTTATTGTAATAAACTCAACATTCTTCAAGCCTTCAACAATCATTCTATTAACAGCGTTGCTTCCGCCACCGCCACAGCCAACTACCTTTATATTTGCAAATTCCTGCATATCAACATCAAAGTCTAACAAAATAATTCCTCCTTTAGAAAAAATCGTCGATTAATCTTTTAAAATTACGAATAAGTCCACTTTTCTTTTTTTTATTATTAATTTCATTATCATGGTTTATATTGCTTTCATTGTCATATGAATCCTCATAGATTAATTTTAACCTATCATAGGCATCTTTAACAATACCAATTGAATTAATTATACAAGAATTTTGTAATTCAAGCTGATTTTTTGTCACAATAATTGTTCTTTTTCGCATTTTATCTTCAAAAAAGTATTTTACATCTTGAAACATAGCTAAGCCATTTCCAAAAATGTATATATTACTAATTTCGTTCAAATACCCTGATTCCTTTATATCTTTTTGAATTAATGTAACAATTTCTTCAATTCTAGATTCAACAACGTCTTTAAATAACTTTATATCAATTTCTAAGGACTCAGCTTTAAGTGTACCAATGCTATGTTCTCTATATAAAGTTTTATAATTTTCACTATAATTTTGTTTCACTTGTTCAGCATGCTCTTCAGGTATTTCTAAGCAGATAGAAATGTCCTTTGTCACATTTTGTCCACCAACTGGTAAGCTAGATGAATATTCCAATTCATTATTTTTATATAATGCAAGCTCTATTATCTCTGCACCAGCATCAACTATAAGGACATTTTCTTTAATTGTTTTTTCATTTAAAATTATTTTTCTTAACTCTAAGTCATTAATATATATACCTTCAATGTTTATACCTGATAGTCTCAAGGCATTCCTATAACTATTTACTATATCTCTCTTTCCAACAATAACTGAACAGTTTGCTTGGAGCTTTGAGGCTTTCATAGCTAAAGGATCTTCTACTATTGTACTATCATCTATACAAAAGGATTCTGTAAATGCATCAATTATTACTTCATCGGATGCAAGCTCTATGTTTTCAGCATCTGAAATTGCCTCCTTAATCTCTGAAGGCGTAATTAAGTTCAATTTAGTGCTTAAAGCTACTCCTTTACTTTTTACAAGCCTAGTATCAGAGGAACTTATTCCTATAAATGCCGAAGTAAAATTAATATTTGATTGCTTCTTTATTTCATCAACGCATTGTTTCAAACTCACGGTCAAATCATTTAAATTTATAATCTTACCCTTTGATAATCCTTTTGATGGAGTATAAACACTACATATAACTTCAAAATCATTTTCACTGACTTTAGCGACACTTGCACTTATGTTATTATTTCCAATATCAATACCTACGATTGTCCTTTGCATTTATCTTCCGTCTTCCCTCCTTAGTATAGGTTATATTTATTTATTCAACACAAATATATATTTTCCTTTTTATCTCACAAAAAAAATAATAGTAATTTATACCAAAATAACACAATTCTCATTTTTCCAAATTAATATGGATATAAAAGTTCACTGAAATGACTTCTTCTACGTATTTTTTTCGCATCTGTCTTGCAAATGCATATGCGGAAAACTTGGCAGGCTAATAAGTTTTATTTTGTTACTATTTAGCCAAAAAAACTTGTAAAACCATTTAAATATCCAGTTTTAGCTAACATAAAAATTTCATGTTTTATATACAGAAAAAACTCTGCTTTCGCAGAGTTTAATTTGCTTTTTCTAAATCAGTTATATTTATACTTCTTGTATGAACTGTGTGTGACCACTCTTTATTATTTTTATTAGCTATTCCTTGGATACAAATAGGAAGCCAAGTTATACTAAATATAGGATAAATGAAATAGTATAAAAATATTTTTGGTGAAAGCTTTCCATCAAGTATTAATAAGAATGGTGTGTATATAAATTGAATTAATATAATTAGCAATGCACCTAATGTTATCAAAATAGATTGCAAGCTTGTATTTACAGAGTTAATATTGTTAAATAATTCTATAGCTTTACCAGAAAAATTCAATATATTTGGAACTATGTTTATTATCGTCGCAACAGCTAAAAGTATAATAACTATAGGCTGTATGCTATATAATGCACAATCAAAAGCTACAAAGCTACGTTCCTTTATTGCTCTTTTCATTAACTTCCAAAAGTATCTTGAAGAAACATCTGCAAACCCCTGCATCCATCTCTTTCTTTGTGCCCATGATTGAGCTAAAGTTAAAGGTTTCTCATCGTAAACTACAGCTTCATGTGCCCAACCAACCTTGTGTCCATTTAGAACAAGCTTACAAGTAAATTCTAAGTCTTCAGTTAAACAAGTCGCTCCCCAACCTAAAGTTTTTAAAGTATCTGTCTCTATGCAAAAACCGGTTCCGCCCAATTGATTGGAAAGACCTAAGTTGCTTCTTGAAAGCTGAAACATTCTATTTGAAGTCCAAAAGGATATAGAGTAACATCCTGTTATCCAAGTATCTTTAGGATTTTTACTATCTAAAAAACCTTGAACAACTTTGAATCCCTTTAATAACATCTTATTCATCTCAGTTAAGAAATTTTTAGATATTAGATTATCCGCATCAAATACTGCTACTGCATCATATCTTTTATTCATTTTGAATATATGATCAAACATCCATTCAAGTGCGTAACCTTTTCCTCTTTTTTCTTTATCAAATCTTTCGTAGACCTTTGCCCCAAGTTTCTTTGCTTTTTCAGCAGTTTTATCAGTACAGTTATCCGCTATTACAAAAACATCATACATTTCTCTAGGATAATTAATTCCATTAAGACTTTGTATTATATCTCCGATTACAGTTTCTTCGTTATGTGCTGCAACAATTAATGCAAAAGTTTTTTGGGGTTTTATATTATCTTTCTTTTTTAATTTTATTATACCAAATAATGAGAGCACCATATAATACATTGTTAATATAAATACTACATTTGAAAAAATTCCTAAAAATACCTCAAACGAACTTTTTATTACATTCATTAATATTCCCCCCTAGTTCATAGTTATTTTAGCATAAAATAACTTTAAATACTATATGTACTTTTCAAATTTATTTCTTTTTAAGCTTAACATAAACCTCACCATATTTTTTAACAAATCTCACAAATTATCTACTTTGTCATTTACTGCTTATAACAAGCCACTTATTTATTTAATTGTAAAACTGTTTAGTCTATAAATATATTTTTTACAATTTGTAAATTTTTTGCAAACTCTTATTATAATAATTTTCCGCCATAATAAATAAACTTCATTAATATTTTGCACAATGAAGCAACTATCATTATATTGAATATTAATCTATGAAATTATACGTTATTTACTATATATTGGCATTAATTGCTTATATAGCTACTTTATCAGCATTCACAACACTTTATATTTATACACTTTTATGATATAATATTATTAGAAGATTCGGCAAGGAGGTTTTAATATGTTATGAACTTGTGAAAAGGGATTTAAAAACTCTCTATTTCACAGATATGATGAATCCTTCGGCTAAGTTGTATTAGTTAAAATATTAATACAATCTTAAAGGAGGATTTATCATGAAAAGAGATCTAATTATTAAACTTATAAAATCAATATCGTATAATTATGCAACAAACACGGATAATTATTGCATAAAATTTCTTGACTATATGTCTTACTAATCATCAACATATATAAGACCATAAATTTATCATTTCCGAAAAACTTTTTTTTATTTCCTTTTAATATAATCTTTAGGTAATTTAATGAAAATTTTTAAGGCAACTCCAAGGAGTTGCCTTTATTACATCATCATTAATCTGCTTACCATTTCTCTATCAACAGAAAAACTCAAAGCTGTCTCTTCACTGATAACGCCTCTTCTATACAACTCAGCAAGATTCATATCCATTGTTTTCATTCCATACTTGCCACCAGTTTGCACAGAAGACTCAATTTGATGAGTTTTTCCTTCTCTTATAAGGTTTTGTATTGCAGGGGTAGTAACCATTGTCTCCAAAGCTGAAGTTCTTCCGCCTTGATTAGTAGGAACGAGCTGTTGAGAAACAATTCCTTGAAGTACAGCAGACAGCTGTATTCTTATTTGTTGCTGTTGATGAGGAGGAAAAACATCTACTATTCTATCAATGGTTTTAGCAGCGCCAATAGTATGTAATGTTGAAAGAACTAGATGCCCTGTTTCAGCCGCAGTAATCGCAATAGCTATTGTTTCAAGATCTCTCATTTCACCTACTAGTATAACATCTGGATCCTCTCTAAGTATTGCTCTTAAAGCATTGTCATATGATCTACTATCTTTACCTATTTCTCTTTGATTTATAATACATTTATTATGTTTATGTAAGAATTCAATTGGATCTTCCAAAGTTATTACATGTGCTTCTCTAGTTTGATTTATCTCATTTATCATTGCTGCTAGTGTTGTACTTTTACCACTACCAGTTGGACCTGTAACTAAAACTAAGCCTCTTTTTCTTTGGCATAGTTCTTTGAGTATAGCTGGATGGCCCAATTCATTCAAAGTTGGAATCTTTAATGCTATAACTCTTATCGCAAGAGCATGACTATTTCTTTGCTTAAATACATTTACCCTAAAACGACCAAGTCCTGCAATAGAATATGAAGTATCAAACTCTCCTGCTTCATCATATTTTCCAAAGCTATCTTCTAGTATTTCTTTTGCAAAAGCTTCTGTATCCGATGGCATTAGTTTATTTTGTCCTATCTTTACTAAATTACCATTAACTCTTATAGTTGGTGGAATACCTACTGTAAGATGAAGGTCAGAGGCGCCTTCTTCGATTGTTCTTGAAAGTAATTCCTTTAATGTTATCACTGGTTATCCTCCTCATGTCATTTCAAAGTATATCTATCTACAATTATACAAATTTAATTAAAATAAAGCAAAATATATAAATAAAAAAACATTAAATTATTTTTATTTATAACTTTATTCGATAAAATTGGCTAAACTCCCCTACTCTCAAGAAGAATTTAGCCAAATACCTACCTTTTACTATTGAGTTCTTTAAATAGTTTTTTAAGAGCTTTCTTTTCAATTCTTGAAACATAAGACCTCGATATTCCTAACAATGCTGCAATTTCCCTTTGAGTTTTTGAGTGCCCATCAATGAGACCATACCTCATCTCAATTATTTCCTTTTCTCTTATTGAGAGAATAGAATTCATCTTATTATAAAGTGATCTAATTTGCAAATTGCTTTCTACAGTTTCTAAAACTGAATCATTTTCACTACTTAAGACATCTATTAGGCATATCTCATTACCTTCCTTGTCAACTCCAATTGGGTCTTGTAGGAATACTTCTCCTTTTACTTTTTTGTTATTCCTAAAAAGCATTAAGATCTCATTTTCGATACATCTCGCTGCATAGGTAGCAAGTCTAGTTCCCTTAGAAGAATCGTAAGAATCAATTGCCTTTATGAGTCCTACTGTTCCAATAGAAATTAGATCATCTAAATCTTTATTTTGAAAAGAATATTTTTTTACAATGTGTGCAACAAGCCTTAAATTTCTTTCGACTAATATGTTTTTTGCATTAGAATCTCCGCTCTTTAACTTCGCGATATACATTTCCTCTTCTTTTTCATCTAGTGGTTGTGGAAATGTACTATTACCGGTAATATAACCAGACAATAGAACTATGTTGCCAATCACATCAATGAAATAACTAAAAATAAACACAGATGCTCCTCCTATTAGTGCTTATTAATATAGTATGAGGGAAGTATGTACTTGTTTCCTATTAGATATAATATTTTGTTTTATGAATAATTAATTAATTAGTTCTAAATGAAAAAATCGCTGAAGCGACTTATTTCCAGAGAATACCCCACTCTCTTATTTATTCCTATAAACCCATGAAATAATAATTCTCTCGTTGCAACAAAAAAGAAACAAGCTTCAAAATCAACTTGTTTCTTTAGGTTTTTATAATAATTCTTAATACTACTTTTTTAAATTTATGATGACATTATTAGTAGCAAATAGATGCTTATCACTTTCTCCTGTTGCTTGCTTAATAAAGTGTATAGATGTAATAGCAGAAATAATATCTGATACAGGATAAGCAATCCAAGCGCCTACTATCCCAAACAATTGAACAAATAATATTGATACAGGTATAAAAATAACTAGTTGTCTATATATCGAAAGTAAAAATGATGTCTTTGCTTCATCTATTGCTTGATAATAATATATACATATATAGTAAATTCCTATTACCGGTATTATTGATATACATATTCTAAAAGCAAGTACTGCATTCTTTAATATTTCCGCATCTCTTAAGAAGAAACCAATAATTGAGTTCGAGAAAGTCATTAATATAATCCAGAACGTCATTGAAGCTCCTGACACAGCTATTATAGCTATCTTTAAAGCTTCCTTCATTTTTGTATAGTTTCTACGACCATAGTTATAGGCTACTATTGGCTGCATTGATGAACTTATTCCTATTATAGTAATAAACATAAACATAGAAACCTTAGTTATTACCCCAACTATTATAATCGCACTATCTCCTCCATGAGATACTAGTATATTGTTAAGAATAACCGAAACAACCGCATCAGATATCTCGATTATAAAAGTAGAAAATCCTATTGTAATTATATTAAATACAAATTCTTTTTCTATCACAGTTCTAATATATTTAAACGAAAAACTTATTTCAAAATTCTTTTTTACAATCCTAAATCTACTTATAGCAAAGATAAAAGCAAGTATTTGCGAGACAACTGTTGCTATTGCTGCACCTCTTACACCATAATTCATTAATACCACTAAAATATAGTTTATTGCGATATTGAAAATAGATCCAATGATATTAGAGTACAGAGTTACTCTTGTGTTTCCAAGAGCATTCATCATATAGCAAATTACAGTTGAAAGACACTGAAAGATTCCACCTATTAATATTATAGTTATATATTGTTCTGCGAAGCTAAAGGTATTTACACTGGCTCCTAGTGCAGTTATTATGCTTTTCTTAAATAAAAATATTATAAGAATCACTACTGTAAGAGATACAATCGTTAACATAATGGCATTAATAATAGTTTGCTTTAAATGCTCAATATTTTTCTCACCTAGATATCTTGATACAGAAGTTGAAGCTCCTATAGATATTAACATTCCTATAGCTATCATAAGCCTTTGTATTGGAAAAGCTATTGTAAGCCCTCCTATGGCATCAGCTCCCACATACCTACCTACGAATACAGTATCAACCATATTATATAATTCTAATACTAAAAGTGATATAATCGCTGGTATTGCAAATTTTAGAAGTACCTTGCTTACTTTTCCATCATTATAGATTTTATCATTTATCCCAATGGATTCACCTCTTTTTCTCTATACTAGAATTATAATCTAATTAAAGAAAATCTTTAACTCACTTAACTGCTTACTAAAAGGTACTTTTATGGTTTTATAAAAAAATCATATATTTCTATAAAAAGCAGAAAAACACCTTACTTAAGGTGTTTTTGTACTTCTTTTATTATTATTAACACTGCTCCATAGCCTTCTAACTTAGCTTGTAAGTTCAAAACAGCACTTTTTTTAGCAAATTTAAACTCTACTTTCGGAAAAGATGCCTTTAAAAGTATTTCTTTTTCTTCTTTATTTAATCGTACTGGCTTTCCCATATCAAGCCAATAATTATATGATGATCCCACTTCTTCATCTATAAGATAGGATGTAACTCTAGCTGAAGTTGGGATTTTCATAATATTTAATGAAAATTTCTTTTCTGTGGAATTCTTTAAGCCTCTAAGCTTTGAATATTTCTTCAATTGAATGAGGTTTATTATTTCTTCATTATAGCTATATAGAAGTATTTGATATTCTCCTTCTTTTTTTGTAACTATATACCCATTATCTTTTGCCACTATAGTATCACCTAGCTTATTCAAAAGATAGTATGAGTAAAAAGAGGCTTTTCTTATACCTTTATCATTTACCATACCTGGATACCCAAAAAAAACTTCATTGGTTAAATAAGGTTGATTGTCTAAAACATCAAAGGCTCTAAGAGCATTTTGTTTACTATCCTTATTCAACTGATTTTGGATTATAAAAGGCAGCATATATGAAGTATCATAAATCGGGTCTACACTTAACTCATCATTAAATTTATCTTCAATTATTTGAAGTTCAAATTCTTCTATGATTACTCTAGCTTCTTTTATATTGTCGTCCAATGTGTTTTGGGTAAATTGGAACACAAAGTCATTAATATTTAATCCCTCAAGCTTAGAGAAGAAATCAAAAAATGATTTCAATACATCTAAGAATTCTTCCTGAGTTACATCCTTATCATCCAGCACTATTAAAGGTTTAATACCTATTGTATCTAGATATTCTAATACTGTTTCTGTTCTGCTCCAATTATAAAACTTAACCTTTGGAAATATTCCCATATCTGAAGAAAATACATTTAGAAGCCTTGCATATTCAAATCCGATTTCATATTGAATTTCCTCTAAAATATCTTTATTATCTTCTAACAGTAATTCAAAGGCATTCCCTACATTTATTATATCTTTAAAACTTTTTTCAAAAGGACCAATTTCCTCACTAACATCTATATTAATCTTGTTTATCTTGTCCTCAAAATTAAATCTATCATAATCTTCAAGATAATACATAACGAAGTCTATTGCATCTTTTAAATCATAATATTTTATCTTTTTACTTTTTTCTAAGGTTTCTTCGTCCACCTTATATTTTTTTCTATAATTTAAAGGTGTGGTTTTATAATAAAACTTAAAGTTTTTGTTATAGTATCTCGTATGTGAAAATCCAACTTCTTCAGATATCTCAGAGATAGGCTTATCAGTATCCAACAAAAGCTTAACAGATTCCTCTACTCTTGTCAGATTAATGAGTTCAGTAAAGCTATATCCTGTTGAATACTTTATCTCATGAGACAGATAGTGAGTACTCAAAAACTCTTTATCAGCAATATCCTGTAAGGTTATATTGTTATTATAATTATTATAGATATATTTAGATATTCTATGATACCTATCTAACTGCTCATCATTTTCTCTAAGCTCTTCCTGTTCATGCATGAGATAGTGAAAATTGTTTATAAGATGATATAAAAGTTCTACTAATGTATTTTCTATTTCTTCATCATAGTTGTCACTTCTTTGAACTAACTCACAAAGCACTATACTTAAAAAAGTCCTAAGTTCATCATAGTCTTCGTTTTCCTGTGCACCTTCTTCACTTGAATTTGTGTAGAAAAACATATTTTTTATATCATTATAATATTTTTCAAAAAAGTAAGGATCTATGTGAAATATAAGTACTTTATTATCTTTATCCTTTGAAAAAATACGGTGTGCTTCATCAACATTAATTATCTCTATTTCATTTTCTATAAGTTCATAAGTTCCTGCATTTATGTTTACAAATACGCTTCCCTTAACTACGTATAGTATTTCAATATAATTATGCCAATGAAGCGGATATTCCTCTACAGTTACAAAATCCACACTAACCGGTATACCTGTTGAGAAATCAATATATTCTTTTCTCATAAAAAATCTACTCCTTAAAAATCAACTGAAAAGTTATCCTTTGTTTTATATATAAGTTATCAATGGAATTTATGTTCTATTTATATTTAAACTAAATAAAAATTCCTTTCATCTAAATTTTACACCGTAAGCACCGTAATCATCAATGTATAAAATTGTAAACAAAAGAAAAGAAAAACACTAAGCGAGTTTCTTAGTGTTTTGATAATCTTATTATAACATTAATTGCTCTTTTGTTTATCTTTCTGAGCTAAGCTTAAAACAATATCTTTGAACACAGGAGCCGCAGTTGCATTACCATTCTTACCTATGCTACTATTTTGATTGATATATGGAACCATAACCACCAATGAATAGTAGTCACCGTTTAATTTAAAATAGCCTGCAAACCATCCGTGGTTTTTAGAGTTTTCACCTTCAGCAGTACCCGTTTTACCACCGGTTTCTATTCCATCTATCCTTGCATTATATCCAGTACCTTTTGTTTCAGTTACTACGCCTCTCATATCATCTAAAACAGTTTTCGCTATCTCAGGTTTAATTACTTGTTGACCATCTGGTGTGAACTTTTTAACAACTGTTCCATCATTTTGAACAAATTCATCTATGATATATGGCTTATTGTAAGTTCCATTATTTGCTGCAGTTGCAACAACAGCAGCCATTTGAAGTGGAGTTACATTCAGAGTTTGACCCATTGAAACATTACCTATACCATTTTCTTCTTTGGGCTCAACACCTTTTCCTTCATATTGAAGATTAAGTACCTTAGAAAATAATCCTTGCTTTTTTGCCATATCTACTAGAGGTATAAAACCTACTTTAAAACCAATTTTTCTAAAAACAGTATTACAAGATTCTAGAAAAGCATCATGAGCGCTAAGGGTTCCGTGTGCGTAATTCTTACCATCCTTAAAACAATACCTTCCATCGCATAGAAAAGTATTATCTTTACTTAAATCTCCGTAATTATAAGCCGCCTCTTCTGTTATGATCTTAAAGGTTGATCCTGGCTCAAAACTTTGATTCTGTATTCCAATAGTTATATTTGGTTGCGACTCATCCTTTTGAGCTAAAGCCTTCACCTTGCCAGTTTTAGCTTCTATAAGAGCAATACCAATATTAGGAACATTCTTGTACTTATCACTATTCAAAACAGTTCTTATGCTGTCTTGCCAGTTTTTATCTAACGTAAGCTTCACATTTACATTGGATGTAGGTGCTGCATAATCCTTTAAAGAATAAGTTCCATCACTATTCAATTGATTATATACTGATGGAATTTTATTATTCTTTGTATAATCATATATTAAATGTTCTAAAGTTCCATCATCTTTTAATTCTTTTCCATCAGTTTTGTTTACATCTGAAAGTATATTCTCAATCTTCCAGGCTTCAGTTCTATTCACATTAGATGATGTATACCAATAAAGCCCCTTCATGGTTTTAAGCTCTTTTATCTTATTGTAACTATCTTCACTCACAGTATAATATATCTTTCCAGTAGTCTTTAAAATATCTTTATACGAGAAATCCTTCACTTCATTTTTCATAATATAACTTAATGCCAATAGATTTCTTAGATTATTTTCAGTACTATTTAATTTAAAAACCATAGCATCTATAACTACAACATATTTTTTATTATACGAAAGCAAGTCTTTATTGTTATCGTCAACCAATGCATATTTGTTATCGGCTGTAGTATCTACTTGTACATTATGACTATATTCTTTTTCTATAGCACTAGGATTATATTCATTGCCTACATAGAACAATCTAAATATCAATACAATAAATGAAGCTATTACAAAATCAGCTATTATAATAAATCTTTTCTTCGTTAACATAAAAACACCCCTCTTGCTGAATTCTAGCCTTTAGAGGGGTGTTTTATTCATGTTATTGTTTGAAAATTCTATTCAAGTAGAATTTGCTTAATTTTTGCTACCATTATATCTATTGCTACCTTATTATGTCCACCTTCTGGAATTATCAGGTCAGCATATCTTTTTGTAGGTTCAGTAAATTGTAAATGCATAGGTCTTACTACACTTAGATATTGGTTTATAACTGATTCCACTGTTCTCTTTCTTTCAGTTATATCCCTTTGTAATCTACGTATTATCCTAACATCCGAATCAGTATCTACATATATTTTAATGTCTAAAAGATCTCTTATTCTACTATCTTCTAAAACTAATATTCCTTCGACAATTATTATATCTTTTGAGTCCACAGTAGTAGTTTCCGATACTCTATTGTGAATTGAGAAATCATATTTAGGTTTCTCTATACTCTTTCCTTCTACTAAAGCTTTTAAATGTTCAACTAATAAAGAATTATCAAAAGCATCCGGATGATCATAGTTAGTTTTTTGTCTATCTTCCATAGAAAGATAACTTTGATCCTTATAATATGAGTCTTGTTCTATCATTGCAATACAAGTTTGATCAAACTTGTTATATATTTCTTTAGCAATAGTACTTTTCCCCGAACCAGTTCCTCCGGTAATTCCTATCAAAATCGGTTTTGACATTAGTTGTCCCCCTTACTCTTTATAAGCATATCATTTTCTCTAAGCTCTGTTTCTGAACTTATAGTAAATATCATTTGCGCCCTTGGAGCAACCTCAATCTTATTTCCTAAATGATCCTTCATGTCTGATAAACTTACCTCAAACGAATCGCCTTCAGGTCTTAAAACTTCAACTACATCACCTTCAAAAACTCTGTTTTTTTGCTCTATCGTTGCAAGCTTAGTTTCTTTATCGTAACTCTTAACTACACCAACAATATCATAATCTCTTACATATGAAGAAGTTTCGTATACTTGCTTGTTCTTCTCACCAAAATAGAATCCTGTGTGATAACTTCTATGACTAACCTTAACAACAGTATCAAGCCATTCCTTTTTAAATTCATAATTTTCAGGATCTGCCCAATATGCATCAAGAGCTTGCCTATAAGCTTTAACCACTGCTGCAACATAATAAGAACTCTTCATTCTTCCTTCTATCTTGAAGGAGTAAATCCCACTCTTTACAAGCTCAGGTATATGTTCTATCATGCACAAATCCTTAGAGTTTAATATATATGTACCTTTTTCATCTTCAAATACAGGGAAATATTCTCCAGGTCTTTTTTCTTCAACCAGATAATATTTGTATCTACATGGTTGAGCACAAGCACCTCTATTAGAATCTCTTCCTGTCATATAATTTGAAATTAAGCATCTTCCTGAATAAGACATACACATTGATCCATGAACAAAAGCCTCTATATCACAATCTTCTGGTATTTTGGAAGTTATATCTTCTATTTCTTTTATAGAAAGTTCTCTTGCAAGTACAACTCTCTTTGCGCCTTGATCATACCAGAACTTTGCTGATCTCCAGTTTACATTGTTAGCTTGGGTACTTATATGAATTTCCATATCAGGAACTACTTCTCTCGCTGTAGCAAATATTGCAAGGTCAGCAACGATTATAGCATCAATTTCTAAATCTCTTAGATTTCTTAAATATTCCTCTATTCCTACTAAATCACCATTATGAGGGAAGACATTCATTGTTACATAAACTTTCTTTCCTCTTTCATGAGCATATTTTACCCCTTCACTTATTTGTTCATTTGTAAAATTATCAGCAAAAGCTCTTAGATTCAGCTTACTTCCACCTATATATACAGCATCTGCTCCAAAATCAATAGCAGTTTTTAATTTTTCAAGACTCCCTGCTGGAGCTAATATTTCTGGTTTTCTCATTATTTTTACCTCCTCTTTGTCACAGCTATTCCATCCCCCATAGGAATAATAGTTGTGATTAAATTCTTATCTTTGGATATCTCTTCAAGATATTTTCTCATTCTTTTAACTATCGTTATTTTTCTTCTTATAACCAAGTCATTAGAAGCAACCATTCCTCTAAAAAGAACATTGTCTGATATTATGATTCCATCTTCAGCTAACAGTCTTAGACAATGAGGTAAAAAATGATTATAGTGCCCTTTACCAGCATCCATAAAAATCAGATCAAACTTATCATCTAAACCTTCTAATATTTCTAGACAATCACCTTTAACAACTTTAATTTTATCACTAAAATTATACTTTGAAATATTACTCTCTGCAATAGATACCATATTTTCATCACGTTCTATTGATGTTATACTTGCATTTCCATTAGCAGCTTTACTCATAAGGATGGCAGAGTACCCAATAGCAGTTCCTAGTTCTAATATTTTTTTAGGTTTTTTCATAGAAACCATAAACTCTAAAAACTTACCTGCTTCTTTTTGTACTATTGGGACTGAATTTTCTTCTGCATACTTTTCTAACTCATATAGTTCACCTTCGCTGTCTCCAATTAGACCTCTAAGATATTCCTCCATGTAGTCATGTGTAATTCCACTCATAATTTCCTCCAACTAATTTGGTTATAATTAATATCCTAATTCTTTCTTCATCTTTAAAAAATCATTATAATCAGCAGTAAAATAGTGCTCATTATTTTTCTTCAGTAAGTAGTATAAGAAGTTAGTATCTTCCGGTTTAACCGCAGCTAAGATTGATTGCTTTCCTGGATTACAGATTGGGCCTACTGGTAATCCTTTACTTTTATACGTATTATAAGGAGACTTAACTTCTAAATCCTTAAGGGTTACTACATCTTTATGTTGTCCTATAGCATATAATATTGTTGCATCTAATTGAAGAGGCATATTCTTTTTTAATCTATTATCAATAACTGAAGATATTAAAGGTCTATCAGAATCCACTCTAGCTTCTTTTTCAATCATTGAAGCCTTATTTATTATGTCCTCATAATCAGAATCTGATATTGATTTATTAGTTTCCTTTTGAACTTCACTCATCACTTGCTGGAATCTGGCAATCATTGCCATTATTATGTCATCAGACTTATCGCTCTTCTTGAAAAAATATGTGTCTGGGAATAAATATCCTTCAAGCTCATATCTTTTATCTTTATTTTCTTTTACATACTTAGGTAATGGATATTTTTTTACTGCAGCTAAAAATTCGTCTTTAGTGACAAGACCACTTTTCTCAACCTTTGCTGCAATTTCCTCCACATTCAACCCTTCAGGAATTGTTATTTTAATGTTATGTCCACCTTCTTTTAGCAAACTAATAATTTTGTCAAGAGAAGTTCCTATTAAAATGTCATATGTACCTGGCTGAATCTCTCCACCTAAGTTGTTTTTCTTTATATAGTATTTTGCTGCATATAAACTCTTTAGTGACTTATCACTATTTAAATGATCTAGAACGTCGTATAGACTTTCTCCTTCTTTTACAACTACATTTACTGTACTTCCCTTTCCTTGGAGAGGGTCATTTATAGCTCTTAAATATTTTATGTAGAAAAATGTTATAGCAATAAGAACTATTAATATAAAGGAAGAAATAAAAATTAAAGGCTTTTTAAAGTTTCTCATAAAATCCCCCTACTTTTAAACCGTATAACCTACTACAAAAGTTATACTAAAAATTAATATGTACAATAATTATATCTTTATCTATGGTGCTTAAAACCCTTTATATACAAAAGTAAATAGCCTACTAGGCTATTTACTTAATTATACTATTTTTATGCCAACAAGCAAATTACTTTCTTGCAGCTCTCTTTCTTTCATTAGAATCTAATAATCTCTTTCTCATTCTAATGTTTTTAGGGGTAACTTCTACAAGCTCGTCAGAATTTATAAATTCTAGACATTCTTCTAGTGAAAGTTTCTTTGCTGGAGTTAATCTTAATGAATCATCAGAACCAGAAGCTCTTGTATTAGATTGATGTTTTCTCTTACAAACATTAACTTCTATATCTTCCGCTCTTGAACACTCACCGCATACCATTCCTGAATAAACTTCAGTACCTGGTTCTATGAATAGAGTACCTCTTTCTTGAGCATTGAATAATCCATAAGCTATTGCATCACCAGCTTCAAAAGCAACAAGTGATCCTCTGCTTCTTCCAGGAATATCACCTCTGTATTTATCGTAGCCTTCAAATACGTGGTTCATTATACCATTACCTTTAGTATCTGTCATGAATTCACTTCTGAATCCTATAAGACCTCTAGCAGGTATTAAGAATTCTAATCTTGTGTACCCATTTACAGCTGAAGTCATATTAACCATTTCAGCTTTTCTAGGTCCTAGTTTTTCCATAACAGGTCCCATAAATTCTTCTGGAACATCTATAGTTAAGTACTCAATAGGTTCTACTTTCTTTCCATGTTCTTCTTTAAATATAACATTTGGCTTAGAAACTTGGAATTCATATCCTTCTCTTCTCATTGTTTCTATAAGTATTGAAAGATGTAGTTCTCCTCTTCCACTAACTTCAAAACGGTCAGGAGAAAGTTCATTTACTCTTAAACTTACATTTGTTTCAAGTTCTTTCATAAGTCTATCTCTTAAATGTCTTGAAGTAACGAAATCACCTTCACGTCCTGCAAATGGTGAGTCATTTACCATGAAGTTCATATTTAATGTAGGCTCGTCTATATCAACAAATGGTAGTGCCTCTGGATTTTGAGCGTCTGCTATAGTCTCTCCAATATTTACATCAACTATACCACTTAAAGCTATTATATCTCCAAGTGCAGCTTCATTTGCTTCTTCTCTCTTTAGTCCATTATATGTATAAAGACTTGACACCTTGTAATTTGATGTAGATCCATCTTTTCTTACAACAGCAATATTTTGATTCTTTGATACTCTACCACGAACAACTTTACCTATTACTATCTTACCAACATATTCACTTGAATCTATTGTAGTAACAAGCATTTGAAGAGGAGCATCTATGTATCCCTTTGGTGGTTCAACATGCTCTATTATAGTGTTGAATAAAGGTTCCATGTTTGAGCTTTCATCTTCAACTTCCATCTTTGCAAAACCTTCTCTAGCTGAAGCATAAACTATTGGGAAATCTAACTGTTTATCAGTTGCTCCAAGCTCTAAGAACAATTCAAAAACTTCATCAATAACATCAGTAGGTCTAGCATCTGCTCTATCGATTTTATTGATTACAACTATTGGATCCAATCCAAGTTCTAAAGCCTTCTTTAAAACGAATTTAGTCTGAGGCATAGGTCCTTCATAAGAGTCTACAACTAAAAGAACGCTATCAACCATCTTAAGAACTCTCTCAACTTCTCCACCGAAGTCAGCATGTCCTGGAGTATCTATTATATTTATCTTAATGTCATTGTATGTAACTGCTGTATTCTTTGAAAGTATAGTTATTCCTCTTTCCTTTTCTAGGTCATTGGAGTCCATTACTCTTTCTTCTACTTTTTCATTTGCTCTGAATATATTACTTTGTCTTAATAGCGCATCAACTAAAGTAGTTTTACCATGGTCAACGTGAGCAATTATTGCTATGTTTCTTATATCATTTCTTGTTATTAATTCCATATTTATCCTCCATTGGTTTTAACCACAAAATAAAATTGGATACCGTTGTATCCAATTTCAACATTTTAATTCTAATATTACTTTCTACAAAAGTCAACTAAAATACTAGGAATTTGGTGTAATTATATCCACACCGATTGCATCGTTAAATATTTTTAACAAGTCTTCCCATATAACTGCAAATTGAGCTTCACTTTGAAGGTATACAGCTACAGAAGGATTAATCATCGCAACGCTTCCAACTTTTTGCATTTTCTCCTTTGTTGCATCACTTACAGTTCCAGTTTGAAATTGCTCATTATAAGCCTCTATTTGAATCCTTCTAAAATCCTCAACTATTTTTTTTAGTTCTGGACTTTCAGATATTTTTTTTGAAGCTTCTCTATATGCAACTACTTCAGGTAAATCCTTAAGTACGTTTGCAAAATCATGAGCTTTATCATATATATTTGTCATACTACTTCCCCCAGTATTATATTTCCATTATTATTGGTAATATCATAGGTTTTCTCTTAGTTTTCTCATATAAGAAAACTCTTAATTCATTTTTCATGTTTGACTTCATTGTAGCCCAATCAGAAACTTTATTCTCTTCACATTGTCTAAGTACCGATTTAACAATTTCCTTAGCCTGATCCATTAAGTCTTCTGATTCTCTTACATAAACGAAACCTCTTGATATTATATCAGGTCCTGCAATTACATTGCCACTTTCTCTTTCGATAGTAACAACCACGGTAAGTATACCATCTTGAGATAAATGTTTTCTATCTCTAAGTACTATATTACCTACATCGCCTACACCTAATCCATCAACAAAAACGTTTCCTGAAATTACTGTTCCATTTTTTCTTAGGTTATCTCTAGTAATTTCAATAACATCTCCATTTTCAGGTATCAAGAAATTCTTAGGTGGTAATCCGAGCTTAACAGCAAGTTCACCGTGCTGCTTTAGATGTCTATATTCTCCGTGAACAGGTATAAAGTATCTAGGCTTTGTTAATGTATGCATAAGTTTTAGTTCTTCTTGACATGCATGACCAGAAACGTGAACACCTGCAACAGATTCATATATTACCTCAGCACCTTTTTTAAATAGTTGATTTACTATTCTCGACACAAATTTTTCGTTTCCAGGTATAGGAGTAGCTGATATTACAACCAAATCTCCTTCTACTATATTAATCTTTTTGTGTTCAGATGAAGCCATTCTAGCTAAAGCTGACATTGGCTCTCCCTGACTTCCGGTAGTTATTATTACAAGTTTATCATTTGGATACTTATTTATATTATCTAGAGTTATTAAAACCTCTTTATCGATTTGTAAATATCCAAGCTCAATAGCAACTTGAACAATGTTTTCCATGCTTCTTCCCGAAACTGCTACTTTTCTCTCATTCTCTTGAGCTGCAGTTATTATTTGTTGAATTCTATGGATATTAGACGCAAAAGTTGCAACTAATATTCTTCCTTTTGCCTTTGCAAACATTTTTAAGAAGTTATCTCCTACAATGCTCTCAGACATAGTATATCCAGGTCTTTCAACATTGGTACTATCAGCCATCAGCGCAAGTACACCTTTCTTACCAAGTTCTGCGAATCTAGCTAAATCAATTACTTCTCCATCGATTGGTGTATAGTCGATCTTAAAGTCACCAGTATGCAATATGACTCCCATTGGAGTATGAATTGCTATAGCTACCGAATCCGCTATACTGTGATTTGTCTTAATAAATTCAACTGAAACCGAATCAAGTTTGATAACGTCCTTTGGCTTTACTACAATACGTTCTGTAGTACTTAGAAGACCGTGTTCCTTTAATTTGCTTTCAACTATACCTAATGTTAACTTTGTTCCGTATATAGGTATGTTAAGTTGCTTAAGCACATAAGGCAACGCACCGATGTGGTCTTCATGTCCGTGTGTTAGGAATATACCCTTAACTTTGTCTTTATTCTTTAGTAAATACGTTATGTCTGGAATTACGATATCTATTCCGAACATATCTTCTTCTGGAAATTTTAATCCGCTGTCTATGACGATTATATCATCTTTAAACTCAATGGCAGTCATGTTTTTTCCAATTTCATTTGTGCCACCTAAAGGAATGATTTTCGCCTTTAGTTTTTCACGCTTCATATGTCCCCTCCTTTAGATTTATTTAATTTTTTATTATAAAGCTTTATATGTCTTTACCAACACATTCGCTGCATAAGCCATAAAATTTCACGCTGTGATCCATTATCTTGAAGTCGCATTTTTTTTCAATTAGTTCTTCTAAATCATCAAGTAAATCCGCTTCAACTTCAATTACCTTACCACAGTTATTGCAAACTAAATGATGGTGTCTATGATGCTCATCATCATGAGCCATTTCGTACCTTGCACTTCCATCATTTAAATCAAGTCTATATATTATCCCCATCTCTTCTAAAAGTAAAATAGTTCTATATACAGTCGCTAATCCTATCTCAGGGCAACCTACTTTCACTTCATCATAAATTTCTTCAGCTGTAAGGTGCTTGCCTTTATTTAATAGAATAGTATCTACAATTGCTCTTCTTTGCGGAGTCAATTTGTAGCCTTTCTTTTTCAAATCTTCTTTCAATTGATTATAGTCTTTTGATGATACCTGTGACATGCTAAAACCTCTCTTTATTAATTTAAGTCATCAGCAAAAAGAGTTTCATATGCTTCTGCAACCATTGCAAATTCTTCCTCATCTTCTACTGTTATCAAAGCATCATTTCCCTCTTCATCTGTAACGATTTTTAACGCAATCGCATCATCTTCTGATCCATCTACTGGAACTACGATTACGTATTCATTGTCTTCAATATCAAGTTTTGTAATAACCTCAAATTCAGTTTCAATTCCATCTTCATCTAGCAATACTATTGTATCAATATTATTTTCCATTAAAAAACACTCCTTTTATATTGTATTTTAATTTTATTGATAATGAAAGTCAATTATTGCTTTGCCAATCTATCCAGATAACCTTGAAGTATAAATGTGGCTGCAATCTTATCAACTATCTTTTTTCTTTTATTTCTTGATAAATCCGCTTCTAGCATTGCACGATGAGCCGCAACAGTAGTAAGTCTCTCATCCCAAAATTCAATTTTAGGGTTGAATAATTCAACAAGTCGTTTTCCAAAGTCTTGAGCCATTTCACCTGAAGGACCAATTGTTCCATTCATATTTTTAGGAAGTCCTATAACAATGAGCTCTGCATTGTACTCATCAAAGATTTTCTTCACTTCTTCGAGATCATATCTGAAGTTTTTTCTTCTAATCGTTGTGATTCCTTGAGCAGTAAATCCTAAGGGATCTGATACTGCCACCCCAATAGTTTTTTGTCCAAAATCTAATCCTATTATACGCATCGTTTTCTCCTATAGGGTCTATTAGCAATACTTATTTATACGTTTTACTTAAATATATGAATCAAATTACTACCCATATATTGTGTAAATAAAATTCATCTTATTAAAGAAGATACATTAATTATTTATGGTTTTATATGTTACAGGTATTTTAATATAATTTTAAAAAGTATCCTTAATTAAATATTAATTTTCCCTATAAGTTAAATAATAACCTTCTTAATGAAAAAAAATTCAATTATACCCAAAGTAAAAGCAAAAAATAAATTTTATTATATTTTATAACATTAAAGGGTACCCAAATGGGCACCCTCTATTTTATCTCTAGATAAGATTTTATTACCTCTTCAAGAATTTCATCTCTTTCAAGTTTTCTTACCAAAGCCCTTGCACCATTATAATTTGTGATGTAAGTAGGGTCTCCTGAAATTAAATAACCTACAAGTTGATTTACAGGGTTGTAACCTTTTTCCTTTAAAGAATTATAAACCTCATTCAAGATAGCCTTTGTCAAGTCTTTTTTATTCTTTGTAAAGTCAAATTGCATTGTATGATCTAAATTATTTGCCATAAGTTCGCTGCTTAAAGTGGCAGCTTCACCCCCTTACTGGTTCACATGAAAAAATTATTTAAATATCATATAAATTAGTATTAACCTACTAACAATTGTTTATTCTGTTTTATGTTTAATATAATTATAAATGATATTTATGGAAATGTACACTATTTTACCAATAATTCTACTAACTCATTTACTTTCGCTAATGCCTCGTTTAGCTTTTCTGGATTCTTACCTCCAGCTTGAGCCATATCTGGTCTTCCGCCACCGCCGCCGCCAGCGATTGTTGCTACTTCTTTTATAATCTTACCACAATGTATTCCTTTTTCTATAGCATCTCTAGTTGCCATAGCTACTAGGTTTACTTTTCCGTCAGCAGCACTTCCTAAAACCACTACTCCATTACCAACTTTATTTCTTATTTTATCAGCTAAATCTCTTAACGCATTTCCATCAAGGCCTTCAACAGTTGAAGCCACAACTTTTACACCTTTAATTTCTTTAGCACTAGCTAGAATATCATTTTCAGAACCTTGAACCATTTTAAGCTTAAGCTCTTGTATTTCTTTTTCCTTTTCTTTTAAATCAACAGTTTGTGAATGTAATTTTCTTAAAATATCTTTTTCATTACATTTTAGTGTTGAAGTAACTTCTCTTATGATTTCACTTTTACTTTCAAAGTGTTTTATTGCATTAAAGCCAGTTAACGCTTCTATTCTTCTTATTCCTGCTGCAACACCAGTTTCAGAAACTACTTTAAATAATCCAATTTGTCCTGAATTACTTACGTGAGTACCTCCACAAAGTTCTTTTGAGAAATCACCTATAGATACTACTCTAACTTCATCACTATATTTATCATCAAATAGAGCCATAGCTCCACTGTTTTTTGCTTGATCTATAGTCATCACATCTGTACAAACAGAGTATGCTTCCATTATTTTTTCATTTACCATAGTTTCAACTTTATATAACTCTTCAGCTGATAATGCTGAGAAATGAGTAAAGTCAAATCTAAGTCTTTCGCTGTCTACATATGATCCAGATTGGTTTACATGTTCACCAAGTACTTCTCTTAACGCTTCATGAAGCATATGAGTAGCTGTATGGTTTTTGCATATACTGTTTCTTCTGTTATTATCAACTTCAAGACTTACAGTATCGTTAACCTTAACAGTACCAAAAGTAACTTTTATAACATGATAAATCTTTCCACCAGGATTCTTCTTACAATCTAAAACTTCTGCTTTAAATCCTTCTCCTGTTATTATTCCAGTATCTCCTACCTGGCCACCCATTTCAGCATAGAATGGTGTGTTATCAACAACTAAGAAACCTTCTTCACCTTCTGATAACTCTTCTCTAAATTCTGTAGAATCTGAAAGTAATAGTACTGTTCCTTGATGTTTTATTGTTCCATAACCATCGAAGTTTGTGCTTAGAGTTGCTTCTATTTTATTTACAGGAATCTCATCACTGCCCATGTAGCTTGTAGTTCCTCTTGCAGCTCTTGCTCTCTCTCTTTGTTCCTTCATTTCCCTGTTAAAGCCTTCAAGATCTACCTTCATGCCCTTTTCTTCAAGTATTTCTTCAGTTAACTCTAATGGAAATCCATAAGTATCATATAATTTGAATACTTTTTCTCCTGAAAGGACTTCTCCTTTAGCAGCTTCAAGTTCATTTATATATCCTTTAAGTATATCCATACCACTGTCTATAGTTTCATTAAATCTTTCTTCTTCTAATAGAACTACTTTCTTTATATACTGAGCTTTCTCTAAAAGTTCAGGATAACCACTTGAATAATTTTCAACAACTGAATCAACTATTTTAGTTAAGAACAGCTCTTTGATTCCTAGTAACCTTCCATGTCTAGCAGCTCTTCTTAGAAGTCTTCTTAACACATAACCTCTTCCTTCATTTGAAGGTTGAACTCCATCACATATCAGCATAGTTACACCTTTTACGTGATCAGTTATTATTCTTAAAGAAACATCTTTATTGTCATCTGATTTATATTCTACATTTGCTATTTTGCTTACAGTTCCTAATATATTTTTAACGGTATCAATCTCAAAAATATTATCTACACCTTGCATAATAGTAGTAATTCTCTCAAGCCCCATACCTGTATCTATATTAGGCTTAGCTAATCTGTTATAATTTCCCTCTTCATCTTTATCAAATTGTGTGAAAACTAGATTCCAGAATTCTACTACTCTATCTTCATCTGCTGCCTTTACAAATTCTTCTACAGAAGTAATCTTCCCATCACCTCTGTCAAAGTGGATTTCTGTACATGGTCCACATGGTCCAACTCCTATTTCCCAGAAGTTATCGTCTTTACCTAGTCTAAATATTCTACTTGGATCTACATCCGTTTTAGAAGTCCATATATCGAAAGCTTCATCATCTTCTAGATATATAGTCACATATAATTTATCTTTAGGTATAGAAAGAGTTTCAGTTATAAATTCCCATGCCCATGGAATTATCTCGTTCTTAAAATAATCTCCAAATGAAAAGTTTCCAAGCATTTCAAAGAAAGTACCATGTCTTGAAGTCTTTCCTACATTTTCTATATCGCCAGTTCTTATACACTTTTGACAAGTAGCAACTCTCTTTCTTGGTGGTTCTTCAACTCCAGTAAAATATGGTTTTAAAGGCGCCATACCAGCATTTATTAAAAGTAAGCTCTTATCATTCTTTGGTACTAACGAGAATGATGGCATTACTAGATGATCTTTACTTTCAAAAAACTTTAGATATGCATCTCTTAATTCGTTTGCTCCCATGTATTTCATATTATTTCCTCCATTCTTATATATACAAATATTTTAAGATATTAATAAAAAGTCGCTGAAGCGATTTTCTTCAGTGGTTTTTTTTGCGCATCTGCCTTTCCGAATACATATGAGGAAAATCTGGCAGGCGATAGATTTCTCTTTTTATTCTTTTGTTTTTATAAATCATTTTTCCCTTATAATAAAATATAGTTTTCCAAAGATTTATATATTATAATTTCCAAAGAATAAAAAAAAAGCCCTCATCCCAGCAAGGGACGAAAGCTATACTTCCGCGGTACCACCCTAATTATGTACTTAATAAATACATCTCTTAAGAAAAGTGCTCTAAGATAGCTTTCAATAACTATGCTAAGAAGTTTTCACCAACCACTTCTTCTCTTTGTAGTCATAATTTATCTACTTATTCTTGTCATCACACCGTTATTAACTTTATAGGCAAATTATATGATAATGTTTTATCTCTGTCAATATTTACTTAAAAATATGCTCAATTTGTGGTTTATATTGTAATAATGTTGATTATTCAGGAGTATGCATATCTTTATCAATGTCTATTTACAGATAAACTACTTCATATTAGAATCTATCCAAATAAAGATTCGTAAAACCATCGAAATCTATATCTAATACATATGATAATCAATATCTTCATAAATAACTTTGATTATAACTCCTATAGGTATTGCTAAAATCATTCCAAAAAATCCACCAATTTTTTCGCCTATAAGTAAAAGTATTATTATTAATAGTGGATGCATCTTTATACTTGAAGCTGTTATTTGAGGGGAAATCAAGTTTCCTTCAACCTGTTGTATTATAAAAAGCAATATGGTAGCATATATAGCTTTGGTTGGTGACTGAATTAAAGCTACTAAAATAGCAGGTATCGCACCTATCAATGGTCCAAAGTACGGTATTATGTTTACCACTGCATTAAAAATTGATAACAGAATAGGAAACTGTATTTTCAAGCATATTAGCACAAAAAAAGTAAGTACTCCAATTATAATACATAATACAAACTGACTAAATATATATCTACCTAAAGCCTTGTCGATATCACTTATTATTCTTTTAATAATAGATCTTTTTTTCATTGGAACTAATAGTAAAAGCTTATTTTCGATCACATTGCCTTCAGCCAAAAAATAGTAACTTACAACAGGAACAACTGCAAGCGAAAGCAAATTTTCACTAAAATCTACTAGGCTATCAAAAGCCTTCTCAGAAAAATTGCTTAATGCTACATTTAATCTTTCGTTAATTTGCACACTTAGAGTATCAAAAATTCCATATTGATTCATATGTACTTTCGAATTAACCCAGTTTACTAACCTCTCAACAGAATTCATTATAGTCTCTATATTTGCACCTTCCTTAAAAAGTGAAGGAATTACACCTACTATTGTAATCACAACAAAGCTGAATACAGCTAAAATAATTAAGCCTGCACCAAGCTTCTTATTTATCTTGGTCTTTTCCATGCTATACATTAAAAGAGGTTTTAATGTATAGGAAACAATGAAGGAAAAAATGATAATAAAGATAACTTCCCTTATAATCCTTAATTTAATATATAGAACCACAACTATTAGGATCACTGCCGCTAATATCAAATTAATTATAATTTTTTTACTAGGTTTCTTCATAGCAATCTCCTTTTGTAAAGCTATGTGGCATTGATTTTAATAGCACATTATAGCTTCCATAATACAAAATAAACTTTTCTCCTAGTATGATTTGACTTAGCAGCACTATATTCTTCCCTTTTATTAGTTTGTTTATAAAACCAGAGGATATTATTAGTCCCTTAATGGTATAATCTGATGGATCAATAACTATATCCTCAACTACTCCTACTATCTCTCCACATTTGTCTACTACATCCATACTTTTTATCTTGCAAAAAGGGAGGCCTTGCGCCTTACTGAATTTATCAAATATCAAACTTTTATTTAGCGTTATTATATCTTGTATATCTATGAAGTTTTCTTTTTTTAGCCCCCTTCTATTTACTTCAAATCCTTTAAGTTTTCCATTGAAAAAGTCAATATATATTTCTTTTATTGAACCTAGTTTTTTACCTTGTATATTATATGCATTCATATATTCGAAGTCTTTAATTCTTTGCATATTCATCACCCTTAAATATTTAAGAGTAGTATTTACCAAAACAATCAAAATAATACCATAATTATGAAACTAATCGCATAAGTACCAACCGGCATCAAAAATTATATTTCCAAAATAGATTCTGTAGAAGATTCTATATACTCATCCCCGTATTAAACTGACTGTTGTAGAGATTATAATAAAAACCTCTATTATCTATAAGCTCTTCATGATGTCCACTTTCGATGATTTCTCCATCTTTTACAACAACTATCTTATCAGCATTTCTAATTGTACTTAATCTATGAGCAATAACAAAAGTTGTCTTTCCCTCCATAAGCTTTAACATGGCCTCCTGAATATGAACCTCAGTACGGGTATCTATAGATGATGTTGCTTCATCTAAAATAAGAATAGATGACTTAGCAAGTACTGCTCTTGCAATTGCAAGCAACTGTCTTTGTCCTTGAGATAAATTACTTCCGTTGTCTGATAAAACTGTATCATAACCTTCAGGTAATTGTTTTATGAACAAATCTGCGTTTGCAAGCTTTGCCGCATTCTCAACTTCACTATCTGTTGCAGTTATTCTTCCATATCTTATATTCTCCCTTACTGTATCTGAAAAAAGAAAAGTATCCTGAAGTACTATTGATATTGTTTTTCTAAGACTTTCTCTCCTTATATCTTCAATATTCATTTTATCTATAGCTATCTCACCACTGTCTATATCATAAAACTTGTTTAATAAATTAATAATAGTGGTTTTACCTGAACCTGTAGGTCCTACAATAGCTATTGTCTCCCCTTTCTTAGCTGTTATATTAATACCTCTTAGTATAGTTTTTTCCTTATTGTATGAGAAATGAACATCTTTTAAATCAACTTCACCTTCAATAGACTCTATTCGCTTAGCATCCTTTAAGTCTATTTCCGGCTTTTCATCTAACACTTCAAATATCCTCTCAGCTCCTGCTAATGCAGATTGAATACTATTGAATATGTTTAAAATTTCATTGATAGGCCTTGTAAAATTCCTCATATATAGGATGAACGTTAGCACAATACCCACAGTAATATAAGCCCCATGAAGCATAAGATATCCACCACTTACTGCCACAACTAAATATGTTAAATTATTTACAAAATTATTTACTGGCCCCATAATCCCAGATAGTCCCTGAGCAAATATAGCACTTTTAGTAAGTCTTTTATTTATTTTAGAAAACTCCTCTTTTACATGCTCTTCTTTAGAAAAAAGTAAAATTGCTTTCTGGCCCGAAACCATCTCTTCAATATATCCATTTAAATTACCTAATTCCTTTTGCTGAGTTATAAAAAAGGGCTGTGTTTTACCTACTACTAGTTTTGTCATAACAAACATTAACGGAGTGGTCAAAAGTCCAATCAAGGTCAGTATTGGACTTAAGACAATCATAGCTATTAGCATCCCTAATATATTAATCACACCGGAAAACAACTGAGTTATATTTTGAGAAAGAGTAGTATTTATGTTGTCCACATCGTTGGTGAGTCTACTCATCAAATCTCCGCTAGAATGAGAATCAAAATACTTTAAAGGTAAGTTCTGCATTGTTTTAAATAAATCTTTTCGTATATCAGCCGAAGTCTTTTGAGCTATGTTTACCATAATTCGATTTTGAACATATGTTGAAGCTATACCAACAATATAGATAAAAGCTAGAATTATACAAATCTTTAAAAGTCCTTGCATATCACCTTTTTCTATAAAATTATCTACCGTATATCCATTAAGCCTTGTTCCAGTAATAGTTATCAAAGTAGTTATAATACAAAGTATAAAAACAACCACCATAATTTTTTTCTTATCACTTAAGTATGATAAAATTCTTTTTACAGTACCTAGTGGATCTCTTAGTTTTTCAGACTTTTTATTAAACCTATTCATGTGACCTGGTCCCCCTGGTCTAGCTACTGATAATTCTTTATGACTAGACATTTGATACTACCTCCTCTCCAAGCTGTGAAATAGCAATACTTCTATATATCTCACTGATATTTAAAAGTTCTTTATGAGTTCCCATTGCTGATATTTCTCCATTATCAATAACAAGAATCTTATCTGAATCCATTACTGCCGAAATTCTTTGAGCTATGATTAACACAGTACTTTTTTCCATTCTTCTATTTAATGCTTTTTGTAGCTTTGCTTCAGTTGACATATCTAAGGCACTAGATGAATCATCCATTATTAAAATATTAGGATTTTTTATCAATGTTCTTGCTATAGAAAGTCTTTGTTTCTGTCCACCGGATAAATTTTTGCCTCTTTGCTCTACTACACTTTTATACCCGTTCTCCTTAGCAGTAATAAACTCACTTGCTTGTGCATCCTTAGAAGCACTCTCCATCATACTAAAATCACACTCTGCAGTACCAAACCTTAAATTATCTTCAATAGTTCCTGAAAAAAGTATACTTTCTTGAAGCACAACACCAATCTTTTCTCTTAAATCCTTCATTCTTAATTCTCTTACATTTACACCGCCAATTAAAACCTCCCCAGAAGTGGCATCATATAATCTTGGTATAAGGCTTATAAGAGAACTTTTACCTGCACCTGTGGCTCCTATTATACCTATCTTTTCTCCTTCTAAAACTTTAAAGCTGATATTTCTAAGAACATATTCACTATTATTACTGTATTTAAACCATACATTTTTAAATTCTATATCAAAGTTTTTTATTGCTTTAGAATTGGCTTTTTCCTTAATTGAAGAATCGGTTTCTAATACTTCATTTATTCTTTCCGCAGATGCCGTAGCTCTAGAAAAGCTTAAGACTCCCATTATTACCATCATGAGAGAGTTCATAATCTGAATAAGATAATTTATAAAAGCCATTATTTTTCCTATCTCAATCGATCTTTTAAAAACCATATTTCCGCCAAACCATAAAATGCAAATTATACTAACATTCATTACAAAGGTTACTATAGGCCATAATATAATATTCATGTTCTGAGCTTTAACACTCTTGTCCATTAAATCATCATTAACCTCATCAAATCTTTGGCACTGTTTTTCCTCCATATTAAAGGCTTTAATTACACGAACTCCTAATATGTTTTCACGCATTACTACATTTATCTTATCAATCCTTTGTTGGACTGCTAAAAATAGTGGAAAAGACTTTTTCACAATAACTATAACTGAGACCAACAAAACTGGCACAGCCCCTAAAAATATAAATGATAATTTTACGCTAAGGGCTACCGACATCACGATACCACCAATACACATAAGTGGCGCACGAACCATCATCCTTAAGGCCATTAGCATCATGTTTTGAATCTGAGTAACATCATTAGTTAGTCTTGTAATAAGAGAAGAAGTCTTAAATTTATCGATTTCTAGAAAAGATAAGTTTTGTATTTTGTCAAAAAGCCCTTGTCTAACCTTCTCCCCCATACTCATAGCTGCCATTGATGCAAAAATTGAACACGCACTGCCACCAACCAGCCCAATTAAAGCCACTAGTAACATCTTTGCTCCAACGTTAAAAACATAAGAAAGATTACCGTTAGCTACACCAATATCTATAATGTCTGCCATTAGTTTAGGTTGTGTAAGATCCATAGTTACTTCTAATAGCATTGCAATTGGCGCTATTACTGCCCATAAAATTGCTTTGCCTTCTAAAAACTTCAAAAGCTTTCTCATTATTTCTTATCTCCTTTTAGCAAATTATCATGTAATTGAATTAGTATCCTTTCCGCATCTAATATATCTTGTGTTGAAAAACCTGAAACACATATTTTATCTAGATTTTCAAACACGTTTCTTACTTCCTTTTGCTTTACTCTACCTTCTTCAGTTAAAAAAACATTTAATATTCTTTTATCATTAGCATTCTGCTTCCTATGAATAAGCCCAGCCTTCTCCATATTAGTCAAAAGGCTAGTTACAGTTGCAGGCTCAATATTGCAGCTACTTGCAATCTCTCTTTGAATACAGCCATCATTAAGATAAAGATAATCCAATATCTTTGGTTGCCCTTCAGTTAATCCAATACTTTGAAAAGCTTCATGAGCTTTTTTTCTATGAATCTTAGATAATTTAATAATCAATTTATGTAATTTCACAGCCTCTAAGTCTCTTACTAATCTATTCACCTGTATTCCTCCAAACAAAAATATAATAGTTAGACCTCTAATAGTTAGATATCTAACTATTATATTTTATCATATTTATGAGTTTATGAAACTATTACTATCATTCTAAAAATTTTTATTTTGATAAATTAGTCTTAAAATGTTTATCTTTAAATATGTATTCAACTTACTCTTTATCAATACTAAGTGCCAAATATGTACCACTTCAATCTAAAATTTTTAAAAAAACTCCACTGGGTATGAATGGAGAATTTGAAAATATAAATTTCATTGTGAAGTTGCACATCCATAACTCAACAAATTATTTCATAAATTAAAAGTTAATGGACTACTAATATTCATTTTTTGAATTTTGAAAATATTTTCCTTATACTAATACTTTCTCCCTATATTCTCTTGATATTAACTCATTTATTTCAATTCACAGCAAAACCTCATGCAAGTAAATCAATCTCATTAAATCGTATCTTTTAAAATTGTATTGATGATATAATCAATTTGTTCATCATACAATGATACTATTTTACCGTATTGAATACCAACCAAAATAAAATCATTATTTATATTGAGTCTATTATTAGGTTCCAAATTAGAAATACTCTCTCTTTTACATATAGCAGCAAAAGAATCTTCATTGAAAAACATTTTCATGTACCCATCCATTAAGGTATTCAATATTTCTATTTGCTCCATTTCATAAATATATGGTTTTTTATTAACTTCGCATACAATAACCTTCATTACTCTCCCCCTTTGGTATAAATATTTATTTGTACTATAGGGACAGTAGTCCATCAACAGTGCTGGCTTATTTTTTCTATTAAACCAACATATGTAATATTATCAAAAGTCATGTAAAATTAAAAAGTTAATATATTCCAAGTTTTTCTTTAGTAACTGTTAAAATTTTATATTTTTCTCCACAGTAAAAAATAGCTTAAATTACCCTTAAGTAATTTAAGCTGTTTTTGTACTTAAAGCAAATCTATTTAGTTTCCTTGAAGTATATAACCATATTTTTCTCTTACAAACTTTAAAATAGTCTGAGCTATTATGCTATGGCCTTCTTCATTTGGATGTATTCCATCAATACATAAAAACCTGCTATAATCCATATATTTAAGAAATTCAGATCTTACATCAATTATAGTAGTCATAGTCTTTTCTGCTACTTCTTTTATGGTATCATTATATAGACTATGCCATTTATAGATTCTATCTTCATTTCCAAGCCACTTTAATATGTTACATTCAAAATTTTTGTCTTCTCTAGTAATCCATTTAAAATACTTTTCAGAATCTAGTGGTGGTAATGTCATCAAGATTGGAGTTGCTCCTGAATTCTTTACTGTTTCAATCATATTCAATAATATATTCTTAAAAGTTGGTATATCTGTGTTAGGCTCATGTTCTACATTTGGATTTTCAGCTACGTCCTTCCAATTAAAGTCACAATCATTTCCACCAAATTCTATAAGAACTATATCCGGTGATTTTTTTATCACATCACTATATATTTTATTTATTCCCCTTTTTATTGTGTTTCCAAACCTACCAGCATTATAAACAGTACCATTTATACTGCTGCTAACTAGGTTTACAAAACAGTCTTTTATATTTGTATATCTTGACTTATCACAATCGTATACTACTCCTCTGGTTATAGAATCTCCATATACAACCACACTATAATTTTCTTTATATTCCATAAAACTCACCTCTTAAAATTAGAAATCTTATTATCCTACTATGGATGTGACACTTCTTAATAAACTTATATTTTCGGTTCAACTTTAATACTGTTGTGCAAGCTTTGATATTTGAGCTTCTCTATTATTAAGCCATTTATTGAATATTTCTAATATATCCTCTAAGTTCTCAGTTCCACCAAACCCTTTAAATATTTGATTTTCTTTAAAACATCGTACCCAGTTATTTGAACTTTTATGTATATCTACTGGATCAAAGATTTTACCTTCATAGTCTGTATTAAACAAATCTATAAATACATTCCAACTTCCATCTTCAGCAGTAACTATTTGAATTCCAGTTCCAAGTCCGCATTTCTTATTTTTTTTATATAAATCTTGAAGAATATCTATATTTAACATAAGGTTTCTCCTTTATTAAATAAACTTATTTTATATAAACATTGTATCATGTAATTTAAAATAGTCAATACGTAGTTTATAAAACTACTTAAAATTATATTTATATTTACTGCATTTATTTTCAAAACTTAATGATTATATAACGACCAAAAAGCATGCTAATTATCACTAACCAACATGCTTAAATTCAATATTTTCTATTTCTTTAGTTTTTTAAGTTATCTCTTAAAAATCTAAGTTTTATTTCGTTATGAAATTCTCTTCCACCTTCATGCCCATTAAAAGGGTATATCTCTATCTGTTTATCACTAGTTATTCTATTATAGGTAGCAAAGTATAATTTAGCTGGGCAAGTGGTATCCTTAAGCCCTACAGATGCCAAGACCTTGCACTTTATTTTATCAGCCATATTCATAGTATCAAAATAACTTAAGGTATCTAGGGCTTCATCTACCTTATCTGGATATAGCTTTAAATACTCAGTTACACTAGCAAAAGAACCAAAAGCATTTTCCACTCTTATTTCTATATTGCTATTGCTTGGCACATCAACCATTGCCATATATGGTCTTTCATCTAAAGCACATACTGCCATTCCTAGAGCCCCACCCTGGCTCCCTCCCTCTATAATTATTCTAGTACTATCAACATTTCTTTGTTCACAAGCAAAATCTATAGCTTTCAAGCAATCCATATAAACAGCTCTATAATAGTACTCACTTTTATTTAATATACCTTTACAGTTCAAATTGGTAGTATATCCGCTTGAGTACTTTGCAGAATTTCCTGTTAAACCACTTTGATCTCTACAATCAATAGATATGACAGCTACGCCCATTAGTATCCACTGAATGAAGTCTGCAGGTTTGCCTCTATTCCATGTAAATCCATGATAGTGTATAAGGCATGGATATTTTTTATCTTTATCCTTATCTATTCTTGGAATCATATACCATCCATGAATTCTAGTATCATCAAATCCATTATAAGATATTGAGTATACCTCTACATAAGGACTAGGATAATCGTATAACTCCATTTCTATGTTCATAGGCACTGACTTTGCAATACTAATTGTATCTTGCCAAAACTCATCAAAATCCGCTTTCTTAGTTAAAGGTGGCAAGTATTCAAATAATTCCTTCGAAGCTTTCTCTATATAACTTCCCATAAATCATCCTCCTGTTAAATCTAATATTCTATATATGACCCCTTCATACTTAAATTTATATTTTAATACACTATTAAAAATCTGCAGTGTTTTAAAAATAGTTTTAGACTTAAAGCTACCCATATTTAATGATACTCTCTAGAAATAATTTTAAAATACACCATTCTTCAGATTTTGGTATATTTTTTTAGATTTATGGAATTAGTATTTATCTGCTATTACTCCAAAAGTACTTGCTTTTATATGTGGATTATTGCTCAATGCTTTAAGTTGTTCTACTGCTCCAGTAACAACTATTCCTCCGGTTTTTATAATCTTGGAATCATACTTTTCTTGATAAAATTTTATATTCATATAACTCTTCATTTTCTTCTTCATCAATAACTATCCCGAGTAATAATCCATTATTCTTCTCTATAATTTTTTTTGATCCCAAATTATTTATATTACAAGTGACTATTGGCTCTTCTATTCCTATTTCTCTTGCCTTTTCAATGGCTTGTCTTAATATTTCTGAACCGTAACCTTTTTTTCTATAACAAGGGGATATATCATATCCTATATGTCCTGCTCCCTTTATTTCCTCATGTCTCAATCTAACTACCCCAACAACATTATTATTATCTACTAGCCAATAATTTGTAGTTCTAACCGAATCCTCAGGTACGCCTATACCTTCAGAAAGCTTATACAATCCTTCTAAATACTCGTGAAAATTTTCTATTGCGTGCTTATATTTTTCAAAATAGTAGTTGTCCTCTGTATTTTTATAAGAAATCGCATATTCTTGGAAGCTCTTTTCATAATCTTTGCTCGGTAGTACTAAACATACATCTTTCATATATGTCCTCCATTTTATAACTCTAATTTAAATTAAATACATATCCGTTTATTTTAATTATATCATGATCATAGCGACTTTTATGTAATTAAAGCTTAACATCAAATTGCTTTTTACAAAGATGAAACACTTCAATCTGAAATCTATTTTCAAAACTCCTCTGGGTTCTGAGAGGAGAATTTGAAAATACAAGTTTAATTATGAAGTGGTTCATCTATTTTGGACACTTATTAATCTTACTAAGACAAAAAGCCCTATATTCACAAAATATAGAGCTTCAAACTTATTATAGATTTAATTGTCTAACTGGACGTGCTTCTATATAACCCCTATAGCCCATTGGTGCAAGCTGAAATCTTGGTGTCTCTTCGTCAGCCCATTGAAAGCCATATACCTTAGGGTCATATTTTTTCATTGTATCCCACAGCTTACCTATTTCTTCACCAAAATTTTCATCATCATAAGGATTTCCTTGAAAAACCATCATTTTACATGGTTGTAGTTCTATCAAATCGAATCCTTCTGGTATTTCACCTGAATACGTAATTGGCACTTCAACTCCCTGGCAATATTCTGAAGTACTAACCTTCTGCAAACTCTTAGGTAGCCACATTCCAATAGGTTCATACAAAGCCTCTTTTATTCCACAAAGTACATCCCACACTTCACAACCTACTTCTTCACAATACTCAAAATAGTGAGTAGCTTTAATACCTCTCTTTAGTATTACCTTTCTCTCTGGACGGTCAACTACTTGAACAAAAACAGTATTTGCACTTTGATTTTCAGACATTATATTCACCCCTCTTTCAAATTTAAGGTAGTTCCCACGGATATTGTTTGGTATAAAGAACTTTATTAATGGTTGCTTATTGCAGTAATTACTTGGAGTAATTCCGAACTGTTTAGAAAAAGCTCTTGTAAACCCTTCATGAGAATCAAATACAAAATCAAATGCCACATCAGTAATTCTATTTTCTTTGTCTCTTAACTTTAATGCGGCCTTTGACAATCTAGCCACTCTGATATAATCAAAAGGCGACTTACCAATGATTTCTTTAAATATTCGAGCAGAATACCAAACTGAATATTGAGCTTCTTTTGCCAGCATATTTAATGTAATTGGTTCATTAATATGTTCTTCAATATAATTTACCATACGAGCAACAGCATTTTTCTTTTCCAAACTTTCCATGCTCTCACCTCCTGAAATAAGGATATCATGGAATTAGTCCCCCTTACTTGACCTGTATTGTCAATCTTTCATGCATAGCATTAGCCTTTTTGTTTCTCTGATAACTCCTTAAAAACTTCAATTAGTTTTGGGTAAAAGTCATCAAAAGTAGTATATTTATCTCTGTTATTTTCATATTCTTTTAGTTTCTCAGTAATTGCATTTATGTAAATGAAATTCTTAGAAGTGTCTAGGTTTATATAGTACTCACTTGCATTTTTTCCAAAGTAAAAATATAAATTTCTATATGCTACTGATCTTACGATATGCTCATTTACACAGTATTGCCATTGTCCATACTGCTGATTAGCCATTGCTTGTTTTATTGGAGTAAATAGATTATCATACCGATTTATTTCGTTTATATTCTTTTCAGTTAAAGGATTTACATAACTATGTCCAAATTCATGAACTATCATTTGAAAAAACTCTTCATCATTATTAGGTATTACCATAAAATCATACAAATCAAACTTTCCGTTTTGCGAAGGTACTCTTGCTGCATACCCACCTACTGATAGTGATTCAATTATAAAATTATAGCTGTTTTGCTTATATCCATAATACTTAATTATTTTATCTATACATCCAGACTTATCTAGCTTTTCTTTAACCTTTGAAACTAAGCCTGTATAATAAGCTTTATGCTGTATATAAAATTCATCAAATTTAGTTTTCTTTCTAAACTCAGCTAACAGTTTGTAGAATTTTATTATATTTTCTTCATTACCTGCGTCAGAATTATATTCATTAGGTATATCCAGACCTTGTATGCGATTTAGGTTGTCATCCACATACAACATAACACTTGGAGGTGTACTGAATGAAAATCCATTCATCATCATTTTTTTATACAGATTTACAACAGGTTCTTTATCATATTTAGAAAAATATACTTTGATATCTTCACTATAACTTTCATAGTCATAACTTAATTTTTCTCTTTTTATACTTTGATCCCCAGCTAGATACTGAACCACTTGAAGTAATTCTATCTTAGGCTCTACACTAACATTGCATGTCCCACTTTCCTTTATACTAGTTGCTACAACCCCACTAGATACAAAAGTGGTACTTTCCTTACCACTTTTACATCCTACCAAACTTACTAAAGCTAAACATAATATAGAAAAATATATTATTACTTTTTTCATACTTATTGCCCCTTTTATCCTTCATAATATTACTGTTAAACTCATCAATGCTTTTTGCAGTTTCTAATTTAACATTTTCCTTTTCTACTATTAATTATTTTGCATATGTATTTTTTCAACCCAACTAATGGAAATTATATCACAATAAGTAATTTCTCATAACTATTTCTACAAATATTTCTGGAACATTGAGGACTAAATACGTTAAATATATAAAGTGCTTATAAATACTAATCTAAGTAATACTTAACTATATATTATAATTGAAGGATATAACTCTATGTTTTATAATTAAGGTGGTAAATTACAACAACATAAGAGGGGGGAATTTATGAATCTGAAAGCATTTTTCAAAAAAATTATAATCTCTATACTAATTGGTTTAGGAATCGGCCTCATAATTGGAATAGTTTTTGCATTTGCAGCCGAAGAACATATTGATATACTTAAAACTATATCAATACTTTTTATAGTTCTTTTAACCATATCTAGAATAACTTATATAATTTTAAGTTTTAGGAAATCTTCAAAAGAGATGAGAAGGCTAATAAAATCATTAAATGAAGATTTTGATTTAGAAAGGTATATTAACGAGACTCAAGTTATAATTAATAAGACAAAAAACAAGTCAATTAAGCTATATTGGGCCCTAAACCTACCTCTAGGATATAGTTCTAATGGACAATATCAAAAAGCTATTGATTACATGCTAAACCTAAATGTGAAAGACGCCTCTTCAACAATTAAAGGATTATACTATAACAACCTTACTTTTTATTACTGCGAATTAGGAAATCTTAAAGCTGCACTTAAAACATTTTCTACTGGTGAACGTTTTATAAATAAAACTCTAAAAAACATTCATTACACTGCCTCATTGTTAAATACAAAAGGATTATTAGAATATTTAAAAGGAAACTTATCTGAAAGTGAAGAACTTTTTGAAAAATCGAAAGTACAAGCTATTGCAAACAATCATTTGATAGCATCCTCAAATCTATATTTAGCAAGAATCTATATTCAAACAAATAGATTAGCTGAAGCAAAACTCTTGTTAAACTACAATATTTCTCAAAAACTACTTCCTATTGTCCTTTCTGAAACTGAAAAAACACTAAAAGAACTGCAATCATTTAGCGATTAATGTTAAATCACTTTAAGTAAACAAAATGAGATAATTACTAAGGAGTGTTTTATGAAATCAAATAAGTTTACATCTAAATTCATTATATTAATATTTCTCTTTTCTATTTTAGCAGTCATACTATGGAATTCAGATTTAGCCCATAATACTGTAGCTAGAATTCAGTGGACTCAAAAAAAGAAAGAGTTTAAAAGTGATGAAATTTCGAAGGTCAGCTTTTATACTGGAGGTCTTAATGGAAGGGAGATAGAGTTTATCGGAAAAGATAAAGATAATTTTATGCTGACTTTGTCTAACTCTACTTTTTATAAAAGCAATTGGCAAGGGATGCTTGATGATAGTATTTCTATAGAAATAACGTACAGTAATAGCTCCAAACGTTATTTTGAATATTGTGGAGGTGACATCTTTCAACTTAGTTATAATGGGAGCATGTTTTCTATACGCAACAAAAATTTAGAAGAGATTTTATCAAAATATATTGAAACAACCTAAAATTATGAAAGCATAACTTTAGGTTGTTTCTTATTATATAGGATTCATTTCTATTAAATTACCTTACTATAGACATTCATCTCAGTTGGCTTTTCCATAAACCTTGCCATTTTAGGCACCAAAGTTTTGAAATGTTCTGATTCACTATGTTTCTTCAAAGCCTCTACACTTTCCCATTCTTCAAGCATTGTAAGTATTGTACTATCCTTCACGTCTTGATACATCCCATAACTTATGCAACCTTCTTCTTTTACTGTGGCTGCCACTAATTCTTTAGATAACTCTATTACTTCTTCAATCTTGTCTGAAAATACGTAGTGTTTTGCTACAACTTTTATCATTGTGCTTGCCTTCTTTCTTCAAATACAAATTTAAAATAATCCTATTATCAAATATACAATTTTCACTTACTATATAATAGTAACACAACTCTCATTTATTTCAAATATAAAAAGTGACTGTTACATACAGGATATTTATAAAATGTCATGAATAAAAGCCATGCATATAAAGAATTTTATTTTCTTTATCATGCATGGCTTTTGTTTTTATAAAGAGCTTCTATGCATTTTGCAACTTGCTCCTCATA